>NZ_CP170082.1:40000-340000 GCF_042181575.1 Devosia polycyclovorans | reverse complement strand
AATCCGTGTTTCCGTGACGAACGGCCAGTGGCTCTTGCCCTTGAACGTTCATCTTTCCGGGCCACTGGCCGTTCGTTACCGTGCAACCGCAAGCCGAAGGGCCGGGCGGCTTCGAGCCATGTCCGAAGCGCAGATTTCCCCGGTGGAGAGATTTTATCCGCGACGCGGATGGGTGGCTCCGGTGGAGCCGCACAAGGCTCAAATGCCGGGTGTCGCGCCTGTCGCCTCTGACGGATCACCTGTGCAGGCCCAATCCAGCCAGCCCCAAAACAACAAAGGCCGGACTTGCGTCCGGCCTTTTGTCGTGTCCCGGCAATCGGGAAATTGGAGCGGGCGATGGGATTCGAACCCACGACCCTAACCTTGGCAAGGTTATGCTCTACCCCTGAGCTACACCCGCGCTCCGTCGTCTCCGGCACTTGTAAGTGCGGCGACGGGCGCTATATGCCCAATCGCCGACCCGAATGCAACCCGGTTTTTCGTGTTTCTGTCATCTTCGCGAAAGGCTGTGGGAATCGGGGGTTGCCAGCGCGGGGTCTGCGGGCGCAAAAAGGCCGCAAACGCTGCGTTTCCTGCCAGCTCAAGAGTGGAAAACATGACCTTGTCCTTTGATGGTGCCCCTGGCGCCGCCCCGGTTCCCGCCGATCTCATCCGCGAAGGCTCCGATGCCGGCTTCAAGGCCGACGTCATCGATGCCTCCCGCGACGTGCCAGTGCTGGTGGATTTCTGGGCCCCCTGGTGCGGCCCCTGCCGTCAGCTTGGCCCGGCCATTGAAAAGGTTGTCACCGAAAAGGCGGGGCAGATCAGACTGGTCAAGATCAATATCGACGAGCATCCCCAGATCGCGGGCCAGCTGGGTGTGCAGTCCATTCCGGCCGTTTTCGCCTTTGCCGGCGGCCGCCCGGTCGATGGCTTCATGGGCGCCATGCCAGAGGGCGAAGTGCGCCGCTTTGCCGAAAAGCTGATTGCCGCCGCCGCCGCTGGGGGCGGAGGATCGCAGTCCAGCGATGGCGATTCACTTGAGGCCCAGATCGCCCAGGCCAATGAGGCCGCCAAGGCTGCGCTGGCCGCTGGTGACCTGGGGCAGGCCGCGCAGATCTACGGCATGGTGCTGCAGCACGCCCCGGACAATGCAGACGCCCTTATTGGCCTCGCCGGCATCTATATCAGCGCCGGCGAGATCGACCAGGCCAAGGCCACGCTCGACCTGGTGCCCGAGGATAAGCGCAGCGGTGACGCCTATACCGCCCACATGCACGCCATTCGCCTCAAGCAGGAAGCGGCCGGCCTGTCGGAAGCCGCGACGCTGGAAGCCGCCATCGCGGCCAATCCGGACGATCATCAGTCCCGGCTTGATCTGGCCGTTGTCCTCAATGCCGAAGGCAAGCGACTGGAAGCCGCTGAGGCCCTGGTTGCCAGCTTCAAGCGCGACCGCTCCTGGAATGAAGAAGCGGCCCGCAAGAAACTGCTCGAACTGTTCGAAGCCTGGGGCCCCAAGGACCCGGCCACGCTCAGGGGGCGGCGCATGCTCTCGGCCGTGCTCTTCTCCTGATAGGACGATGAATGCCCAAGCGACCCGCCAGCCCAGCTGAACTGCCCAAATCGGTGCCGGTGTTTCCGCTCAGCGGCGCCCTGCTGCTGCCCTTTTCGCATCGCCCGCTCAATGTGTTCGAGCCGCGCTATATTGAAATGGTGGATGCGGCCCTGCGCGGGGACCGGCTGATCGGACTGATTCAGCCCGAAGACACCACTGAGGAGAGCCCCAAGGGACGCGCGCCGCTGCAATCTGTTGGCTGCCTGGGGCGCCTCACGCATTTCGAAGAAAGCGGCGACGGGCGCTATTTCATCATCCTCGAAGGGGTCACCCGCTTCCGCCTGCTGCACGAACTCACCGTGCTCACGCCCTATCGGCAATGCGTCATTTCGGCCGAAGGCTATGAAGCCGATTTTGCCCGCAACCACGGCGAAGAGGCTGTCGATCGGGCCCGTTTCGTCAAGATGATGCGTGACTATGCCGAGTTCGCCAATTTCGAGCTGAATTGGGAAGAGATCGAATCGACCGGCACGGCGGATTTGGTCAATTTCTGCTGCATGGTTTCACCCTATGGCGCCGCCGAAAAGCAGGTGCTGCTCGAAGCGCAAACCTTGGAAGAGCGTGCCGAAACGCTGATCGCCATGACCGAATATGAAATGGCGCGCGGCGGCTCGGACGGCGCTGCGCCGCTCAACTGATGGGCGGCCAACCGGCGGACCCGCGCCACATTCTGGACCCCCATACGCTCGAAATGCTGGTCTGCCCGCTCACCAAGACGCGGCTGATCCTATCGGACGACAAGTCCGAATTGATCTCGGTTGCCGCCCGGCTGGCCTTTCCCATCCGCAAGGGCGTGCCGCTCTTGAGTCTTGAAGAGGCCCGCAACGTCGAACCCGAGGAAATTCAGCGCCACTCCAGGTAGCCCATTTATCCACGCGCACATTGGTTGGGCTATTCTCAGCGTCAGATGGGCAGTCCACTGAGCAGTTTTGGTGCGCTGCCGCCGATGCCGGAGGCGGCGCGGATGAGCGCTGATTTGACCGGCCCGGCACGGTCGACCAGCCCCAGGCCGAAATCGCGCAGGGCCCGAACCGGGGCAATGTCATTGGAAAAAAGCCGGTTCATCCCGTCGGTGACCACGGCCATCGAGGCCGTGTCGAGCCGGCGCCAGCTCTGATAGCGCTCCAGCACGTCGGCCGATCCGTGGTCGAGGCCCAGACGCAGGCTTTCAACGATCACTTCCGCCAGCGCAGCGACGTCCTTGAGACCCAAATTGAGCCCTTGGCCGGCAATCGGATGCACCACATGAGCCGCATCGCCGATCAGTGCCAGACGAGGGCCAATGAAGCTCTTGGCCAGCTGCAGGCGCAGCGGAAAGCCCATCAGCTTGTCCTCGAGGCTGACCCGGCCCAGCGTCGAGCCCATCACCGCTTCGATCGCCACCGCCAATTCGTCTGGTGTCATCGCCAGGAAGCGCGGCGCGTCCTGTGCGGTCTCGGTCCAGACCAGAGACGAGCGATTGCCAATCAGGGGCAGGCTGGCAAAAGGCCCCGCAGGCCGGAAGTGCTCATAGGCCACGCCATCATGCGCCAGTTCATGGGCAATCGTCGCCACCAGGCCCACCTGGCCGTAGTCGTAACCCATAGTCTCGATGCCGGCACGCTGGCGCAGGCGCGATTGCGCGCCATCAGCGGCAATGATCAGCGGTGCTGTAATCACCCGGCCATCAGCCAGGGTCAGCCGCCCCAATGGGCCGTCCGCGCTCCAGTCGGCTATCTCGGCAGGAGCGATTACGGTGATATCGTCTGCCACCGCGCTGAGCAGCGCTGCGCTGCTGGCCTGATTGGGCACCATATGGGCAAAGGCTTCGCCCGGAGCCACATCGCCATCGAACCGAAGGAACAGCGGCCGCGCCAGATCGCCGGTGCCCGAATCGGTAATATGCATGCTCGCTATGGCCTGGGACCGGCTTTCCATCACTGTCCAGACGCCCAGCGCTTCGAACACCCTGCGCACACCGGCGGCGATGGCCGAAGCCCGGTTGTCCCGTGGCACTTCCAGCGGTCGCCGGTCGACCAGCGCCACCTGAACGCCGGGCGCGGATCGGACCAGGGCCAGGGCCATGGTCAGGCCCACAGGACCGCCACCGACAATAATGACGTCATGCCGCTCGGGACTGGATTGGGACATGCTGATCTCCTTGCCGCTCATTGTCCGCCCTGACTGCTTGAGAGGCAAGCGCATCATTGCCGCGGGATGGTTGGTCAAAAAATGAGCATTCTAGAGTTTGCCAACATCTAGCGCACAAATATTGAGCAATATGCTGCTGCCTCGATGTCGCCACAAAGCTGGCTGGCGCGGAGGGTGGGAATTAAACCATTGAGCAAAAAGAAAAAAGACAGGTCCAAGCCAGTTTGGCACGGCTCTTGAGTCCTGTTGGGCATCGAACACCCAAGGCAGAAAGGGGCAAGCATGAAACTGGTGGTTGCAATCATCAAACCATCGCGGCTCGAGGAGGTGCGGCAGGCGCTCAACTCACTCGATGTCCACGGCATGACCGTGACCGAGGTGAAGGGCTATGGCCGGCAAAAGGGTCATTCCGAAATTTATCGTGGCACCGAATATGCCGTGCACTTCCTGCCCAAGCTCAAGGTCGAGATCGCCGTTGATGACGGCATTGCCGACGCGGTGAGTGCGGCCATCCGTGACGCCGCCCAGACCGGTCGCATCGGCGATGGCAAGATCTTCATACTCGATCTGCTCGCCGTTACCCGCATCCGCACCGGTGAAACCGGCGCTTCTGCGCTTTGACGCCACCGATTTCAGGAGAAAAAAGACAATGACAGGGTTCAAGACTCCCCTAAAGATCGCAGGTGGCGTGGCGCTGGCCTCGCTGCTGCTGTCGCTCCCGGCCCTGGGCCAGGACGCAGCCCCCGCTGAAGAAGCCGCCGCAACGCTGAGCGAAGGCGTCTCGGCAGATGTGGTATTTATCCTCAATTCGTTCCTGATGATCCTGGGCGGCATTCTGGTGTTCTGGATGGCCGCAGGCTTTGCCATGGTCGAAGCGGGCATGGTCCGCACCAAGAACGTCTCCATGCAGCTCTTGAAGAACGTCTCGCTCTTCGCCGTGGCGTGCCTGATGTACTACCTCATCGGCTACAACCTGATGTATCCGCTGGGTAACTGGGCCATGGGGTCGGATGAGACCGGTGGCTATCTCGGTGCCTTCGGTATCGCCATTCTCGAAGCCGTGGGCATCACTGCTGACGGCGCCGATGACTTCTCCTATGCAGCCACCAGCTCGGACTTCTTCTTCCAGGTGATGTTCTGCGCCACCACCGCCTCGATCGTTTCGGGTACGCTGGCCGAGCGCATCAAGCTGCTGCCCTTCCTGATTTTCACCGTGGTGCTGACCGCGCTGATCTACCCGATCCAGGCGTCCTGGAAGTGGGGTGGCGGTTTCCTCGACAGCCAGTTCGGCTTCCTCGACTTCGCCGGTTCGACCGTCGTGCACTCCGTTGGTGGCTGGGCCGCTCTCGCCGGTGTCATCCTGCTTGGCGCGCGTCGCGGCAAGTACAATGCCGATGGTTCGGTCAACGCCATGCCCGGCTCCTCCATGCCCCTGGCAACGCTCGGCGTGTTCATCCTGTGGATGGGCTGGTATGGCTTTAACGGTGCCTCGCAGCTCGCCATGGGCTCGGTGGGTGACGTGGCCGATGTCGGCCGTATCATGGCCAACACCAATGCTGGTGCCGTCGGCGGTGCGCTTGCCGCCCTGATCGCGACCGCCATCATCTACAAGAAGGTCGACCTGACCTTCGTGCTCAACGGCGCTCTGGCCGGGCTGGTCGCTGTCACCGCCGAACCGCTGACGCCGGGTCTGGGCACGGCCACCCTGATCGGTGCCGTCGGCGGCCTGATTGTGGTGTTCTCCGTGCCGTTGCTCGACCGGCTCAAGGTCGACGACGTTGTCGGCGCCATTCCGGTTCACCTTCTGGCCGGTATCTGGGGCACCATCGCCGTGGTCTTCACCAACCCCGATGCGACCCTGGGTGGTCAGCTGATCTCGATCATCATCGTTGGCATCTTCGTCTTCGTGGTGAGCTTCGTGGTCTGGTTCATCCTCAAGTCGATCATGGGCCTGCGCCCGACCGCCGAGGACGAAGATCTGGGTCTCGACAAGGCCGAGGTCGGCGTCGAAGCCTATCCCGAGTTCAAGTAACTCATACTCCGGATGGTCGGGCCATGTGTCCGGCCATCCCCGCTTGCCAGCGGCGTGCAGCCCGCGCCCCTCTTGGCCCGCCACAGAGGCTTCCCACTCGCAAAACGCGCGGACTGCACACCCCTGGCAAGATGCCTGGAAAACGAGCATTGCAGGAATCTTTTGCACGGAAATTAGGCATTGACCTGCCCATTTTCGTGCCTGTTTGCGCGCGATATTCGCAAACCCTTCTAAATAAACACTAAAATGGCGCCGGTTCGGTTGGCACGGCGTTTGAGTCTTCTGTGACGTTCCAGCATGCGCCCAAAGTGGCGCCAAAGGGGGTCACATGAAACTGGTGGTTGCCATCATCAAGCCGTCCCGCCTCGAAGAGGTGCGCCAGGCGCTATCCTCGCTCGAGGTCCATGGCATGACCGTTACCGAAGTCAAGGGCTATGGGCGCCAGAAGGGCCATTCCGAGATTTATCGCGGCACAGAATATGCCGTGCACTTCCTGCCCAAGCTCAAGCTCGAAATCGCCGTCGATGACGATCAGGCGGACCAGATCGCCACCACCATCCGCGAGGCGGCCCAGACCGGGCGCATTGGCGATGGCAAGATCTTCGTGCTCGACCTCCTCGCTGTGACCCGCATCCGCACCGGCGAAACCGGCGCCTCTGCGCTCTAACTCGCTTCCCACATTCGGAGACAAGACCAAATGCAATTGTCCAAAGTTCTGGGAGGCGCAACCCTGGCCTCCTTCCTGGCGGCGCTGCCCGCCCTGGCTCAGGAGACCGCCGCACCCGCCGCTGAAGCCGTGACCGAGGCTGCGGCCGCTGTTGTCGACAAGGGTGACGTTGCCTGGATGCTGGTCTCGACCATGGTCGTCATCGTCATGACCATACCGGGTCTGGCCCTTTTCTATGGCGGCCTAGTGCGCGCCAAGAATATCCTGAGCGTCCTGACCCAGGTCTTCCTCGGCTTCTCGCTGATTTCGATTCTCTGGGTGGCCTATGGCTATTCACTGGCCTTTGCTGGCCCCACTGAAGGCGGGCTCTCGGCCTTCTTCGGCGACTTCTCCAAATTCTTCCTCTCCGGCGTGACGCTCGAATCCACCGCCGAGACATTTACCGCCGGCTATGAACTGCCCGAAATGGTCTTTGTGGCGTTCCAGCTCACCTTCGCCTGTATCACCTCGACCCTGATCGTGGGCGGCATTGCCGAGCGCATGAAATTCGGTGCGCTGATGGCGTTCCTCGCCATCTGGTTCACCTTCTCCTATGTGCCCATGGCCCACATGGTCTGGTCCGGCCCCGGTCTGTTGTTCAACATGGGCGCCTATGACTTTGCCGGCGGCACGGTGGTCCATATTAATTCCGGTGTGGCCGCCCTTGTGGCGGCTCTGATGCTCGGCGCCCGCAAAGGCTACCTCAAAGAGCCCATTCCGCCGCACAATCTGGTCTTGACCTATATCGGCACGGGTCTGCTCTGGTTCGGCTGGTTCGGCTTTAATGCCGGTTCGAACCTGGAAGCCAATGCCTTGACCGCTGTGGCCCTGATCAACACCGTCCTCGCGCCTGCCGCCGGTGCCCTGGCCTGGGCCCTGGGCGAACGTATCACGCGCGGTCACGCCTCGGCCCTTGGCGCCGTTTCCGGCGCTGTGGCGGGTCTTGTCGCCATTACCCCGGCGGCCGGCTTCTCCGGCGTCGGTGGTGCCATTGTGCTCGGTGCAGTCGCCGGCGTCGTCTGTCTCTGGGCCGTGGTGAATTTGAAGCCCATGCTCAAATATGACGACAGCCTCGACGTTTTCGGCATTCACGGCGTTGGCGGCATTGTCGGCGCGCTGGGCACGGCCATCGTCGCCAATCCCTCCTTTGGCGGCTATCCGCTCGATGGCTACGACATGGGCGGGCAGTTCATGGTCCAGCTCACCAGCGTCATTGTTGCCGTGGTGTGGTCGGGCGTTGTCGCGCTGATCGCCATGCTGATCGTCAAGGCTCTGTTCGGCGGCGCCAAGGTCTCCGAGCAGGCCGAACGCGATGGTCTCGACCTCTCGACCCACGGCGAGCGCGCCTACAACTAATCCAATTCTGACGGGCGGCGCTGCGGTGCCGCCCTTCCCTTTGCCCGATGGGCGATGGTTAGCACGCGATTAACCACACCCGGATAGCATGACGTCATTACGGCCCACTTCGATGGTTTGCGGGCCGACAGTGAGTAATGCGTTTCATGCCCAGCCATCCTATTCCGACCCTCGATGAAGTCCGCAGCCTGCCTGCCCGCGCAGCCCGCAATCCGGGTCGTTCGGCCAAGGCACCGATGCCGCCGCCGGCCATTGCCATCCGCATTCCCTTGCGGGTCGCCGGGCTGCTGGTACTGGGGGTTTGTGCAATATTGCTGGCCGCGCTGGCGTCCTGGTCTGTCGACGATCCATCCTTGTCGCTGGCCACTGCCAAGGCGCCCGCCAATTGGCTCGGCTTTCCCGGCGCCGTCATTGCTGATCTGGTGTTCCAGTTTCTCGGCCTGGCAGGTCTCGTCATGGTGGTCCCCCTGGCGCTTTGGGGCTGGGCCATGGCACGCCGCCATGTAGTGACGCGCGCTGGACTGCGTCTCGGCGCCTGGGTCGGAGCAGTCCTGCTGTTCGCCGGAGTCTTTGCATTTGTAGCCATGCCTGAAACCTGGCCTTTGCCTACCGGGTTGGGTGGACTTGCCGGCATGCTGTTCACCAGTCTGGCGGGCATGATTGCCGGTGGCGACCCGCAACCGCTCACCTCGACCCTGTTCGCCATTATTCTGAGTGCGCCCGCTCTGGCCCTGTTCTGGATCGCCATGGGCCTGGGCACGTCCATTCCGGCCAAGCCATCCAAGGGTTCTGCCGCCCGCCGGGCCGCCGAAGAGGATGAGCGCGAACCCAATCCGGTCGTCGAAGTGGCCATGGGTGCCGTCGTTCACATGGGCTATTCGCTGCGCACCGCCTTCCGCCGCGCCAAGGCCGAGCATGCTGCGCGCCGCGCGCATGAGCAGAGCGAAGAGTTTGCGCATGATGTCGAGCCGTCCATGACGGCGCCCGAGGTGCATGTCGGCCGTGAACCTGACGTCGCGGCGCCGCAGCGGCGCATTCATCTCCCCGTTCAGCACGAGGAACCCAGCTTTGAGCCGTCCGCGCGGATCATGGCGCAGCCCGAATATGACGACACCGCCATCGACTATCCCGATGAGCCGGAAGACGATGATATCCCCTTCGTGCCCGACGCGCCCATGCCGGCCCGGACGCAGCGCGGCGATTCGCGCTTTCATCCGGCCGATCCGGCGGCGCCACGCGTCACAGCGCCGGCGCCGCGCCCGGCCCCTGGGCAGCGTGTCTTCCGCGAGGCCCAGGGCTCCCTGCTCGATGAGCCGCATGGCTTTGAGCTGCCCGAACTGAGCTTGCTCGCCGAACCCAAGCGCGGCGGCCCGATGCCCGAGCATGCCCCCGAGCGGCTCGAGGAAATGGCCCGTCAGCTTGAGGCTGTGCTGGCCGATTTCGGGGTCAAGGGCGACATCATCAATGTCCGCCCCGGCCCGGTCGTGACCCTGTTCGAGCTTGAACCGGCCCCCGGCATCAAGTCGAGCCGCGTCATCTCGCTGGCCGACGATATCGCCCGTTCCATGAGCGCCATTTCGGCCCGCGTCGCCGTAGTGCCTGGCCGCAACGCCATCGGTATCGAGCTGCCAAACCAGAGTCGCGAAACGGTCTTCTTCCGGGAAATGCTGGCCTCGTCCGATTTCGAGAAGATGAAGGGCAAGCTGCCCATCTGCCTGGGCAAGACCATTGGCGGCGAACCCGTCATTGCCGATCTGGCGCGCATGCCCCACCTGCTCATCGCCGGTACCACCGGCTCGGGCAAGTCGGTGGGTATCAACACCTTCATTCTCTCCCTGCTCTACCAGATGACACCCGAGCAGTGCCGCATGATCATGATCGACCCGAAAATGCTCGAACTCTCGATCTATGACGGCATTCCGCACCTCTTGACCCCGGTGGTCACCGATCCCAGCAAGGCGGTCGTGGCGCTCAAATGGGCGGTGCGCGAAATGGAAGATCGCTACCGCAAGATGAGCAAGATCGGTGTGCGCAACATCGATGGTTTCAACCAGCGCGTGACCGAGGCGGCCAAGGAAGGCAAGACCATCACCCGGACGGTGCAGACCGGTTTTGATCGCGAGACCGGCGAGGCGATCTTCGAAAGCGAAGAGTTCGATCTCGAGCCATTGCCCTATATCGTCATCATCGTCGACGAAATGGCCGACCTGATGATGGTCGCGGGCAAGGACATCGAAGGCGCTATCCAGCGTCTGGCGCAGATGGCCCGCGCCGCCGGCATCCACATGGTCACGGCCACCCAGCGTCCGTCGGTGGACGTCATCACCGGCACCATCAAAGCCAACTTCCCCACCCGTATTTCCTTCATGGTGACGTCCAAGATCGACTCTCGCACCATCCTGGGCGAGCAGGGTGCCGAACAGCTCCTCGGCAATGGCGATATGCTCTACATGGCCTCTGGTGGCCGCACCAAGCGCCTGCACGGCGCCTTTGTCTCGGACGCCGAAGTCGAGAGCGTGGTTGCCCACCTCAAGAGCCAGGGCACACCGGACTATCTCGACAATATCACCGAGGAGGACGAGGGCGGCTATGGCGAAGGCGGCGCCTCGAGCGATGAGAGCTATGCCGGCTCAGGCGACGAGCTCTACGACAAGGCCGTTCATATCGTGATGACCGACAAGAAGGCCTCGACCTCCTATATTCAGCGGCGCCTCGCCATCGGCTACAACAAGGCGGCGACGCTCATCGAGCGCATGGAAAATGAAGGGGTCATCAGCCCTGCCAACCATGCCGGCAAGCGTGAGATACTGGTAGGCGACAATGCCGACGGATACTGACGACGCGGCGGGCAGGATCGATATTGGTTGTTGCCCGTTTAGTGCCGAACAGGAAGGCACTCATGGGACAGTCCGACATCATTGCCTATTTCGGCTTTACCGGCCCAATTGAACCCGGCGGGGTAGGGCGCTTGGCGGCGGCCCTGAACTCTGCGGTCAATGAAGGCGTGGAAACCGTCCATTTGGCGTTCAGTTCAAATGGCGGCTACGTCGCTGATGGCGTCTATCTCTACAATCATATCCGGGCGTTGCCATTGCGGCTGGCAATATACAACACAGGCTCAGTGGGCTCGATTGCGGTGTCGGTATTTCTTGCTGCAGAAGAACGCTATTGCTCCGTCCATTCCATGTTCATGATCCATCCGACCACCATGGGGCATTCCGACGGGATGAGCGCGCGACGCCTGCAGTCAACGCTTGACGCGGCACTGGCAGACGATGATCGAACGGATAATATCCTGCGTGAGCGGAGCCGAATCCCCGCCGCGGTACTTGCCTCCCGCAGGCACAGCGAGATTCATATCGCGCCGTCTGAGGCCTGCGACTACGGTATGGTCGATGCCATTCGCGAATTCTCGCTGCCAAAGGGGCATCAGATCGTTCAGATC
This sequence comes from Devosia polycyclovorans, assembly GCF_042181575.1. Classification (GTDB taxonomy): domain Bacteria; phylum Pseudomonadota; class Alphaproteobacteria; order Rhizobiales; family Devosiaceae; genus Devosia; species Devosia polycyclovorans. Next base: position 328,737 of record NZ_CP170082.1, on the reverse strand, counting down.
TAGCTTCGACTCATCCAAAGTTCCGTCCTCCGTATGCAGGCGTCGGAGTATCCGCCGCCTGACAAGATGCTGACCGCAATTAGCGGTTCTGTTTATTGGTGCTTGAATCAGACTGGTCCTTGCTGAATTCGCCGCCCTGCTGGCCTTGCTGGTTTTGACCCGATTGCTGGCCGCCGCGGCCGCCCTGCCGGTTCAGGTCGTCGTCGCGATTCATGTCGTCCGGACTATTCTGTTGGCCGCCCTGCTGGCCCTGCTGATTCTGGCCACTCTGCTGGCCACCGCGCTGTCCCTGGCGGTTCTGTTCGTTGTTGAAATCCTGATTGTTGCGGTTCTTGTCTTGGTCCTGCATGGCAGGTCTCCTGCGATTGGCCGGGCCTAATTGCTCGGTAACCAAAGCAATGGACCGGCCCCTGCTCCGTTCCGCAAAAGTGATTGGCGTTTCAACAATGTGATCGAGCGACCATGCGGCAGGATGGAGCGGTGCCTCGGAGGGACCGATACCCAGTGAATCAACCCTTGCGGAACTTTCCACCTGTTGCCGCAATTGCTGCCTAGGTTAGGCTCACCCAAAGACCCAGCGAGGAAATCCCGCCGATGATTCGCCGCACCGCTCTCATGCTCGGCCTTGCCGCCGCCCTCTTGCCCGCTTTGCCGGCATTGGCCCAGAGCCGCGCGCTCAGTGCCGAAGAACAGCAATTGATCAACGAAATCAATGCGCATAACTCGGCCATCCGCACCATGGTGGGGCGATTCTTGCAGATCGACACCAATGGCGGGCGCCAGGAAGGCACCTTCTTCATCGAGCGGCCCAACAAGGTGGCATTCCGCTATGCCCCGCCCAGCCGCGAGGAGATTGTCTCGATCGGGCGTGGGTTCTATGTCGTGGACCGGCGCGAGGAGACCTACTACGCCTATCCGCAGGACTCCATTCCGCTGCGTCAGTTCCTGGGTGACCAGATCAATCTGCTCAACGCCAATGTCATCGACGTCACCAATACCGATGGCTATCTCTCGATCACCGTCATTGATGATACTGTCGCCGGAACCGTGCAGGTCTCGCTGATCTTCGACACTGAAACCAAGGACTTGGCGCAGTGGACCTTGGTCGAGCCAAATGGTTCCGAGCTGACCTTCTCGCTCTATGACGTGCAGAAGGGCGTCGAGATCCCCAACCACTTCTTCACTTTCCCCTCCACCTATTCGGGACGGGAACCGGGGACCTGACGTTCTCCCCTGCAGGCAGTACGCAGATAAAGGCCCGGTTTGCCCGGGCCATAGTGCAGGTCAATGGCCGAAAGCCAAGAGAGCGATCAGACCGGCGCCGCCCACCACGATGCGCCACCAGGCGAATGGCGCAAAGCCGTAGCGGCTGACGAAATTCAAGAGATAGCGCACCACCATTGCGCCTGCCACGAAGGCCGCTGCAAAACCGATGGCCACGTTGAGCGCGATACTGGAGTCGATCAGATCGCGGCTCTTGTAGAGATCATAGCCAAAGGCACCCACCATGATCGGCAGCGCCATGAAGAAGGTGAATTCGGCCGCCGCTCGCTTGCTGGCACCGAACAGCATGCCGCCCACCACGGTGGAGCCGGAGCGCGACACGCCCGGCACCAGGCTCAGCATCTGGAACAGGCCGATGATCAGCGCCAGATGCCAGGGGAAACGGTAGATATCGTCGTATTTCGGCTCAAGCTTGAGCCGGTCGACAACGAGCAGGACAATGCCGCCAATCAACAGCGTGATGCAGATCAGCATGGCCGATTCCCACAAATCGCCCTGGATGAAATCGCGCAGCAGCACGCCGGCGACCACGGCCGGCAAGCCCGCCAGCACGACGGCAAGGGCGAACTGCCAGGCATAGGCCTTGCCGGTCAGCGCATCGCGGATCAAGACGCCCAATTTGGCAAAATAGACCGTGATCACCGCCAGGATGGCGCCGAGCTGGATCAGCACGATGAAAGTCTTCGGCTGGCTCAGACCGAAGAAATGGTCCGCCAGAAGCAGGTGCCCGGTGGAACTGACAGGAAGGAATTCTGTGAGCCCTTCCAGGATTCCGAGGATAAGGGGCACAAAAAGACCTTGATCGGCGTTCATTTGATCCCCTAACTCGTTCCCAGGGCTGCTTTTGGCCCAGTCTCTTAGCCGTGTTCGCTCAAGGCGCCAAGCGGGGGACACGCCAAGCTGCTACGCAACCACTTCAGAGCTTTGTTCATGCCCAGTCTTGTGCACTATCCTCTCGATCCAGCCTCTCGCCTCATCCGGCTGATGTGTGCCGAATATGGGGTGCCGCTGGATCTGGAGGAGACCAAGCCCTGGCTGCGCGAAGAAGCGCTGCTCGCCATCAACCCGGCGGCCACCCTGCCAATCCTGTTCACCGAGAACGATCACCCGGTTATCGGAATTCTCGCTACGATCCATGCCGTCGAGGACTTCTACACCCCCGAAGCGGTGGGTGGTCTGTTTCCGGCCGGTCCGCTGGAGCGAGCCGAAATGTGGCGGCTGGTGGAATGGGTGCTGGTCAAGCTCAATGACGAGGTGACGCGCTATCTGGTCGAGGAGAAGATCGCCAAGCGCGATATCCGTGGCGCGACGCCCGAGCCGAGCGTGTTGCGCGCCGCCAAGGCCAATCTGGGCGAACACCTGCTCTATTTCAACTGGCTGCTGGCGAGCCGCAAATGGGTGGCTGGCGCGGAGATGAGCCTGGCCGACTTTGCCCTCGCCGCGCATTTCTCCACGCTCGACTATATGGGCGATATCGACTGGGCCAAGGTGCCGCCCGAAACGCGCGACTGGTATTCGCGCATCAAGTCGCGCCCGGCTTTCCGCACCCTGCTCAACGACCGCGTGGTCGCCATGCCGCCTTCCAGGGGCTATGCGGACCTGGACTTTTAGTCCTATCTGGCGGCATGGCCCAAGCCGGCACCGAAATGCTCGTCACCGAACTCAAGACCCGCGCCCAGGCGCTGGGCTTTGACGCCTTCGGCATTGCCAGCGCTGACGCCCGGCCCGACCTGCCTGAAAAGCTCCATACCGCACTCGCCCAGGGCTGGCATGCCGATATGGATTGGATGGCCGAGACCGAGGAGCGGCGCGGTGATCCACGGCGGCTGTGGGATCAGGCGCGCTCGGTGATCCTGCTCGGTGTCAACTACGGCCCCGAGATCGATCCGATGGACCTGCTCAAGGACAAAAGCGTCGGCAATATCTCGGCCTATGCCCGCAACCGCGATTATCACGACATCATCAAGGGGCGCCTGAAGGAACTGGCTGGGTTGCTGGCCCGCCGGGCCGGTGCTGATGTGAAGGTGTTTGTCGATACCGCGCCGCTGATGGAAAAGCCGCTCGCCGAAGCGGCGGGCCTGGGGTGGCAGGGCAAGCATTCCGTTCTGGTCAGCCGTACTTTCGGCTCCTGGTTGTTCTTGGGCGCAATCCTGACCGATATGGAGCTGCCGACAGACCAGCCACATGCGGAAAGCTGCGGCTCATGCACCAGATGCCTCGATATCTGCCCCACCAATGCCTTTCCCGCCCCGTTCCGCCTCGATGCACGCAAGTGCCTTGCCTACTACTCGGTGGAGCACAAGGGCCCCATTCCACGCGAATTCCGCAGGCCCATGGGTAACCGCATCTATGGCTGCGACGACTGCCTGGCCGTTTGTCCCTGGAACAAATTCGCCAGCATCAGCCGCGAGGCAAAATTGCGCAGCCGGCCCGAATTCGAGCGACCGGCGCTGGCCGAACTGGTGCAATTGGACGACACCGGGTTCCGGGTGCTGTTTGCCGGTTCGCCTGTCAAACGCATCGGACACGCACGCTTCCTGCGCAATGCGCTGATCTGCATCGGCAATTCGGACGATCTGGGCCTGCTGCCCTTGGTGGAGGCCAGGCTGGGCGATCCATCGCCTCTGGTGCGTGGCGCAGCGATTTGGGCCTTGCGGCGGCTCGATGCGGAGCGGGCAGAAAGCTTGCGGCTGGACAGGCTGGCGCAGGAAAGCGATAGCGATGTCCGCACGGAATGGGACGGGGTGGTCTGATGCGAGCATTTTTCTTTGGGTTGGGATTCTCCTCCATCAACGCGACGCGGGCCATGCGCCAGGGTGGTTTCACGCCCATTGGCGGCACCGTGCGCTCGGCTGAAAAGGCCGCGCAATTGCGCTCCGGCGATATTGACGCCGTGCTTTTTGACGGCACGGCGCCCGGCCCGGCTGTAGGGGATGCGCTGGCCACGACCAGCCATGTCATCCTGTCCATTGCGCCAGATGAACATGGCGATCCGGTTCTGCGTCACCACCGGGCCGATCTCGATGCGGCCAGCCAATTGCAGTGGCTGTGCTATTATTCGACGGTCGGGGTCTATGGCGATTTCGAGGGTGACTGGATCGACGAAACAGCGCCCCTGGTGCCGCGCAATATGCGCTCGGACCGGCGCGTTCTGGCCGAACAGGCTTGGCGCGACTATGCCGCCGAGCGCGGCGTGCCGCTCTGCATTTTGCGGCTGGCCGGTATCTATGGGCCAGGCCGCTCGACCTTTGACAAGCTGCGGGCCGGAACCGCCCGTCGGGTGATCAAGCCGGGGCAGGTATTCAATCGCATCCATGTCGCCGACATTGCCCGCGTGACGGCGCTGGCGGCCGAGCGGCGGCTCGGGGGCACTTTCAATCTTGCCGATGACGAACCGGCGCCGCCCCAGGACGTCATCGCTTACGCCGCGCAGATGATCGGCATGGATGTGCCGTCGGACCTGCCCATCGAAACGGCCGAAATGACGCCGATGCAGCGCAGCTTTTATCGCGACAACAAGCGCGTCTCCAACCGGGCTATCAAGCAGGCGCTGGGCATCGAAATGCTCTATCCGAACTATCGCATGGGTCTGGCCCAGCTTCTGGAAAGCGAACAATGATACCAAGACCCGCCCAGGCTGCCCCGGCCCGCATTGTACTGGACGGGCATTATGCGCGGCTCGAACCGCTGGACCGGCGCCACGCCGCCGATCTGTTCGCGGTGGCCAATATGCCCGGCGGCGCAGAACGTTTCCGCTGGCTCTTTTCCGAGGCGCCCGAAAGCCAGGCTGCTGCCGAGGCCTGGATAGATCAGGTCAATGCCGGGCAGGACCGCTATGTGGCCGTTATCGACCAGGCCAGTGGCAAGGCCGTTGGCCAGCAGGCCTGGATGCGTATTCGTCTCGAGCATGGTTCGATCGAGATTGGGGGTGTCTATTGGGGCCTGCCCATGGCGCGCAGCCGCCTTGCGACCGAGGCGCTGTTCCTGTTTGCCCGCCATGCCTTCGATGACCTCGGCTATCGACGCTTTGAATGGAAGTGCAACAATGCCAATGAGCCTTCAAAGGCGGCGGCGACGCGCTTCGGATTCCGTTTCGAGGGCATTTTCCGTCAGGACATGATCGTCAAGGGCCAGGGCCGGGACACTGCCTGGTTCTCCATGCTCGACACGGAATGGCCTGCCCTGCGTGCCGAATTCGAGCGCTGGCTGAGCCCGGACAATTTCAATGCCGCAGGCCAGCAGAAGACTAAATTGTCCGCGCGGGCCTAGAGCACACCCGAAACTGCCGCCCGCAGCCGCGCCAGATCCTCGGGGCGGCTGAGGCGATGATCGCCATCCGGGATCAGCGTATAGGTCACCGGATCGTGGAGGATATGCGTGAGCAGCCGCTGGGCATGTTCAGGCGGCACGTCCATATCCTGCCCGCCCTGCAGGATATGGACCGGGCAACCCGTCTCGATCACGCTGCCGAACAGCAGGTGATGCGCGCCGTCCTCAATCAGGCGTCTTGTATAGCGATACATGCCGTCGCCATAGGCGCTTTCCCGCTCGTAATAGCCTAGCGTCTCAAGCTGGAGTTGTTGTGCATCGCTCATGCGGGCCAGGATCCGAGTGGTGGCGTCAGTAGCCGGCGCGATCAGCACCAGGCCCTTGAGCGGCGTGCCCTTGGCCAATTGCCGCCGGGCCAGCAGCAGGGCGATCCACCCGCCCATGGACGAACCGCACACGATCGGCGCGGCGCCGGTCGTCGCCAGCACCGCCTCGGCCTCTTCGAGCCAGCGGCTGATCGTGCCATCGTCGAACCGGCCGCCAGACTGGCCATGGCCCGAATAGTCGAACCGGGTGACCTCCAGCCCTTTTTCGGCGCCGAGCGCATCGAGGCTCATCGCCTTGAGCCCGCTCATCACCGAGCGGAAGCCGTTGAGCCAGAACAGGCCTGGCGTATTGCCGGCGCGCTGCTCAACGGCGATTTCACGGCAGGCGGCGCCTGTGCCGACCGTGACGCTGAAGCTGTGGATGGAACCCATGTTGGTTTTGGACGCTTTCTCAATTGAGTGCTGGAACGCTTCTCCATCGCAACAGCCTGAAAATTGCTTGGACGCGCCAGTTGACTTATTGGGCCGCTACCACGATTTTAGGGCCGAAATCACCCCTAGGCACTAATAGCATAAGGAACGCTTGCCATTCGCCGTCCCATGAGACCCGTTGCGCCCCAGAAAGATGGGCCGCTTGCCAACGAGGATATCACTAGCCCCGACGTTCAGCTCATCGATGCAGAAGGTGAAAACCGTGGCATCGTCCGCACGCGCGACGCTATGGCTGAAGCGCAGGAGCAGGGGCTCGACCTCGTCCTGATCGCCGCCAATTCGAACCCGCCCGTGGCCAAGATGCTCGATCTCGGGCGCTACAAATATGCCGCACAGAAAAAGGCGGCAGAAGCGCGCAAGAAGCAGAAGGTGATCGAGGTCAAGGAAGTGCAGATGCGTCCCAACATCGACACCCATGACTACGAGACCAAGATGAAGGCCGTGCAGCGCTTCCTGGGCGAAGGCGACCGCGTCAAGGTAACCATGCGCTTCCGTGGCCGCGAAATGGCGCACCAGGATTTGGGCATGCAGCTCCTGCTCAAGGTGCGCGAGCAGACCGAGGACGTCGCCAAGGTGGAAAGCCAGCCCCGCTCGGAAGGCCGGCAAATGGTCATGGTCCTGGCGCCCAAGTAAGGCGACAGCACTGTTGAGACTGAAGAGCGGGCCAGTTGGCCCGCTTTTTTGTTGTGCTCCGTTCCCGATGGCCGCCCCATCTTTCCCGCAGACGAAATCTGCTCCACATTCATCCTATGGAACCCAGGTTCCGTTTCGATGTCTTGGCGCCGGGGGGACGCGCGTGGGGCTGGTTCGCATAATTCTGCGCCTGTTTTCGAGGCCTCAGAGGCCAACGCCGCCGCTGGCGTGCGAATTGCCGCGCGAGATGCGGGTCGTTGTCGTCCGGTCCACGCAAAGTGCCGCAGCGCCCGTCGAGCAGGTTTTGAGGGGACCATGCTGGGTCGTCGATGGTGACACCATCATTATCAACAAGGTGCGGATCAGGCTTGCCGGAATCGATGCGCCGGAGCTCGAGCATCCATTTGGCAAGCAGTCGAAATGGGCGCTGGCCAAGTTGTGCAAGGGCCAGACCGTGACGGCGCGCATCAAACCTGAACTGTCCTATGACCGGCTTGTGGCCGAGTGCTTCCTGCCCGACGGCAGGGATCTCGGCGCGGAGATGGTGCGTGCCGGTCTGGCGCTGGACTGGCCGAAATTTTCGGGTGGCAAGTACCGGCATTTGGAAACCGCCGACGCGCGCAAGAAATTGTGGCGCGCGTCAGTGCGGCAGCGCGGCATGCTGGGAATGGTGGCACGGTCCCTGGATTGAAACAGCAAGACTGAGCGGAAATGGCCTGATTCAAGTCTATTGATGGCCTTTGCGCCTCGCGCAACGTTCAGATAATCCGTTCGGTGCGGCCAGCTTGCCGTGATAGGGTGCCCTGGCGCGTTGCGCCCGCATGGGTGGCGCGGCGACACCGATTGGACACGCATCATGCAATCTAGAGAATGGCCGCAACCTGGCGCACATTGGCGCCGGGGCAGCCCCTTTGCCTTGGGCGCCCGCGGGTGTTGGCCCGAAATGTGCCGTCCCATATTGGGGCGGGCGCGGGCATGACCATCCTCAAGGTGCGCCATATCACCCACTACACCTATCATCAGCCGGTGGGGTTCGGAGCGCATCGCATCCTGTTCCGGCCGCGGGACAGCTACGACCAGCGCCTGCTGCAGTCGAGCTTGTCTGTCTTGCCCGAACCGAGCGATCTGCACTGGATCCACGATGTTTTCGGCAATTGCGTCGCCGTGGCCCAGTTCGAAACGATGTCGACCCAATTGCGGTTCGAAACCAGCATCGTGCTCGACCATACCCGGCATATGCCCCTCGAATTTCGCGGGGAAGCTGGCGCGGCCAAGTGGCCTTTCGACTATGAAGACGAAATCCTGCCCGACCTGGCCGCCCTCCGGGTCCGGCAGTATGCCGATGACGGGGGCGTGACGATGGCCTGGGCGCGTCGGTTTGTCGATGGCGCCAGCCCGCGCGACACGGCCGATATCCTGGAACGCATGACCCACGCCATCCATGCCGACTTCGCCTATCGAGGGCGGATCGATCGCGGCACGCAGACGCCCGCGGAGACATTGGCCAGCCAATCCGGGTCCTGTCGTGATTTTGCCCTGCTGATGATGGAGGCTGCGCGCGCCCTTGGCTTTGCGGCGCGCTTCGTGACGGGCTATATTTATGTGCCCATGCGGGCCGGTGCGGAAAATCTGGGGGGTGGCGCGACCCATGCCTGGGCGCAGGTCTTCCTGCCCGGCGCCGGCTGGGTCGAGTTCGATCCGACCAACGGCATTATCGGCAACAGGGATCTGATCCGGGTGGGCGTTGCCCGCGATCCGGTTCAGGCCGTTCCGCTTTGGGGCACACATACCGGCAAGGCCAGCGATTTTGCCGGAATGGCCGTTCAGGTCAACGTAACGGACATGCAGGACATCGCGGCGGCGCCTTGATGCCAGCCGCGCCTGCTCGGACATTTTTTGGAACAGGACGCTGCGATGTTGATACGCCTTGGCTACGACATAACTGTCACGTGCCCCCAGCCGACCCCGATGATCTCGATGATGTCTGCCGAGCGGGCGCTGGCGCCCGACATCCGGGTTGCCGAGCGCCTGGTCACTACTCCGAATGTCGATACGACCAGCTATGAGGACCTGTTCGGCAACGTCTGCCGCCGCTTCGTGGCGCCTGAGGGCGATTTTACCATTTGGAGCGACTGCACCATCGAGGATGATGGCCTGCCCGACCCGGTCGATCTTTCGGCCGAGGAAGTCCCGGTGCCCGAGCTGCCTGACGATTGCCTGGTCTATTTGGCCGGCAGCCGCTATTGCGAGACGGACGAACTGAGCCAGGTCGCCTGGGACCTTTTCGGGCAGACGCCGCCGGGCTGGACGCGGGTGCAGGCGATATGCGATTTCGTCCATGACCGGCTGGCGTTCAATTACAAGACTGCCAGTTCCACCCGCAGCGCGCACGATGCCTATCGCGAGGAAATCGGGGTGTGTCGGGACTATGCACATCTGGCCATTGCCCTATGCCGCTGCATGAACATCCCGGCCCGCTACATCAATGGCTATCTGGGCGATATCGGGGTGCCGATAGGATCCCCGGATGACTTCTGTGCCTGGATGGAAGTCTATCTGGGCGGACGGTGGATCACCTTTGATCCACGCAACAACAAGCCCCGTATCGGTCGGATCGTGGTGGCGCGCGGACGGGACGCCGCAGACGTACCGCTACTAACCTCGTTCGGGCCGCATCAATTGGCCGCCTTCCGCGTCTGGACCTATGATGTAAGCGATCTGGCCCCGGCGTGACCATGCAGCGGTTCAGGCACGCCCGTCAGCGCTATGCCGCCAGATCGGCCACCACCGCGTCAAGCACCGGAAAACCCTTTTCGGTCACGCGGATATTGCCATTGGGCAAGGTCTCGACAAAGCCATAGCCCTTGAGCGCGGCAATCTGGGCTTCGGAAATGCCGCGGCCGGAAATCGACATGAAGCGGGCGGGAGAAATGCCTTCTTTGAGGCGCAGGCCCATGACGAGGAACTCATCGCCCTGTTCTTCCCAGGTCAGCACGTCATCGGTTGTCATGCCATGGCCGAACTCGTTGACCAGTTTGAGCCATTCAAAAGGCAGCTTCTCGGTGGCCGTGGCATGGCGCTGATGATTGATCATCAGCCGTCCGTGGGCGCCCGGGCCAATGCCGGCATATTCGCCATAGCGCCAATAGAGCATGTTGTGCCGGCTTTCCTGGCCCGGCACCGCATGGTTGGAAATTTCATAGGCCGGCATGCCAGCTTGGGCGGTCAAGTCCTGCGTCAGCTCGTAGAAATCGGCGGCCAGGTCTTCATTGGGCATCTGCAATTTGCCGGCCTGATGCAGGTCGAAATAGCGCGTGCCCTGCTCGATGGTGAGCTGGTAGAGGCTGATATGGCCGCGGGCCAGCCAGAGCGCTTCCTTGAGCTCGTCCTCCCAATCCTCAAGCGTCTGCTTGGGGCGGGCATAGATCAGATCAAAGCTGGAGCGCTCAAAGACCGATTGGGCAATCCGCACGGCCGCCACGGCTTCTTCGACAGTGTGCCGGCGGCCCAGTTCAGCCAATGGGCCGGGACGCAGTGATTGCACGCCCAGGGAGACGCGGTTGATTCCGGCGGCACGAAACCCCTTGAAACGCTCGACCTCGACACTGGTCGGATTGGCCTCAAGCGTAATCTCCGCCTTGCTGTCGATCTGCCAGGCCCCGGCGATAGCCTCGAGAACCGCGCCAACGGCCTTGGGGCTCATCAATGATGGGGTGCCGCCACCAAAAAAGATCGACTGCACCAGCCGCCCGGAGGACAGGGAGGCCATATGCGCGATTTCGCGTCGATAGCCTTCGACAAAGGCGTCTTCATCGAAGGGCCCGCGATGGACGTGGCTATTGAAGTCGCAATAGGGGCACTTGGCCGCGCAGAAGGGCCAATGGACATAGACGCCAAAGAGGTCGTTGGCGCTAGCCATGGTCAATCTGGTTCTCCACGAATTGCGCAAAGGCCCGGGCGCGGTGGCTAAGGCCCTGTTCGCCCGGCGACCAACTGTGCTTGGCTTCGGCCGCCATCTCCCCAAATGTGATGTCGTGTCCATCGGGCATGAACATGGGATCATAGCCATGCCCCTGATCGCCGCGCGGCGGCCAGACCAGCGTGCCCTCGCATTTGCCGACATAGAGCATGTCGCGCCCATCGGGATGGGCCAGGCACAGCGTGGCATTGAACGAGGCGCCCCGTTGACCGGGCGTATTGGCGCCCGCGGCCTGCAGCGCATCCTCCACCCGCTTCATGGCGCGGTTGAAATCGCGCGGCACACCGGCCCAGTCGGCGGTGTAGACACCCGGATCGCCATTGAGTGCATCCACGCACAGGCCCGAATCGTCGCTCAGCGCCAGCATATTGGCGCCTTTGGCTGCAGCATGGGCCTTGGTGCGGGCGTTTTCAGCAAAGGTGGTGCCGGTTTCCTCCGGCTCGGGCAGCCCCAGTTCCCCCGCCGACACCAATTCAAGCCCGAAAGGCTCGAACAGCTCGCGGAACTCGCGAAGCTTGCCGGCATTGTGCGTGGCGATGCAGAGCCGGTCACCGGCGCGCAGGCGGGGAATGGTGCTCACTTGCTCTGCTCCGGCTTTGTGCCCAGGACGCGGGCAATATCGTTCCAGATCGCGCAGTCCGGCCGCGGCGTCCTGATTGATCCCTCAGGCATCGCACCTGCCTTGGGCATCGGCGCCTGCTCGCGTTTGGACAGCCGGGGCATCATGCACCCAGCACCGATTTCTGCATGGAGCTCAATTCGCCAATGCCCTTTTCGGCCAGCGACATCAGGCTGTCGAGCTCATCGCGGGAGAACGGCGCGCCTTCGGCCGTGCCCTGGATTTCCACGAATTTGCCGGCGCCGGTCATCACGAAATTGGCATCGGTCTCGGCTTCCACGTCCTCGAGATAGTCGAGATCGAGCACCGGGGTGCCGCGATAAATGCCGCAGGAAATCGCGGCGACACTGTCGATTAGCGCCTTGCCCTTGGTCAGCTTGCGCTCATCCATCCAGGCAATCGCATCGCAGAGGGCCACATAAGCGCCGGTGATCGAGGCGGTGCGGGTGCCGCCATCGGCTTCGAGCACATCGCAGTCGCAGGTGATCTGCACTTCGCCCAGGGCTTCAAGATCCACCACGGCGCGCAAGGAGCGGCCGATCAGGCGCTGGATTTCCTGGGTGCGGCCCGATTGCTTGCCGGCGGTGGCCTCGCGGCGGGTGCGCGAGCCGGTAGCGCGGGGCAACATGCCATATTCGGCCGTGACCCAGCCCTGGCCCTTGCCGCGCAGCCAGCCCGGCACGCTGGTTTCGACCGATGCCGTGCACAAAACCTTGGTATTGCCGAAAGCGACCAGGCAAGAACCCTCCGCCTTCATGGCCACATTGCGCTCAAGGGTTACTGCCCGCATATCGCTTGGCTGTCTGCCGGAAGGCCGCATGGTGATTCCAGTTTCTATTGCAGTTAACCGCGTCTTAACCCTCAAGCGGCCCGCTCACAAGCGCCCGACGCTTGGCGGATGGGGAACAAGGGCCTAAATGAAGGGTCAGGGTTAAAGTCGACGAGTTTAATCAAACCATCATGACCAGACAGGCCGAAGACTTCCTCTCGGTACTCAATGCCCGCAGCCAGGACATTTTCCGGCGGCTGGTGGAACGCTATCTCGATACCGGCATGCCGGTGGGATCCCGCGATCTGTCGCGCCTGCTGCAGGTCGAACTGTCGCCCGCCTCGGTCCGCAATGTCATGGCGGATCTGGAGGATCTGGGGCTGATCGCCGCGCCGCACACCTCGGCGGGCCGCGCGCCGACCCAGCAAGGCTTGCGCTTCTTTGTCGATTCCATGCTTGAGGTGGGCGCTGTCAACGAGGCCGAGCGCAGCCAGATTGCCCGCCATATCGAGGGCACGGCGGGTAATGCCCAGGTCGAGGATGTGTTGACCGAGGCCTCATCCCTGCTCTCGGGCCTCAGCCAGGGTGCCGGGGTCGTTATTGCGGCCAAGGCCGACATGGTCTTGAAGCATATCGAATTCGTGCGGCTCGACCCGACACGCGCCATGGCGATCCTGGTGGGCGATGATGGCCAGGTGGAAAACCGCATTCTCGACCTGCCACCCGGCTATACCGCCAGCACGCTGCAGCAGGCCGGCAATTACCTCGCCAATTATGTAGTGGGGCGCACCCTGGCCGAGGCCCGCAAAGTGCTCAATGAGCGCCGGGCCGAGCAGCGGGCGGAACTGGACGAGCTGACGCAGAAGCTGGTGGATGCGGGGATTGCCACGCTCGCCGAGCCGGGCGGCAACAACGCGCCCACGGTGATCGTGCGCGGCCGCGCCAACCTCATCAACGACACCATGGCCAGCGACGAACTGATGCGCATGCGCCAGCTGTTCGACGAGCTGGAAAGCAAGGACGGGTTGCTCGATCTCTTGGGCGATGCCGAACGCGCCCAGGGCGTGCGTATCTTTATCGGCTCGGAAAACAAGCTGTTTTCCCTCTCGGGCTCCTCGGTGATCCTCAGCCCCTATAAGGACGCCAATGACCGGATTGTGGGCGTGCTCGGCGTCATCGGGCCCACGCGACTGAACTATGCGCGCATTGTGCCAGTGGTCGATTATACCGCCAATGTCATCTCCTCGCTGATGGCAAGGAAGCGCGGTAAGACTTGAATTAGTGACCCGCTTGGCCGATATGGCGGGCAAGAGTTTTTCAATGCATACGGAAGAAGACCGAATGAGCGACGAAAACGCCGCCCAGGGCGAAACGCCGGAAACCGAAAACCCGGAAACCGAGGCTGCCGAGGTTGATCCCGTCGAAGCCTTGATGGCTGAAAACGCCGAGCTCAAGGATCGCGTGCTGCGCAGCCATGCCGAGATGGAAAATCTCAGGAAGCGCACCGAGCGTGATGTGGCTGATACGCGCAGCTATGCCATTGCCGGCTTTGCGCGGGACATGCTGACCGCCACCGACGCCCTTTCGCGCGCCCTGATGGTCATCCCCGCCGAAACGCGCGAAACCGCGGACGGGGCGCTCAAGAGCCTGATCGACGGCATTGAGCTGGCCGACCGGGAAATGCAGCGCCTCCTGGCCAAGCATGGGGTCAAGCCGATCGAAGCCGCGGGCCAGAAATTCGATCCGCACAAGCATCAGGCCATGTTCGAAGTGCCCAATGCCGAAGTGCCCGAGGGCACGGTGGTGCAGGTGGTCCAGGAAGGCTTCGCCATTGGCGATCGTGTCCTCAGGCCCGCCATGGTTGGCGTAGCCAAAGGTGGTGCGGCTGCCCAGCCGGCACCAGAGACCAATGGTGACGCCGAAGGCATCGATAAAAGCGCCTGAGGCGGTTCGATCCGAGAACGCAGAAGGGCGCCGCAGGGCGCCCTTTTTGCTCCACGGTGCGGAGCTCGTCAGTTAGGCGCCTACGACCCCATCAACATCCGATTTCGTCGGAATGGCCGGCTGCGCGCCGGGTTTCAGGCAGGCCAGGCTCCCAGCCACGGCCGCGCGGCGCAAGGCGGCTTCGAGCGAATGGCCGGCGTCTAGCCCCGCCGCGAGATAGCCACAGAATGTGTCGCCGGCGCCGACCGTGTCGACGGGCTTGACCTTGTGCGCAGCAACCGAAACCGGGCCGTCCGGCGTGCGGGCGCGGGCCCCCTCGGGTCCAAGCGTCACGACAATGGTGCGGCCGGTGCGGTTGACCCAATCCTGCATGGCCATGTCGAGTTCTTCGATGGGGCGGCCGGTCAGCAGCGAAAATTCGGTTTCATTGGCCACAACGATATCGGCCAGGGGTGCCAGCTTCGCGGTATCGGGCAGGAAGGGCGCCGTGTTGAGGATCGAGCGGGCGCCTTTCTCGCGGGCGATTTCAAGCGCCTTGCGCGTGGCGGCCTGCGGCACTTCCTGCTGCACCAGGAGCGTGTCCGTGGCGGATAGGCCCGCGAGCCCTGTTTCGGCGTCCTCCGCGCTCACCGTGCCATTGGCGCCGGGCAGGATGGCGATGACATTTTCGCCCGCCGCATCGACAAAAATCATGGCAATGCCGGTCGCGGCCTCGGCCTTGCGCAATTGGCTGAGGTCGACCCCGCCGTCGCGCAGCAGTTCGGTCGCCAGATCGGCAAAAGCATCATCCCCCACTGCCGAGACATGCAGCACCTTTGCGCCCGCACGCCGTGCGGCCAGCGCCTGGTTGGCCCCCTTGCCGCCCGGCGCCATGGAGAAAGTGCCGCCAGCCACGGTCTCGCCTGGCTTGGGCAGGCGAGTGACAGTGCCGATCTGATCGAGATTGGTGGAGCCGAATACGGTGATCATTCAGAGGATCTTCTCTATCGTGTTCCAGTTGCGCATGGTGTCGAGCGTGCCCTTGCCCAGCTTCGCGTAAAGCGGCATGAGGACCTCTTCGACATGCTCGGTATAGCGCCCATTGGGCTGACGGTAAGCGGCGATATAGATTTCGCGCGGATCGATGCGCAGAATCTCGGTGTTTCCGGGCAAACTGTCGAGCACGATGCCCTCGGGCAAGGGTTGATCGAACATCAGCACATGCCGGGTGCAATCGGCCTTGCGATCCACAATCCCGAAAGGGTGATCATCGAGCATGGCTTCGAGCTCGTCGCGGGCGCGCAGCACCACGCCAACCGGAAAACCGAACCGGGCTTCGATGGCCTTTTCCAGCCTGGGCCTGATGGTTTCAGCCCGGCCGCTGGCGCAGAGCCGGGCATTGCCACTGGCCGCAATAGTTTTGACGTCGGTAAAGCCCGCCCCCTCGAGACAATCCTTCAAGTCGGCCATTTTCATCCGCCGATTGCCCAGATTGATGCCGCGCAGGAAGGCGCCCCACACTTGCCCCTGTCCCTGGCTCATCGGCCTTCGCCCTTGGTCTTTTGCGGATAGATCGTCTCGCCCCGCGCCAGCATGGCGACGAAATCGGCAATGCGCTTCTTCCGGCCCGCCTCCGTCTTGAGGCTATTGGTGCGGTAGACCAGGGCGAACCGGTTCTGGGCGGTCAGCCCCTCAAAGGTCTTCTGCGCCGCCGGGTTCGCCCCTATGGCTGCCACCAGGTCGGCCGGCGGCGCATCTGTGGTCCTATAGGCGGCCTCCCAGCGGCCATCGGCCTTGGCCGCTTCCACATGTTTGAGGCCATGTTCGGTCATCAGGCCCTGCTCGATCAGCCGGGCAACATTGTCGCGATTGGTCTGGCTCCACACCGACTTGGGGCGGCGCGGGCAGTAGCGCTGGACGAAGCTGTCGGCGTCCCAGCTTTTCTTGATGGCATCGATCCAGCCCCAGCACAGCACAGCATCAATGGCCTCTGTTGCCGAGATTGTCGGCCTCCCCGAGGCCTTCTTGAAAATACGGATCCAGACCTCATCGGCCTGATCGTGATTGTCAGCCAGCCAGGCATAAAAAGCGTCAAAGTCGACGAACTCGAACAGCTTGTCCGTCGGAACGGTGACCGGCGCCATGGCGTCAGGCGGCTGGGGCCGGCTTGGGCGCAACAAGCCCCGCCAGGACGGCATTGAGCCGGTCATGCTGGGGCAGAGCAATGCCGAACGTTTCGGTCAGCACCTGTTTGATGTCCTCGACTGAGGCCAACTCGCGATACTCCGCTTCGCCATCTGTGGGCTGGCGGGTGAACTTGGAATTTTGCAGCTTGAGGCGCCTGCCGGTGGGGGTCAGGGCGACGCGCAATTCATGGGTGAAGGGAGAAGCCGGATCGGTAGCGATCTGCTGGTTGAGCGCGGCGATGGCGTCCTCGCTCACCTGTTCGAGCGTAAAGATATAGACCGGCCGCCAGTCTTGGGCGAGCTTGACTTCGAGCGTCCAGTCCGGTTCGCCGCCGGTGAGCCGGAAGGTTTCATGCGGCGTGGATTGCGCGCTTTCGGCCCTGAGGCGCAGCGGCGTGGTGAGTGTCAGACCACCAAATCCGACATCGGCAATGTGATTCTGGCCATTGACCTCCACCAGCAGCAGCATATGGCTGGGGGGGAGGCTTGCGGCACCTGGATTGGTCCACACCACGCGCGCCAGCAGCGGCCGGACGGTAAAGTCGAGGTCCTGGAGCATGCGCATGAACAACAGATTGTGCTCAAAGCAATAGCCGCCGCGCCTGTCGGTCAGGAGCTTCTTTTCAAGGCTCGGCTGGTCCAGCCGCACCGGTTCGCCGAGCAGCGGATTGAGGTTCTCGAAGGGAATGGCTGCGGGATGCAACGCGTGCAGCAGGTCCAGCGTCGTCAGGGTCGGCGCGATCGAACCCGCAAACCCGATTCGCTCGAAATAGCCTTTGAGATTGACCTTTTCAGCCATTAGCCACCCGTGCCGCTGTTACAATCGAGGCGCAATATGGTCACCCTGATTGCCTTTGTCACGGGTTGACAGGCACCAGGGCACAAAACGGCCGTGCTCAGGCCGGCGCCTTGCGTACGCGGATTACCACATCGACATGGGACACTTCCATGCCCTCGGGAGCCTTGGGCAGGGCCTTGAACTCAACCGATTCAGCCGGGATGTCGATCATGCGCTGCTCGTCCTCGACATAGAAATGGTGATGGTCCGAGGTATCGGTGTCGAAATAGGAGCGCGACGCGTCGATTGCCACTTCGCGCAAGAGACCGGCTTCGTGAAACTGGTGCAGCGTGTTGTAGATGGTGGCGAGCGACACATTCACATTTGCCGCGCCGGCCTCACCATGCAATTGCTCGGCACTGACATGCCGATGCTGGCCGCCAAAGAGCAGTTCGGCCAGGGCAACGCGCTGCCGGGTCGGCCGGAGGCCGGCCATGCGCAGCACCGCCGTCAGGCACGGCTTGCGGGATGGAACGGGCCGGGCGGCAGTGATGCTATCGGGCATAGGGCCTTTAAGTCTCGTTGTTTAGTTCGGCAATTTCGGGTTTCTTATAATGGTCACGGGCCGTTCATACAAGCATGGCGCCGGGGCGGGTACCCCCGGGCTGGCTTGACCCCTAACAAGCACCCCTATACGAGACGGGACTTGAGCGAGAGCGAGGAGCTTTGATGTCTGAGCGGCAGCACGCATTCAATTACCAGGAATTGTTGGCCCATGGCCGCGGCGAATTGCCGGGACAGGGCGATGCCCGACTGCCGGCTCCGCCCATGCTGATGTTCGATCGGATCACTTCGATCACCGAGGATGGCGGCACCCACGGCAAGGGTCAGGTGCGCGCCGAACTCGACGTCAATCCGGACCTGTGGTTCTTCAAATGCCATTTCATCGGCGACCCGGTCATGCCCGGCTGCCTAGGTCTGGACGCGGTTTGGCAGATGACCGGCTTCTTCCTGTCCTGGATCGGCCAGCCCGGCAAGGGCCGGGCCCTGGGCGGCGAAATCAAGTTCACCGGTCAGGTGACGAACGACGTTAAACTGGTCGAATATGGCATCGATCTCAAGCGCGTCATGCGCTCGCGCCTGACGCTGGGCATTGCCGATGGCTGGGTCAAGGCTGACGGAAAAGTGATTTACGAGGCCAAGGATCTGCGCGTTGGGCTTTTTACCGAAGCCCAGCTGCATGAACAGCAGACTGCCTGACCGGCCTTAATGCAGGCCCCAACGACCCTATATAACTGCGACGCCAACCCCAATGCGAACGCACGAAACGACTGAATCGAGGACGAAATGAGACGAGTTGTCGTAACCGGCATGGGTATCATTTCATCGATCGGCAACTCGCTCGACGAGGTGACGGAAAGCCTGCGCGCCGCAAAGCCGGGCATCGTCTTTGCCGAGGATTATGCCGAACTTGGCTTCCGTAGCCAGGTCAAGGGCGATCCGCGCCTTGACCCCTTCGAGCAGCTTGATCGCCGCGTCACCCGGTTCATGGGCAAGGGCGCGGCCTGGAACTATCTGGCCATGCAGCAAGCCATTGCCGATGCGGGCCTGGAAGAGAGCGATATTTCCAACCCCATGACCGGCATCGTCATGGGTTCGGGCGGTGCCTCCACCCGCACCATCGTCGAAGCCGCCGACACCACCCGCAAGAACAACTCGCCCAAGCGCATCGGGCCACTCGCCGTGCCCAAGGCAATGGGCTCAACCGCCTCGGCGACGTTGGCAACCCCCTTTGGCATCAAGGGCATCAACTACACCATCACCGCGGCCTGTGCGACGTCCAAGCATTGCATCGGCAATGCCATGGAGCAGATCATGCTGGGCAAGCAGGACATCGTCTTTGCCGGCGGCCATGAGGACCTCGACTGGACCCTTTCGGACCTGTTCGACGCCATGGGCGCCATGAGCAGCGACTTCAACGATAACCCGGCCAAGGCCAGCCGCTGTTATGATGCAGCCCGCGACGGCTTCGTTATTTCAGGGGGTGCCGGCGTGCTGGTGCTTGAGGAGCTGGAGCACGCCAAGGCCCGCGGCGCCAAGATATGGGCCGAGCTGGTCGGCTATGGCGCTACTTCCGACGGCCTCGACATGGTGGCTCCGTCGGGCGAAGGCGCCGAGCGCTGCATGCGCATGGCCCTGCAGAACATCAAGGCGCCGATTGACTATATCAATCCGCACGCCACCTCGACCCCGGTGGGCGATCTGAAAGAAATCGAGGCCCTGCGCGCCGTTTTCGGCAACGAGGACAAATGCCCTCCGATCTCGGCCACCAAGTCGCTGACCGGACATAGCCAGGGCGCGACGGGCGTGCACGAATCGATCTATTCGATTCTGATGATGAAGCACCGCTTCATCGCCGAAAGCGCCAATATCGAGACACTCGATCCGGCCTTTGAGGACATGCCCATCCTGCGGGCGCGTCGCGACGACGTCGATCTGGGCTATGTGCTGTCCAATTCGTTCGGCTTTGGCGGGACGAATGCGGCACTGGTGTTCAAGCACCCGGATGCTTAGCAGGCGATCCGCATAGCGGAAGAAAGGCTCCAGTGGAGCCTTTCTAGCCAATAAGGCCATGAGAGCTACGCTCGAATGGCGGTAGCCTTTTTCTCCCCCTCGGGGAGAAGATGCCGCGTAGCGCCGGATGAGGGGGGTCTTCCAACGCCCCCCAAGATGTGGATACATCCCCCTCACCGACTCGGCTCCGCCGAGCCACCTCTCCCCGAGGGGGAGAGGAACAGGCCGCAGTGCGCCGGCTAGTATCCCAGCTCCGAAAAGCTGGCCTCTCGCGCATCATAAACCAGCAGCCGGCCGATCAGCGGTGTTCCGACCCCGGTGATCAGCTTGATCGCCTCCATGGCCATCAGCGTGCCGATAACCCCGGTGACGGGCCCCAGAATGCCATTGGCCTCGCAGGAGGGCAGGGCGTCGTCACTGGCAGCGTCGGGATAGAGCGCGGCATGGGCCGGGCCGCCCAAATGCGGCGCAAAGACTGTCAACTGGCCGGAAAACATCGAAACGGCGCCCGAGACCAGCGGTTTTTCGCGCCTCTCGCACGCCGCCGCGACAATCCGGCGGGTGACTAGGTTATCAGTGCCGTCGAGCACGATGTCGGCCGCACCGGCCAGTTGGTCGGCATTGGCGTCCGTCACAGCGTCGGCGTGTAAGTCCAGCCCGACATGCGGATTGAGCGCCTCGGCGAACGTACCCGCGCTCGCCGCCTTGCCGGTGCCGATAGCGGCAGTTGTGTGGACCACCTGCCGTTGCAGATTGGAGAGCGAGACCGTGTCCGGGTCGACGATGGACAAGTGACCGACACCGGCCGCAGCCAGATAGGCGATGGCAGGACTGCCCAGCCCACCGGCGCCCACCACCAGCACGCGTGCGGCTTTGAGTTTCTGCTGGGCCGCCCCACCAAACCCCTTGAGCACCAGATGGCGCGCATAGCGCCGCGTCTCCTCGGAGCTGAGCGGGGTGTCAAAGGCCAAGGGGAACCGCCAGGAAGCGCCGGTCCGGCCCTTCAAAGCCGCCCGGATAGACCGAGATGATGGCCACGGCGTTGGAGAGCGTCGTGCCCTGGAACGGCATCACCACCGAATGGATGCGATAGTCGGTTGGGCAGCCGCGCGAGCGGGGCAGGCTGCCGTCGCGATGGATCAGCCGCGTCGTGCCGCTATCGGACAACAAAAGTTCATAGCCCAAGGGCTCAACGCCAAACCACTCGGCACAGGGGCTGGTCGCCGTGGTTTCAAACGTCTCCAGTTCGAGGGTATAGTCACCCGATACCGCGCCTGCTTGATAGCCCGGCGCACCGAAATCGAGACTTCGGGCATCGGTGTCCGGCACACCATCGCCGATCAGCGCGGCAATTTCGACCGGCACCTGGATATTGAAGCCCTCAATATGGCCGGCCGCCTTTTCCGCCACCGCGGCCCGGATTTCCTCAAGGCTGGTCGTCTCGCTCTCCGCCTGCTTTCGCACGGGGGTACCGACCACCCAGCTGTCGGTTTCGAGGTCGACGACATAAAGGTTGGAATAGGCAAAGCCCGACCCGTCCTGGATGCCAAACTCCTCAAAGGCGAAATAGCGGAACTCCGGCGAGAACCCGACGTAATCGATCAGCGCCCGGTCGCCGGCCGCGGCCGGCAGGCCAAGGCCCAAGAGGACCAGCCCGCTAGCGGCCAGTCGAGCCGCGGCCGCCAGTCCCGCGTCCGGTTGCATCCAGTTCATGCGCTTCCACCAGTTCTACGACGCTCACAGGCGCCACGATCATTTGCGCCACGCGCTCACCACGGCGCAGGCTGAATGGTTCTCTACCATATTTAATGAGCAGTATTTTGACTTCGCCATGATAGTCGGCATTCGTTCAGAAGATGTAGCAGCCTAGCGGCGCAGCCGGCGCTCGATAGGTTCCCCCAATCGTATACGCAAAGCGTCGGCAGACTAGGCGCTAGTTCCGGTTGAACCGAACCCCCCGGATCCGCGCTGACTGGAGCGGGAAAACTCTTCGACGATTTCGTAAGCAGGGCGCAGCACCGGAACAAAAAGCATCTGGGCGATGCGTTCGCCCGGCTGAATCTCGATTGGGTCACCGTCAGGCGGGTTTCTATTCCAGGCGCTAACGAAAATCTGGGCTGTATAGTCTGCGTCTATTAGACCGACGCTATTTCCGAGCACCAAGCCGCGTTTGTGTGCGGATCCTGATCGCGGGAGCAATAAGGCGGCGATGTGCGGATCAGCGATGTGCATGGCAAAGCCGGAGGGAATGAGAACAGCAGCTGCCTGAGGCATCAGCAACAGCGGAGCATCAATGCATGCGAAGATGTCGACTGCCGCAGCGAGATCCGACTGATGTTTTGGCAGTCCCCAATCAGCAAGGCGGCGATCGAGCACCTTTATCTCAAGTCTAAAGGGTTCAGGAAAGCCAGTCATGTTACACTCTGAGCAGGTTCTGGAGGATGATCTTGAGCCAGCAAAGCTTTTTGAGCCGTCCGATTGCTACATTCCGGGGAACTTGGGCTGCTGCAAGGGTCTGCGCAAGTTGCGCTAGTTCGTATCCACCGCTTTTGGCTTGTGGCACCGGGATTTTGCTCTTCCCCGTTCGAAGGCGCAGCCTTCGCCGTGCTTCCTGTGGGAAGACGCCGAGCTGGCAAGATCACCTACCTTATTGGAAGTATTGGCGCACCCGACAGGATTCGAACCTGTGGCCTCTGCCTTCGGAGGGCAGCGCTCTATCCAGCTGAGCTACGGGTGCATAGTCGGCCTACGGCTTCCGACGCGACGGAACCTAACCAATGCCAAGTGTTCGTGCAACGTCGAAATATCCCGCTATCACAGGTACACACCATGTGCCGACGCCCTTGGCTCAAGAGCCTTTGAGCAAACGGGCGCAAGAACGCATTCGCCAGACCGATCTCACGGCGCACGCACCGTGGCATAGAGTTCGTCGGGCAGGGTGGCATCACCATTGATCAGGGCGAGCATGTCGATCACCTGTTCGGCCCGTGTTCTGTCGGCCGAGACCGTCATGTTGGACTCAACGATCTCGGCGCCCGAAATGCCGATGGTCATGGTGCGGCCCTCAAAGAAGGCCTCGACCATCTGGCGGGTCTGCTCGTCCATATTGTCCTCGGCACCCAGTTCGGCCTGCATGTCAGCGGTCGGCAGGGCGACGCGCACCAGGCCTGGGCCGGCTTCGGTAAAGCTCATGCCGCCTTCATCCTGCCCGAGATCCAGTGCGGCGAAATCGCCTTCCTCGACAATGACGCAGGTGGCGCTGCCATCACCATTTTCGGTGAGCTCGCCTTCGGCGCAGAAGCTGTCGTCCTGCGTTTCGCCGCTCTCCGCGCTCATCTTGACCATGGAATAGACATCGGCGCCCATGACCTGGGTCATGGTGGCCCGGGCCGTCGTTGGGCTGGTAATGGCCACATCGATGGTGACGTCGATGCAACCGGCCAGACCCGCCGCCAGCAAACTGGCCGCAGCCAGCTTGCTCAAAAGTTTGACGCTCATAGTGCTTCTCCCTTGCTTGCCGGTGGCTGCCGGTCGTCAGCGCATTCTATTCGCCGAGGACCGCCGTGAACAGGCCGTCTGGCGATATCGCGCTCAGCTCACAACAACAAACCGCCAGATCAGCGCCAGGATCAGGGCCAAGGCGGCAAACAGGACGGCGAGGGCCGTGTTGCGCATCAGCCTGTCACGTGGGCGGTTCATGGCGGCGCGATGCTCGGCCAGGGCCAGTTCGGCCTGGGCGATCAGCGCCGGTACGCGTCCTGCCGCCTCCCCGATCCGGCTCAAGTGACCCACAAGGTCTTCGATCCGGCCCGCAGGCCCTTCCTCGCGCCGCAGCCACTCGCCAACGACAGGCTCGGCGATGGTCCAGATGTCGAGATGCGGATCCAGGTTTCGCGCCACCCCTTCCACCAGCACCATGGACTTTTGCAGCAGCACCAGTTCTGGCCGGGTCTGCATGTCGAACAGATCGGTGATGCTGAAGAGCTGTCCCAGCACCTTGGCCATGGATATATCGGCGGCCGTCCGGCCATGCAGCGGCTCTCCGATCGAGCGGATGGCGAGGGTGAAATCGTCCACCGATTGCGAGGGCGGCACATAGCCGACATCGAAATGGCGCTGCGCCACCAGCCGGTAGTTGCGGGTGATGAAGCCATAAAGAATGTCGGCCAGGAAACGGCGTTCCGGCTTGCCGATGCGTCCCATTATGCCGAAATCGACCGCGATCACATCGCCTGTCTCGGGGTCGGCAAAAAGATTGCCCGGATGCATGTCGGCATGAAAATAGCCGTCGCGGATGGCGTGGCGCAGAAAGCTCTGCAGCAGCTTGGAAGCCAGGGCCTTGCGGTCAATGCCGGCCGCGTCGATCGCGGCATGGTCGCGAATGGGAATGCCGTGCATCCAGCTGGTGGTCAGCACATTTTGTGCGACCTGGTCCCAATGCACTTTTGGAATGACGAAGCCCTCGTCATTCTTGATGTTTTCGGCCATTTCCGAAATGGCGGCGGCCTCGAGCCGTAGATCCAGTTCGAGCCGCATGGAATGGTCGAGCGTGCGCACAACCTCGGTGGGCTTGAGGCGGCGGCTCGCAGGCGAGAGCGCTTCAGCCAGCTTTGCCCCAGCATACAAGCTGTCTGTATCGGCCATGAAGCGCTCGGCAATGCCGGGGCGCAACAACTTGACCGCAACTGTTCTGGGCGCTTCCCCTGGAGCCCGCAGGCGCGCCTTGTGCACCTGGGCGATCGAGGCGGCGGCGACCGGCTCGCTGATTTCGGTCAGTTGCGCAGCCTTGGCGCCGAGCGCCGTTTCCAGGATACCAGGCACCAGCTTCGGGTCGAACGGCGGCATCTTGTCTTGCAGGCCGGACAAATCGGCGGCCGCCTGGATGCCAACGATGTCCGGGCGTGTGGCGAGCGTCTGGCCGAACTTGACGTAAGAAGGCCCCAGCTTATGGAGGGCAGCATTGAGCCGCTCTATGCTGCCGGTCTTGCGCACGGCCGGGCGTTCGACGAGCCGCGCCATGGATATGCCGGCCTTCATCATGGGCGGCAGGGACTCGGCGGGCAGTACGGAAAAAGCGCCCTCTCGCGCCAGCACCCAGCCGGCGTGGAACAGGCGGAAATACGACCCAAGCGCCATGGACTAGAGCTTCCAGCCAGAAAACAGGGTCGCAATATTGCCGGTAAAGCTCTGATGCTTCACTCGCTTGAACCCGGCCTGGGCTATCATGGCCGAGAACTCGGTTGGCTTAGGAAACTTGCGGATCGATTCAATGAAGTACTGATAGGGCTGCGCATCGCCAGTCACGACCTTGCCCATGGGCGGGATGAACTGGTCTGAATAGAATTTGTAGACGGCATCAAAGCCCGGCACGTCGGCCTGCGAGAATTCGAGCACCAGAATGCGGCCGCCGCGCTTGAGCACGCGATGGGCTTCGTGGAGCGCCTTCTGGATGCGCGGCACATTGCGAATGCCAAAAGCAATCGTATAGGCGTCAAAGCTGTTACTCTCGAAAGGCAGCTCTTCGGCATTGGCTTCCTGGAACCGGACCTGCCCCGGATAGCGCCAGCTTTTGGCCCGCTCGGCGCCTACGCGCAGCATGTTTGTGTTGATGTCGGAAACAATAACGTCTGCATAGCCAAGCGAGGCATTGACGATGCGCTCGCCGATATCGCCGGTGCCGCCGGCCATGTCGAGCACGTGGTAGGGGCGCGATCCGGCTTTGGGCGGCGCCAGCTCGGCGACCATGGCGTCTTTCCAGAGCCGATGCACGCCTACGCTCATCAGATCGTTCATCAGGTCGTAGCGGTCGGCGACATCATGGAACACCTTGTCCACCAGTCCCTGCTTGTCCTCCAGGGCGACTGTCTGCTCGCCGAAATGGGTGGTTTCGCGGGTCTCGGTCATGGCGGCGCCTCGATACGATCTGTATTGCACTCAATACATTGTCTATCGCCCTATATAGAAGCCATTGCCAATTGCCCATGCCACAAAGCCGCGCAGGGTGAAGGAGTTGTCCCAATGCCCGAACTGCCCGAGGTCGAAACCGTGCGCCGGGGCCTGGCGCCTTGGCTCGAAGGGGCGACCATCCAGAGTGTCAGGCTCAACCGGCCCGACCTGCGCTTTCCGTTTCCGCAAGGATTGAAAGGCGCATTGGAAGGCCAGGAGGTGGTTCATGTGGGGCGGCGGGCTAAATACCTCCTGATCGGCCTCTCGGGCGGGGCGACCCTGCTCAGCCATCTGGGCATGACCGGATCCTGGCGTTTTGCCGAACACCCGATTGACAAGCCGCCGCGCTATTATGAGCCCGGTACCGAGCCCAGGCATGATCATATGGTCTGGGCGCTCAGCCATCCCACGCATGGTTCGAGCCACCTGATCTATGCTGACCCGCGGCGTTTTGGCTTTGTCGACCTCTATGAGGATCTGGCCCAAAGTCCTTATCTCAAAGGCCTGGGTCCTGAACCGCTCGGCAATGAATTTTCAGCATCCCAGCTCGCTGCTGCCTTTTCTGGCAAGAGGACGCCGATAAAGGCCGCGCTGCTCGATCAGCGCGTGGTCGCGGGGCTGGGCAATATCTATGTGGCCGAGGCCCTCCACCGGGCCCATATCCTGCCGACAGTCCTCGCCGGGACCTTGGTGACCAAGACAGGCAAGCCGAAAAGGGCGCTTGAGAACCTCGTATTTGCCGTGCGCGAAGTGCTCACGGCCGCGATCGAGGTCGGGGGCTCGACCATTCGGGACTTCCGTAGTGTCGAGGGTGCCGGGTATTTCCAGCACAATTTTGCCGTCTATGACCGGGAAGGCGATCCCTGCCCGACCCCGCTCTGCACCGGCGTGGTGAAGAGGATTGTCCAATCGGGTCGCTCAACCTTTTATTGCCCAAAGTGCCAGAGGGCGCCCTGAGCCCGCTCGACGGCTCTGGCAGGGGAAAAAGGGCCAGAGGCTTGGCGGGATTCCAGTTGACGCCCTCCGGCCTATGTCCTATAGACCCCCCGACTTGGCGGCAGCGTGCCGCCGCTTTCATTTCATCCCGGAAGGTTGAGGCGCCAAATTGGCGCCCGGTTTGCCGGTTGGACGATCCAAGAGGACCACCATGGCCAATACGCCGTCAGCCAAGAAGGCGACCCGCAAGATTGCTGCCCGCACCGCGATCAACAAGTCGCGTCGGAGCCGCGTGCGTACGTTCATTCGCAAGGTCGAGGAAGCGATCACCGCTGGCGATCACGCCACGGCCTTCGCCGCTCTCAAGGCTGCCGAGCCCGAGATCCATCGCGCTGCCGGCAAGGGCATTGTCCATGCCAATCTGGCGGCCCGCAAGGTCTCCCGCCTCAACAGCCGCGTTAAGGCCCTCTCCGCCTAATTGCGGTCGGTCAAGGCGCTTCTTGGCAAGCGACCGATGCGCTACAATCCGGGCTCCGCAAGGAGCCCTTTTTGTTGTATGGTAGCCTGGCAGGTTTTTTCGCCATTGTTCTGTCACATGACTAAATGGTGACACTCTCTCTAGCGGTAGAACGAAGCGTGAAGGGGTGTTTTTTCCTAGCGTTGTCAGTAGGTTCGATCATCTTTCAGGTCATGGTTGGCGTTGCTGCCGAGGACAGAAAGTCGGTGCGGTGAAAAATTATTTTACCATGTCGAAAGTCGCTAAGTGTTCGAATCTGCCTTGAGTCACAGGCCCTTGCCGGAGGTCACTTTTTGACCTCGGCGGGCGTCAAAAATACAGCCTGAGAGTCAAGCCCCTTTTTCAATGATTCACGTGTTGCGGCTCCAATTTCGTGCCTCTAATGTGTCCTTGCCGACGGGGAAAAAGAGGGGTGGAACGACCCTCATGAACCACCGGTCAGCTCCCGCCAGGGGGTTGGGTTTGGGGCAGTGCCGGCAGCGATGCCGGTCATTTCAGCCAGTGATTTTTGTGCCGGTCACTTGTGTAGTGGCCAGTATGTTTTGAGTTGGCAGCGTTCATTCGACCCATAGGCCGGGCAGGCCGGGTTCAAGTGAAAGGTCAAGCGGGAAACGGCGGTCGCGAGCCGCCGAACAATAAAGTTGTGCCTGCTTGTGGCAGGTGCAGGGGCGAAGCCGTGTCTTATCCAGGCCATTCGCACTGGCGGACACATTTTAAGATCAGGGGTCTTTCCGGAGCTTTGCGGACCGGAAAGGCGGCAAACAGAATGGGGCACGAAACGATGATGCGACAGGCGACTGCGGGAAGAGATCACTGGGCTGCGGCCAATTCCTCTTCCCCTTCCACTTCCAGCAAAGGCGGCACTCCTGTCATGGCCATTCCAGACGTTTCTTCCTCTGATCAGCGCGAACTCTGGACCCGCGTGCGGGCCAGGCTGAAGGCTGCGGTGGGTGAAGACGTCTTCACTTCCTGGTTTGCCCGTCTGGAGCTCGAAGAGATCGTCGACGATCTGGTGCACTTGAGTGCCCCGACGCGCTTCCTGTGCTCCTGGGTACAGTCCAATTATGCTGACCGCATCGTAGAGACCTTCCGCAATGATGTGCCCGAGGCGGCGCGTCTGCAGGTGACGATGCGGGTCAATGGCCAGGCCCGCCCGCGCCTGGCCCCGGTTGCAGAAGCGGTCTCGGAAACACCCGCGGCCCCGCAAGCAACGCCAGCCCCCGCAGCACCGGCGATCCCGCGCCTGGTGCGCGACAACGCCAAGTCGGGCGACGCCCTTTCGGGCAGCGCCATCGACCCGCGCATGACGTTCGAAACCTTCGTTGCCGGTTCGGCAAACGAAATGGCGCTGGGCGTCGCGCGTCAGCTCGCCAATGCCGCCATCAACAATGCCGTGACCTTCAACCCGGTCTATATCCATTCCACCGTGGGCCTGGGCAAGTCGCACCTGCTCAATGCTATCGCCCATGCCGTGGCCGAAGCCGACCCGTCCAAGAACATCGTCTACCTGACGGCCGACCATTTCATGTACCATTTCATCACCGCCGTGCAGCGCCAGTCCGCGCTCGGCTTCAAGGAATGGTTGCGCCGCGTCGACCTGCTGCTGATCGACGACATGCAGTTCCTGCAGGGCAAGTCCGCGACCGAATTCGGCCATACTCTGGGTGCGCTCTTGACCGGCGCCAAGCAGGTTGTCGTGGCCGCCGACGCCCCGCCGCGCGATCTCGAAATGCTCGATGAGCGCGTCCGATCGCGCCTCTCTGGCGGGCTGGTCGTGCCGATCTCGACCTTCGATCATGAATTGCGCCGCGACATCGTCCAGCGCCGTGCCGACCAGGTCAATGCCCGTTTCGGCATGCAATTCCCCACGGCTGTGATCGACTATATCGCCCGCGCCGTGGTCAGCCACGGCCGCGATCTGGACGGCGCTGTCAACCGGCTGGTTGCCGCCAACCAGCTGACCGGCGAACTCATCACCGTGCCGCTGGCCGAAAAGACCCTGGCCGACCTTATCCGTACCCGGGACGCCAAGCGCGTCCGCATCGAGGACATCCTCAAGATCGTCTCGCGCCACTACAAGGTGCCACGCAACGAACTGCTCTCGGCCCGCCGTTCGCGTGACGTGGTGCGCCCGCGCCAGATCGCCATGTATCTGGCCAAAGCCCTGACCAGCCGCTCCCTCCCCGAAATCGGGCGCCGTTTCGGTGGCCGTGACCACACCACGGTGCTGCATTCGGTTCGCAAGGTCGAGCAGATGATCAAGGACGATCTTGAGCTGGGTCAGGAAATTGAACTGCTCAAGCGCATGCTTGAGGAATAGCCTTTATCCCGCCGGATTGGCCGGGCAAGGATCGGACATGTTTCAAATCCTTGCCCGCCTGTTTGCTCTAACCATCCTCGCCCTATCCCCGGTCCTGGCCCAGGATGAATTGCCCGTCCTGACCCCCGAGGAGCGGGCGGCCCAGAATCTGGCCATTGCCACCTCGGTCCAGGATCAGCTTCTTGCCTGCTGGGTGCTGCCGCCCGGCTATGAGAACCGCTCCATTTCAGTGCGTCTGGCCTTTCTGGGCGATGGCTCGCTCGACGGCGATCCCTATATCGTCCCCGAAAGCCTGCGCACGGCCGGCAAATACCCCGAGCTGATTGGCTCGATAGCCGCTGCAATCGACGGCTGCCTGCCGTTCCAGGGGCTCGAGGCGCTGGGCGCCCAGGCCGGCGAGAGGTTCGACATCACCGTGCACTTCAGCTCCTGAAGTCCACAGCTTGCATGCGGCCAAAAGCCCCCTCGGCCTTGCCAATTTCCTATGAAACTGTAAACGTCCCAACCCCGGCTCGCGCCGGGTTTCACTGCCGCTATTGCCCGGGAAGAAGAACTCCATGAAAGTCACGCTCGAACGCAATCATCTGCTCAAGTCGCTGAGCCATGTGCATCGGGTAGTGGAACGCCGCAATACCTATCCCATCCTTGCCAACGTCTTGTTCAAGGCCAGCGATGACAGGGTCGAACTGCGCGCCACTGACCTCGATATCGAGGTGACTGAGAGCGTGCCGGCCATGGTCTCGACCCCTGGCTCGACGACGGTGCCGGCGCACACGCTCTATGAAATCGTCCGCAAGCTGGCTGACGGCGCCGAGGTCCGGCTTGAGACCGATGGCGGCGAGAACATGGTTCTCACCTCCGGCCGCTCGCGCTTTAACCTCGCCTGCCTCTCGCCCGACAGCTTCCCCGATCTCAAATCAGGCGCTTTCGCGCATGAATTCGACATTGCCGCTGCATCGCTGCGCGAGCTGATCGAGCGGACCCAGTTCGCCATCTCCAATGAAGAGACGCGCTATTATCTCAACGGCATCTACTTCCACGCCGTCGAGAGTTCTGCCGCCGGCGCGCTGTTCCGCGCCGTGGCCACTGACGGGCATCGCATGGCCCGCGCTGAAATGCCTGCGCCGGAAGGCGCGAGCGGCATGAGCGGCATCATCGTGCCGAAAAAGACCGTGGGTGAAGTGCAGAAATTGCTCGATGGCGTCGATGGCGACGTCAGGGTCGAGGTGTCCGACACCAAGATCCGCTTCACCGTCGGTCCCGTGGTCCTGCTGTCCAAGCTGATTGAGGGGACCTTCCCCGACTATGACCGGGTGACGCCCAAGAACAACGACAAGCAGATGATCGTCGACAAATCCGGCTTTGCCATAGCTGTCGACCGCGTCTCGACCATTGCTTCGGACCGCGGCGGCAAGGCCGTCAAGCTCTCGGCCCGCGATGGACTGCTCGAGCTCTCGGTCACCAATCCCGATCATGGCACCGCCAGCGAGGAAGTCGCGGTCGATTTCGAGACCGATGGCTTCGAGATCGGCTTTAATGCCCGCTACCTCCTCGACATCATCACCCAGATCCGCTCCGAAAGCGCGGTCTTTCTGTTCAACGACGCCAACTCTCCGACCCTGGTCAAGGAAGAGGGCGAATCCAGCGCGCTCTATGTGCTGATGCCGATGCGGGTGTGAGTGGCCTCCCTTTAGGGGAAATCGTGCCGGTGGCGCGATTTGGGCCGCGAACGCCCGGAGAGCCTTGCTCGCAGAGCCCGGATGTGCGGCACACGCAGTCCCTGTCTCCCATGAGGGATGGCAGGCGCGGAGCGTGACGACAGAATGATCCGCCACATCTCCCGCCTCAGGCTTACCGCCTTTCGCAATTATGCCACTGCCGCGCTCGACCTCGACGCGCGCCATGTCGTGTTGACCGGCCCAAATGGTTCGGGCAAGACCAATCTGCTCGAAGCCATTTCGGTGCTATCGCCCGGCCGCGGGCTGCGTGGCGCCAATTTTGATACGCTGCAATCCCAAGGCTCCGACCTGCCCTGGGCGGTGGCGGCAACCATCGAGACCGATGACGGCCCCGCCGATATTGGCACCGGCGCCCTTGCCGATGGTGGGCGGCGTGTCCGGATCAACGGCGCCAATGCCCGTTCCATCGAGGCCATGAGCGACTATCTGCGCCTGCTCTGGTTGACCCCGGCCATGGATGGCCTGTTCTCCGGACCGGCGGGGGACCGGCGGCGCTTTCTCGACCGGCTGGTGACGACGCTGATCCCGGATCATTCCGCCACCGTTTCGGACTTCGAAAAGGCCATGCGGCAGCGCAACAAGCTGCTCGAGGAGGACGGGGACGGGCGCTGGATGAGCGCCATCGAGGCGCAGATGGCCGAACTGGGCGCCTCCATTCATCTCAACCGCACCGACAGCCTCGCCCATCTCCAAGGGTTGATTGCCGAGAGCCTGGATGACGAGAATTTCCCTGCCGCCATATTGTCCCTGACGCCCCTGTTCGAAGATATCCCCGAACCGGCCACATCGGCCGAGCTGGAGGCTATGCTGGTGCAGCGCTGGCATGCGCTGCGCCCCCTTGATCGGGCGGCCGGGCGCACCACATCTGGTCCACACCGTGTCGATCTTGTGGTGGTGCATGCGCAAAAGCACATGCCCGCGGTGCTGGGCTCGACCGGCGAGCAGAAGGCCCTGCTGATCGGGCTGATCCTGGCGCATGCGCGGCTGGTGCGCCTCAGGACCGGTATCGTGCCGTTCCTCCTCCTTGACGAGATCGCCGCTCATCTCGATCCAGACCGCAGAAAGGCCCTGTTTGCGGCCCTTGATGGGCTGGAAACCCAATGTTTTCTCACGGGCACGGACCCAGTTCTGTTCGAGGCGCTGGGAGCCCGGGCGCAACGGATCGGGGTGCACGATGGGCGGCTGGCGCGCGAGGGCTGAAAATCCCCCGCAAATACGCCTCAAACGGCCAATATCCTTGGGGTTTGACCCCCATTCGGCTAGAACAGAACTGAACTGAAATCGACTGATTCGGACCCCATGAGCGACAGCGAAAACCCGATCCCGACCGAATATGGCGCCGATAGCATTAAAGTGCTCAAGGGCCTCGATGCCGTGCGCAAGCGCCCGGGCATGTATATCGGTGATACCGATGACGGATCTGGCTTGCACCACATGGTCTATGAGGTGGTGGATAACGCCATCGACGAGGCGCTGGCCGGCCATGCCGACCTGGTGACCGTCACCCTCAATGCCGATGGCTCGGTGACTGTGACCGACAATGGTCGCGGCATTCCAACCGGCATCCACAAGGAAGAAGGGGTCTCTGCCGCCGAGGTCATCATGACCCAGCTCCATGCCGGCGGTAAGTTCGACCAGAATTCCTACAAGGTGTCCGGTGGACTGCACGGTGTTGGCGTCTCGGTGGTCAATGCCCTTTCGGTTTGGCTTAAGCTGCGCATTCGGCAGAAGGGGAAGGTCCACGAGATGAGCTTCACCCACGGCGTTGCCGATGGGCCGCTCGAAGTCGTTGGGGATTATGAAGGGCGCTCGGGCTCCGAGATCACCTTCATGCCCAGTTCCGAAACCTTCACCATGGTGGAGTTTGACTACAAGACGCTCGAACATCGTCTGCGCGAATTGGCCTTCCTCAATTCGGGCGTCCACATCCTTCTGGCCGACCATCGCCATCCCGAGCCGGTCGAGGTGGATCTGTTCTATGAGGGCGGCCTTGAAGCCTTCGTCAAATATCTCGACAAGTCCAAGGCGCCGGTGCTCGAAAGCCCGATCACCATGCGCTCGGAAAAGGACGGCATCACCGTCGAGGTGGCGCTGCAGTGGAACGACAGCTACCACGAAAATGTGCTGTGCTTTACCAACAACATCCCGCAGCGCGATGGTGGCACCCATCTGGCGGGCCTGCGCGGGGCTCTGACGCGGCAGGTGACGGGCTATGCCAACAGCTCCGGCATCGCCAAGAAGGAAAAGGTGGAGCTTTCCGGCGATGACACCCGCGAGGGCCTGACCTGCGTGCTCTCGGTCAAGGTGCCGGACCCCAAGTTCAGCTCGCAGACCAAGGACAAGCTGGTCTCCTCCGAAGTGCGCCCGGTGGTCGAGAACATCGTCAATGAAAAGCTCGGCCAGTGGTTCGAGGAGCACCCCAACGAGGCGCGCACCATTGTGGGTAAGGTGGTGGAAGCCGCTGCCGCCCGTGAGGCGGCCCGCAAGGCGCGCGAGCTCACTCGCCGCAAGGGCGCCCTGGAAATCTCTTCGCTGCCCGGCAAGCTGGCCGATTGCCAGGAGCGCGATCCGGCAAAGAGCGAAATCTTCATCGTCGAGGGTGACTCGGCCGGTGGCTCTGCCAAGCAGGGGCGCGATCGCTCCAACCAGGCCGTGCTGCCCCTGCGTGGCAAGATCCTCAATGTCGAGCGCGCCCGCTTTGACCGCATGATCTCCTCCGACCAGGTCGGAACGCTGATTACTGCGCTCGGCACCGGCATTGGCCGCGAAGAGTTCAACGCCGACAAGCTGCGCTACCACAAGATCATCATCATGACCGACGCCGACGTGGACGGCGCCCATATCCGCACCCTGCTGCTGACCTTCTTCTATCGCCAGACGCGCGAGCTGATCGAGCGCGGGCATATCTATATTGCCCAGCCACCGCTCTACAAAGCCACGCGCGGCCGCTCGGAGCTCTATCTCAAGGACGAACGGGCGCTGGAAGACTATCTGCTCGATGGCGGCATTGAGGATGCGGTGTTCACCACCCAGAACGGCAGCACCCATGCCGGCCAGGATTTGTTGAACATCCTGCATCAGTCGCGCGAAATCGTGAACGCGATCAACAATCTCAATACCCGCTACAATCGCAATCTGGTTGAGCAGGCCGCCATTGTTGGCGGGCTGGATCCGGAGGGCATTGCAAACCCTGAAAAGAGCGCCGAGACGCTGAAACGCGTGGCCAACCGGCTCGATCGCATTTCCGACGAGCTCGAGCGCGGCTGGACCGGCGAAGTGACCGAGGAGGAGGCGCTGGCCTTCTCGCGTACCGTGCGCGGCGTCACCGAAACCCATCAGATCGACCGGGCCCTGCTGCAAAGCGCGGACGCGCGCAAATTGCGGCAGCTTGCCGACCGCCTGGATGAACTGTTTGGCGGCGTGCCGACGCTGACCCGCAAGGGCGAGACGACCAACATCTATGGCCCGGCCAGCCTGTTCAAGGCCGTCACCAATGCCGGGCGCAAGGGCGTGAGCCTGCAGCGCTACAAGGGTCTTGGCGAAATGAATGCCGAGCAACTCTGGGAGACCACGCTCGACCCCAATGCCCGAACCTTGCTGCGCGTCGAAATCGACCAGACTGACGAGGCCGACCAGATTTTCACGGCATTGATGGGCGATCTCGTGGAGCCCCGCCGCGACTTCATCCAGGACAACGCGCTCAATGTGAGCAATCTGGACGTCTAGACTGCGACCCGCAGGGAAAATCTCGCCATTGGGGAGTTTTTGGCGGGCTGGGCCAAGAAGGCTATGGTTGAATGGTGGCGGGCCCAAGGGGACAAACCGTTCCAATTCGAAGCGAAGTGGTGAGAGCGTAGCGCATGCGTGGAGACTATCTTCGCGACAGCCGCCAGATCATCCGCCGCCTTTCAGAAGACGGCTTCACCCTTGTTTCGATACGCGGTTCGCACCATAAATATCGTCATGCGGACGGGCGGATCGTAATCCTGCCGCATCCGCGCAAGGATATTCCGGCCGGCACGGTCCGCTCGATCTACCGGCAGGCGGGATGGGATAGTCATGCGTGATCTCCACTACATCGCCCTGATTCACAAGGACCCGGACTCCGGCTATGGCGTGTCCTTTCCTGATGTGCCGGGTGTTGTCGCAGCGGCAGATACGCTAGATGACGCGATATCCGAGGCTGCGGCCGTCCTGGCCTTTGCGTTCGAAGACTGGCCCGGTGAGCGACCCCAGCCCCGCACCCTTGAAGCCTTACGCCAAGATGCCGCCTTTCAGCGCGATGCCAGCGATGCGGTTGTCGCGGTGGTTCGACCTTCCGCTAACTACTACGACGCGGCCGAGTAGCGTTCGCTCCAACGAACCACTCTGTTCCTGCAACTGACCTTGTTCTGCACTCCCAGCCGCCCTAGCTAAGCGGGACCAGTTCCTGCGCGAGGCGTCCATGAAAAAGATCGGCTTTCTGTCCTTTGGTCATTGGAGCCCGTCGCCCAATTCGGGCACCCGCACAGCCGGCGATGCGCTGCTGCAGTCGATCGATTTGGCCGTAGCCGCCGAAGAACTTGGGGCCGATGGCGCCTATTTTCGCGTGCATCACTTCGCCCGCCAACTCGCCTCGCCCTTCCCGCTGCTGGCCGCAGTTGGCGCTAAGACCAGCAAGATCGAGATCGGCACGGCCGTGATCGACATGCGCTATGAAAACCCGCTCTACATGGCCGAGGATGCCGGGGCCGCCGACCTCATTTCCGAGGGGCGGCTGCAATTGGGCATTTCGCGCGGCTCGCCCGAGCAGGTCATCGATGGCTGGCGCTATTTTGGCTATGAGCCCGCCGAAGGCCAAACCGATGCCGACATGGCGCGGCTCAATGCGGAAATTTTTCTCAAGGCCATCACCGGCCAGGGCTTTGCCCAGCCCAATCCGCGGCCCATGTTCCCCAATCCGCCCGGCATGCTGAGGCTCGAGCCCTATTCCGAGGGCCTGCTGGAGCGCATCTGGTGGGGCGCGGCCAGCGACGCCACGGCCGTCTGGGCGGCCAAGATGGGTATGAATTTGCAGTCCTCGACGCTCAAATTCGATGAGAGCGGCAAACCCTTCCACATCCAGCAGGCCGAGCAGATCCGTGCCTACCGCGCCGCCTGGAAGGAAGCCGGTCACACACGTGAGCCGCGCGTTTCGGTGAGCCGCTCGATCTTCGCGCTCGTCAACGATCAGGACCGCATGTATTTCGGCGCCGGCCGGCCAGAAGAAGACCAGTTCGGCTATATCGAACCGGAAAAGCGCGCCGTTTTCGGGCGCGGCTATACTGCTGAGCCAGACAAGCTGATCGAGGAGTTGAAGCAGGACGAGGCCATCGCCGAAGCCGATACGCTGCTCCTGACCGTGCCCAACCAACTCGGCGTCGACTACAACGCCCATGTCATCGAAAGCATTCTCAAGCACGTTGCGCCCGGTCTGGGCTGGCGCTGAGGCTTCTTCACCCCTCCGGAGAGGGGGCCAGCAGCGGATGACATTCCGAACCGTCAGGGCAAGTCATAGCCCGATCCGTCGCACCTATTGGCCTGCCAATAGCGCTCCACCGGCGTAAAACTGCCGGTGGCGAGCCGCTCCACCTCTGCAGCAAAGGCCATGGCGCGGCATTCATCCGCGCCGGCTACCACATGCACCATTTCGTGCAGGATGGTCAGGCGCCTCAAGGCCGCCGTGCCTTCCTCGGAAAACTGCCGGCAGATGACCAGCGGCACCACCCCGTCCCGTGGCGGCAAGGGGACGTAGGCGGCAAAGCGGGCACAGCCGGAGCCGCTTGCGCCCCGCTCCAGCGCAACGGCCAGGCTGCTGCCCCAATGCGAGGAGGTGAACCGCCCCAGGGTCAGGGCGTCACGATAGGCAGAAATGTCCACCCCGAAGCGGGTCGTCCCGAGCCGAGGTTGCGCCTGTTCGAAGGCGGCAATGGCATCGTTGAATGCAATTTGCACGGCGTCTGCTCGCGCCCCACTGGCGGCGAGGGACCACAGCAGGCCGGCGAGAATGGCAGTGAAGAGGCGCATGAGCCCTCTCGTGCCGGGCAATTGCGGCATTGGCAAGAGCTGTGACGCGACGGCCACACTCGGGCGGGAGGGGGATGCAGGCCCATAAACCGGCCACATTTGACGCAGAGAAGGTTGCCCTGTGCTGCTGGACGGCAATGAGTGTGTGGCCGGTCACAACCACCGATCTTAACCTCTCGCTTACCATTTGTTTCCCTTGATGGACGAACAGGGTAGAAGCAGCATGATCCCTTTCCTTGCTAGGTTTGCCTGATGGATTTCCGCATTTCGGCCGATGACCGCGTTGGCGCCCCCAAGGGCCGCCAGAACAAGACCCAGGCGCGCCCTGCAGCCGGGGGTGCGCGTGTCGAGCCATCCATGGGCCAGACCATGGCGTTCTCAGTCGATGAAGTGCGCCCTGGTGGTGCGGGTGGCGGCGGAGGCAAGCCGCCAAAATCGCCCAGGAAACAACCGCGCAAGGGCAAGGCCGAACCCGCCCGCAATCGCAAGAAGAAGCGCGGCGGCGGTCTTCTCATGGGCCTGCTCTGGTGGGGATTTGTCGCCTGCCTGTGGGGCGGCCTCGCCGTCATCGGTGTCATTGTCTATTACGGCGCGCAACTGCCGTCCTCCGAGACCTGGGCCATTCCCGAGCGTCCACCCAATATCCGCATCCTGGCGGCCGATGGGAGCCTGATCTCCAATCGCGGCCAGACGGGCGGCGAGGCCATCACCTTCCGCGAATTGCCCCAATATGTGCCCGCGGCCTTCATCGCCTCGGAAGACCGTCGCTTCATGAGCCATTTCGGCGTCGATCCGATCGGCTTGCTCTCGGTGGCCGTGGAAATGGTGGAAGCGCGCGGGGTCACCCGCGGCGCCTCGACCATCACCCAGCAGGTCGCCAAGAACCTCTTTTTGACCCCCGACCAGACCCTGGGCCGCAAGGTGCAGGAAGCGATCCTGGCCATCTGGCTGGAACAGAACTTCACCAAGGAAGAAATTCTCGAGCTCTATATGAACCGGGTCTATTTCGGTTCGGGCGCCTATGGCATCGAAGCGGCTGCGCAGACCTATTTCGGGGTTTCGGCGCGCAATCTCTCGCTGGGCCAGGCCGCCATGCTGGTGGGTATTCTGCCCGCGCCATCGGCCTATAATCCCAAGGCCAATCCCGATACCGCCCGCGACCGGCAGCGCCTCGTGCTCAATGCAATGGCGCAGGAAGGCTATATCACGCGTCAGGAAGCCGATGCGGCGCGCATCAACCCCGACCAGACCATTCGCACCGTGGTGGCGGGTTCGGAATCCTATGTCGCGGATTGGGTCGAAAGCCTGATGACCGCCTATATCGGCGAGATCGAGGGTGACGTGGTGGTGCAGACCACCATCGACTACAAGATGCAAAAGGATGCCGAATTCATCGTCAAGGAGGCGGTGGCCAATGAAGGCGAGAAGCGCGGCTTCTCCCAGGCTGCGCTGGTGGCCATGGATGTCGACGGCACGGTGCGCGCCATGGTGGGCGGCGTCGATTACCAGGCCAGCCAGTATAACCGCGCCGTGACCGCGCGACGCCAGCCAGGTTCTGCTTTCAAGCCCTTTGTCTATATGGCGGCCATGGAGAAGGGATATACGCCCGACACTTTGGCCGAAGACGCCCAGTTCGACTACAATGGCTGGAGCCCGCGCAATTCGAGCGGCAAATATGCCGGGACGGTGACCCTGCGCCAGGGGTTGGCCTATTCGCTCAATACCATCGCAGCCCGTCTGGCCATCGACGTCACGCCTGAGAAGGTCATCGAAGTAGCGATGCGTATGGGTATTTCTTCGAATCTGTCGGCTGTGCCCTCCATTGCCCTGGGGGCCCAGGAAGTGAACCTGCTCGAGTTGACCAGTGCGTATGCACCTTTTGCCAATGGTGGCATGGGCGTCATTCCCAATGTCGTCACCAAGATTTCCGACGTCGAGGGCAATGTACTCTACGAGGCCTCCAATGCCGGGCCGGGGCGCGTCGTCGATCCCAATGTGCTGGCAGCCATGAACGACATGCTCAAGACCGCCGTCGAGGTGGGTACCGGCCGGGGCGCCAATATTGGCGGCTGGGAAGTGGGCGGCAAGACCGGTACCTCTCAGGAATCGCGTGACGCCCTGTTCGTCGGCTACACCTCTGCCATGGTCACAGGGGTGTGGCTGGGCAATGACAATGACACCGGAACGAGTCTTTCCGGCGGCAATGTGCCGGCCAATATCTGGTCCAACTTCATGACCAAGGCGCTGGAGGGCCGCTCGCCTGCTCCGATCCCCGGCGGGTCTTATGCCGGCCAGCTCATCGCGCAGCAATTGATCGATCCCAATACGGGCATGCCTGCAATCGATCCGGCAACGGGCCAGCCCATGGTGCAATATGTCGATGGCGGCACGGGCCAGCCTGTACAAACCACCACCGACCCAGCCACCGGACAGGTCATCGCCATTGATCCGGCAACCGGCGCGCCGATTGAAG
Source organism: Devosia polycyclovorans (assembly GCF_042181575.1). GTDB lineage: Bacteria > Pseudomonadota > Alphaproteobacteria > Rhizobiales > Devosiaceae > Devosia > Devosia polycyclovorans. The sequence continues at coordinate 288,929 of NZ_CP170082.1, read as the reverse complement.
GCCTGGCGCCGGTCAGCGGACAGACGGCCAATGCGCCGATCCAGACCGGCACGATGATCGACCCGGCCACCGGACAGCCAGTGCAGCAATTGGACCCCAATACCGGCCTGCCCATCGATCAGGGCCAGCTGGTGCAGTATGACGCCAATGGCCAGGCGATCGACCCGGTCACCGGCTTCCCGCTACAGCAGCAGAGCAATGGGTTCGGCCAGGCGCCAATTGACCCGGAAACCGGCCTGCCCATGACCCTGGTCGTCGACCCGGCGACTGGCCAGCAGGTCTGGGTGCCTTCCGCGCCTACCCAGCAGCAGGGCTTCACCCAGCCGCAGGGTCAGATCGTGCCACCCGGCCAGGTGCAGCAGCAGCCGGTCTATCAGGAAGAGCGCTCCCAGCGCACACTGATGGATCTGATCTTCGGCAACTGAACTGCCGACCCGTACGAAAAAGCCCCGGGCCAGACCCGGGGCTTTTTTATGCCTGTCAACGGGCGACCGCTGCGTTCCGGTCGGCGCTACACCACCACGATCGGTGCACCATTGGGCACGCGCTCATAGAGGTCCATCACGTCTTGGAACAGCAGGCGCACGCAACCGGAGGAAACTGCCTTGCCGATCGAGGCCACGTCCATGGTGCCGTGAATGCGATAAAGCGTGTCGCGATTGCCCTGATGAATATAAAGCGCGCGGGCGCCCAGCGCGTTGAGCAGGCCGGGTGGCTGGCCGTTGCGGTAGATTTCAAGCTCGGGCTGCCGCTCGATCATTTCAGCCGGTGGGGTCCAGACCGGCCACTTGCGTTTATAGGCAATGTGCCCCTCGCCACTCCATTCAAAGCCCGCGCGCCCCAGGCCCACGCCATAGCGCATGGCCCGGCCCTCGGGCATGGTGAAATGAAGGAAGTAGTTGGTGGTATCGACCACCACGCGCCCGGCTGGTTCGCCAGTCGGGTTTGCGACTTCCTGGCGCCAATAGACCGGGTCCATCAGCGAGATATCGGCTGCCGGAACAGGGTGTTCTTCCTCTGGCCGGGCGGCATACATGGCCAGCACGTCCAGCGGGATCGTCGGACGAACGGGCGTTGCGGCGGCAGTCGCCAGCCGGGTGGTGCCGCTGGTCGAGCAGCCGGCAAGAGTGAGGGCGCCAAGGCCGGCAAGGCCAGCCAATACGGCGCGGCGCGACGGGGTCGCGTTGGATAGATGAGACATGAAAAATCCTTGGCCCGCAGGCGCGGGCGCTGAGCGTAAAACGAGGGTTCGACTAAACGCTCAGCCGGATTTGGGTGGACGCAGGGGCAAAATGGACTGCCAGTCCGGCGCGACCCGGCACGGCGCCAAAACCGGCGAACGGGCCGGCGGGGGCGCCGTCAACTGGGGCGCCGAGACTTCGATTGCAGGATGTGAGCCGCAGGGCAACATCAGGCCTGCGCCCAGATCGATCTGCCCGCGCTGGACCTGCACCACGACGGGGATCGGCTTGTTGTCGGCATCGACATGGTTCAGCACCACGATAGGCGTGGCAACATAGCGATGCGCATTGGCGGTCGTAGCGCCCAGAACCGAGGCCAGACCCAAAAGCACCGCGATGAAAACCACAAAGTGACGCATGGAACGGTGATAGGGGGCAGATTGCGGCAGCATCGGGGCGGGGTCGCTGATTATCATCCGGCGACGGGCGCCTGCCAGGCCATCAGTTCGCGACCGTGTGCTTTTAGCCACGCCCGGCCCCGCTCCATATCCGGCAGCGTGCGCTCCACAGTGGCCCAGAAGGCGGGCGAATGGTTCATTTCTACCAGATGCGCCACCTCGTGGGCGGCAACATAATCCAGCACATGCGGCGGAGCCAGGATCAGCCGCCAATTGTAATTGATATTGCCGCTTGAAGAGCAGGAACCCCAACGGCTCGACTGGCTGCGCAGCCGTACCTGTTTGACGCTCACGCCCAGGCGTTTGGCATGAAAAGCGCTGCGGGCATTGAGTTCGGCAAGCGCCTCGGCCCTGAGCCAGTCATAGAGCCGGCGCGGCTGGTGGGACGCATCCCCCGGCACGCGCAGCACCGGGCCGGCGTCACCCGAACCGGTTTCGACCCTGCCGCGCAGGACACCGGTCGCTACCACCAGATGTGGCACGCCGCGCAGGGGCACCATTGCGCCAGCTTCGAGCCGCTGTGCCTGAGCGGTTCTGGGAAGTCGCGCCGCCAGCCAATGGCGATGCCGGTTCAGAAACGCCTCGGCCTCTGCCCAGCGCGCGCCCTCGGGCAAGGTCAGCAATGGACCGGAGGCAGGCAGAGACAGGCGGAAACTCCGCGCCCGCTTGGACACTTTGACGGCCACATCCACGGCGACGCCATCCAGCGTAAGCTGGGTGGTTCTAGGTGGCGGGGTGCGTTGGCGCAGAAAGGAGAACATGGTGACCGGATCGGCATCAGGTTCGGCCAGTGTAACCGGATTCGGGCGGCACGAGAGGCGCGATCTCGCAAAAAAGGCGCCCCTTGCGGGGCGCCAGTCGTCATTGGAGGATCGGGAAGTCGGAAGGGCAACGGCTTATTGGCCGTTATTGTTGCCCCAGTCGTTCTGATTGTTGCTGTTGTCGCCAAAGCCCTGGCGATTGCCGCGATGCTCGCCCATGAAGCGGTCGAATTCCTCGCGGTCCTTGGCCTTCCTGAGGTTGGCCATGTATTCGTGGAACGCGTCGATCTCGGCATCGAGCCGGGCGCGCTCCTCTTCGAGGCGCTTGAGCTGTTCGGCGCGATATTCATCGAAGGCGGCATTGCCCGACGAGGTGAAGTCGCTGCGGCCAAAGCCGTGTTGCTTGTGGTTGTTGCGCATATAGCCACACCCCTTGTTCCAGTAGTGCTGTGCCTTTTCAGCAGAGCCGCCGAATTTTTCGCCCCAGAGGATGTAGGCCAGCATCGCCAGGCCCAGCGGCCAGAAGATGATGAAGCCCAGAACCATGAGGCCGATGGTCAGCGGGGACCATTGCGGTTTGATAATTGCAGTTGTCATTCTCGTTCGTCTCCCAGTCACGATGAGTCTCAAATGGCCCGTGTCGGGGCAGGATCAAGAATGTGCCTGTCGATTTTTGTGCTTGAAATCGGGTAAATCGCTCCCTATGCGCCACATTTGAGCCCCCGGAGCCAAGCATGACAGACCAGACCCAGCCGCAACTGCCCATGCCCGCGAGCTGGCGCCCGCTGCGGTTGCAGACCCTTGTCATCCTGCGCTGGCTGGCGGTGATCGGGCAGACCATGGGCGTCCTCTTTGTCAATTGGGGCCTTGGCTTTCCATTGCCTCTTATTGAGTGCCTGGCGCTGATCGGCTTGTCCGCCGCTTTCAACATCGGCCTCACCTTCCGCCTCGGGCCGCATTATCGCCTCCCGTCGCGCATTGCCGCGCTGCAACTGGCCTTCGACCTCTGCCAGCTAGGCGGCTTGCTGGCCCTGACCGGGGGACTGGAGAATCCCTTTTCGCTGCTGCTGCTGGCGCCAGTTTCGGTTTCTGCCAGTTCGCTGCCCAAGCGCCAGGCCTTTCTGGTCGCCTTGCTGGCTGCGGTCATTGCGTCGATTCTCGCCGTGGTTCACCTGCCGCTGCCCTGGGAACCGGACCAGCATATTGTGTTCAACCGCATTTACGTCATCGGCATCTGGGTTTCGATCATTTGCGGCGTGGTGTTCATCTCCGCCTATACCAATCGCGTCGCCCATGATGCCCGGCAAATCGCCGATGCGCTGGCCGCCACTGAACTGGCGCTGTCCCGCCGCGAGCAATTGTCGGCGCTCGATGGCCTAGCAGCGGCCGCTGCCCACGAACTGGGGACACCGCTCTCGACCATTGCCCTGGCCGCAAAGGAAATGCGCGACGAGGTCGACAAGAACAGCCAGCTTGCCGAGGATGTCGAACTCATCATTGCCCAGGCCGCGCGCTGCCGCGCCATTCTGGCCAAGCTGCGCAATCTGGGCAGCGAACCGGCCGAGCTGTTTGCCGAGGCGCCATTGCCCGACATCCTGGACGAAGTGGCGCGTCCCCATGAGGGGCGTGGCAAGGTGATCCTGTTCGATGCCGCCGAAACCGTCGGTCCGCCGCCAGTCTTTCCACGCAGCGTTGGCCTGCTCTATGGCCTGGGCAATCTGATCGAGAACGCCACCGACTTCGCCGCCCAGACCGTGCGGATCGAAAGTGCCTGGAGCGCGCTTTCCATTACCGTCTCGATCATAGACGATGGCAAGGGCTTTGCCCCCGAACTGATCGCCCGGTTGGGCGAGCCCTATCTCACCAGCCGCCCGCGGGACCCCGCCGGCAGCGACGCGCATCAGCCTGGCGGGCTGGGCCTGGGCATTTTCATTGCCAAAACCCTGCTCGAGCGCACCGGCGCGCGACTTACCTTCGACAATGCCGACCCCGCCGGGCACGCCCGCGTCCGTATAACCTGGCCACGAAACGCAATTGAGTGATCGGAACGGTTCGTTTTGACGTAGGGTGAGCAAAGGAATATTGGAAAAGCCATGGACACGATTGAAGACCTTCTGGCTGCCGATCCGAGCCTTCTGCTCGTCGATGATGATGCAGCCTTCCTGAGCCGCCTTGAACGCGCCATGACGCGCCGGGGCTTTGAGGTGCGCGTCGCCGGCAGTGTGGCGGCAGGCCTTGCTGCGGTGACCGAACGTCCACCCGCCTATGCGGTGGTGGATTTGCGCCTCGAGGACGGCAATGGGCTCGACGTGGTCTCGGCCCTGCACCAGAAGCGGGCTGATGCCCGCGCCATCGTCCTGACCGGCTATGGCAATATCGCCACGGCCGTGACGGCGGTAAAGCTTGGTGCCATGGATTATCTGTCCAAGCCCGCCGACGCCGATGACGTCATCAACGCGCTGCTGGCGACCGGAGAAGACAAACCCGAGCCGCCGGAAAACCCCATGTCGGCCGACCGGGTGCGCTGGGAACATATCCAGCGCGTCTATGAGCTCTGCGACCGCAATGTCTCGGAAACGGCGCGGCGGCTCAACATGCACCGCCGCACCCTGCAGCGCATTCTGGCCAAGCGCGCGCCGCGCTAGGCCTATTTCGCGAACAGCGTCTCGAAGCCGCCGAAGATCATTCGCTTGCCGTCGAACGGCATTTCGCCGAACTCTTTCATGGCTTCGGGGGTCATCATCTTTGCCATTGCTGCGTCGCGTGTGGCCTTGTCGGGATATTCGATCCAGGAGAAGACGACCACCTCGTCATCCTTGGCCTGCACCGCCCCATAGAAATCATTCGTCTCACCCTTGGGCACGTCGTCGCCCCAGTTTTCGACAATTCGCGTGGCGCCCCAGGATCTGAGCATGTCGGCCGCCTTGCTGGCATGGGCGATATAGGCCTGCTTGTTCGCTTTTGGTACGGCGGTCACCATTCCATCGATATAGGTCATCTGACTTCTCCTCTTGGCTTGCAGGACAATAGACCTGCCTCGACTTTGACGAATGGGTGAGGCTAACCTCGACACGCCAAACGAGAAAGCAATGGAGCCTGCCATGACCGTCACCCTGCATTTCCACGGCGCGGCAGGCACCGTGACCGGCTCGTGCTATCGCGTTGTGCATCCGGGCGGGCAGTTCCTGGTCGATTGCGGTCTGTTCCAGGGCAATAAGAGCGTGCGCGAGCTCAATCTCAAGCCGACGCCTTTCGACCCCAAATCGATCGATTTCTTGCTCCTGACCCATGCGCATATCGACCACGCGGGCCTCTTGCCCAAGCTCTATGGCGAGGGGTGGCGCGGGCCGATGTGGATGACGGCCCCGACGGCGGGTTTGCTCGAATATCTGCTGCCCGATGGCGCCGGAATCCAGGAGAGCGAGGCGGAAAGGGAAACGCGTAAGCGCTCGCGCCGCGGCGACGAACCGGTCAAGCCGCTCTACACCATGGCCGACGCCGAAGAGGCGCTGGAGCACCGCAATGCTTGCAACTATGGCGAATGGATCGAACCGGGCCCTGGCATCAGGGCGCGCTATTGGAATGCCGGGCATATCATCGGTTCGGCCTCCATCGAGGTGGAGGTGGCCGACGGCGAAAACAAGCCGGTGCGGCTAATGTTCTCGGGCGATATCGGGCCGGATGAGAAGGTGTTCTATGCCGAGCCCGAAGGGCCGGCAGGCTTTGATTATATCCTGTGCGAAAGCACCTATGGCGGCCGCGACCGGGTCGAATATTCGCTTGAGCAGCGCCGCGAGACGCTCAAGACCGAGATCCAGGATGCACTCGGGCGCGGCGGCAATCTGATCATCCCCACCTTTGCGGTCGAGCGCAGCCAGGAATTGCTGCACGATATCGGTACGCTGATCAAAATGGGGGAGATCGACCCACAATTGGTCGCGCTCGACAGCCCCCTCGCGAGCAAGGTCACCGGGGTCTATCGCAAATATGCGAAAATGTTCGAAGACACAGAACTCACTGCCGACGAGCTGTTCAATGATCCGCGCTTCCGCATCATCGAAGCGGTGGAGGATTCCAAGGGTCTCAACGCCATTAAGGGCGGGGCCATCATACTGTCGGCCTCGGGCATGGCAGATGCCGGCCGCATCAAGCATCACCTCCGGAACAATCTGATCCGCTCCAATGCCACCGTGCTTTTCGTCGGCTACCAGGCGCCGGGCACGCTGGGCCAGATCATCCTCTCTGGCGCCAAGGAAGTGCGCATTCATGGTTCGGTCATTCCGGTGCGCGCTGCCATCCGCTCGATGGGCAATTACTCGGCCCATGCCGACCATTCCGAGCTGATGGCCTGGATAACCAGTCGCCTGCCTGCCCACGGTGCGCTGTTTCTGACCCATGGTGAGAACGAGGAACGCCAAGCCCTGCGCGAGGCGCTGGTTGCAACGGGCAGGCTCGGGGGCGATCAGGTGATATTGCCCGAGCTGGACGACTTCTTTGATTTGACCGCCGCCGGCATTCAGGCCGCCAAGGCACCACAAGCACGCCGAGTGGACCTCAAGCAGCTGCCATCGGACTGGCACAATGCCTTCTCCGACTTCACCATCCGCCTGAGCCGGCGCCTGCACGCCTTGTCCGATGCGGAAAAGCTCGCCCTGATGCAGGCTTTGCAGGCCGAGCTCTCCGCCCAGGGCGCCGATCCCAGTCCCACAGGTCACTCCACGCCGATCACGCCGGTCGAAACCGCGAGGCATGGCGAATAGGGGGCGCCGCAATCACCCGCCGTTGACCTTCGGCAGGGTCAGGGGCGGGGCCGGTGCCGCTCCAGCTCCTCAATACGCACTGCCAGCTCCTTTATGGCGGCTATCAGCGGGGCAATGAACTGGTCGTAGCGCAGAGCCTGCTGGCTTTCCGGGTTCTCGCGATCGGCCAGCACATGACCGCCGAAATCGGCGTCGAGACGGTCCGCTACCGCGGCGACCTGCTGGGCGATCAGCCCATAGTGATGCCGTCCGTCGCCGCCTTTCCATTCAAAGCGCACCGGTTCGAGCAGGCGGATGAAATCGAGGCCCAGATCGCTGGGGGCAATCGCCGTCTTGTGCCGCTCATCCGAAGTCTGGATGGTGCCGGTGGCCGACCAGACTGCAGACCAGCGCGCCCCGCTCATGCCCAGGCTCTGCACATTGTCACCGGCTGGGCGCAGCATGCCGGCAATGCTGACGGCAGAGGTGTCGGCCGCAATGGTGACTGCATCGGTCCAGGTCGACCCGTCCGGGCTGACTTTGATGCGCCAATGATCATCGCCCATCAACCCCATCTCGGCCCGACCGGACCAGTTCGACTGGAACAGCAGGCTTGCCGTGTCACCGCTTGTCGCCTTGTTGAGCTTCAGCTGGTGCCCGGCGCCGGCATGGGTCAAAAGCGTCGCAACGGAGGCCACTGCGAGCCGGTTGATGCCGTCGGCACTGGTATTGACCCCCAGTTGCGGCAGACCTGATCCGGTGGCGGCAACGGGCACCCAGGCAGTTCCCGAAAAGATCAGCAGCCTGTCGCCGGCGCGGTCGAACACCTGCCAGCCTTTCGCCGGATCGTGGAACGTCCAGGCGCCGTCCTGGAAGGCGGCGATTTCGTCCGCGTGCCCGGCCCAGGCGCCGCTGGCGCCGGATGGAACGATCCAGGCTTCGCCGGGCAGGGGCGCGACGGGTGGTGCCGCGACAATTGTGGATTCCACCACCGGCTGCACCAGGGCGTCGAGCCGGTTAAGGGCGTCATTATGGGTAATGTGCTTGAGCGCCTGCCCCGACATGATGAAGGGAAGGGCAAGGCGGGCGGTATGGTCCATGAGAAAAGACTCCAGATTGATCCGGAGCCTAGTGTGGGGGCGCTGGCCGATGCGGGGATAAGTGCCCTAAACCGTCGCCACCCGGCGCCTTTGCGTGGCCATGAAAGCCAGGATGAAGCAGGCGCTCATCAGGAGCACAATGGTCGGCGCCGGGGCGCTGTCGAGGAAGAAACTCAAGTAGACGCCCAGAAGGCTGCAGCCGACCGACACGCCTACCGCCACCAGCAGCATCACGCCGAAGCGGCGGGTGATGAGGAAGGCAATGGCCCCCGGCGCAATCAGCAGCGCGATGACCAGGATCATGCCCACCGCCTGCAGGGCGCCCACAATCGTCAGCGAGATCATCGCCAGGAGGCCATAATGGAGCAGGCGGGTATTGAGCCCGATGGCGCCGGCCTGCTGTGCATCGAAGATGAACAGCATCAGGTCGCGCCATTTGGCGCCGACAATCACGACCACGGCCAGGGCAATGACCACTGCCAACAGGATATCGTCCGCGCTGGCCCCCAGCATATTGCCGAACAGGATGTGGTCGAGATGCACGTCGGTGGTGATGGCGGTATAGAGCACGATGCCAAGGCCAAACAGACCCGCAAAGACCACGCCCATGACCGTGTCTTCCTTGATGCGGCTGTTCTCCTTGAGAAAACCGACCGAGAGCGCACAGACCATGCCGGCGATGAAGGCCCCGATGCCAATGGGCAGGCCCACGATATAGGCGAGGACAACCCCGGGCAGCACGGCATGGGCGATGGCATCGCCCATCAGCGACCAGCCCTTGAGCACGAGGAAACAGGAGAGCAGGGCGGTCGGCACCGCCACCAGAACACCGATTACCATGGCCTGGACCATGAAGGGCAGCTGGAAGGGCCAGAGCGCCATTTCATACCAAGTCATGGCGCGGTCTCCCCCGCTATCCGGCGGCGCGCCGCCAGCCAGCCATGCTTGGGGGCAAAGACAAACGCGGTGAGGAACACCAGTGTCTGCAGCACCACGATGATGCCGCCAGTCGCGCCATCGAGAAAATAGCTCAGATAAGCGCCGATGGCCGAAGACAGTACGCCCACAGCGATGGCGAGCAGAATAAGGCGCGGGAAACGGTCCGAAAGCAGATAGGCCGTAGCGCCCGGCGTCACGACCATGGCGATGACCAGGAAGGCGCCGACAGTCTGCATGGCGGCAACGGTCGCGGCACTAAGAAGCGTAAAGAAGATCGCCTTGAGCCAGGTGGTTCTCAGCCCGATCGAACGCGCATGGCTCTCATCGAAGAAGGTGACCATCAGATCCTTCCAGATCACCAGCATCACAGCCAGGGTCACCACCGAAATCAGCACCAATTGCAGCGTGTCTTGCGGCGTTATGGCCAGGATATTGCCCAACACGATCGATTGCACATCCACCGAGGTGGGCGATACCGAGACCATGAACAGGCCCAGGCCAAAAAAGCCGGTAAAGATCAAACCGATCACAGCGTCCTCGCGCAATTTGGTGCGCTGGGAAAGGAACAGCATTGCGCCTGCGGCAAGGCCGCCCGAGAGAAAGGCACCGAGTGAAAAGGGCAGGCCCAGCATGTAGGCGCCGGCCACACCGGGGACGATGGAGTGGCTGAGAGCGTCGCCGATCAGCGACCAGCCCTTGAGCATGAGATATGCCGACAGGAAGGCGCAGACGCCGCCGACCAGCGCTGACACCCACATGGCATTGACCATGTAGCTATAGGAAAACGGCTCGAGCAGCGCCTCGATCATTTCTCGCCGCTCGACTGCTGGTGTTCTTCCTTGCCCTTTTCGCCATAGAAAACCAGCGGACGTTCATCGTCGGTCAGCACCGAAAGGTGGCGCGGATCGTCATCGGCATGCAGGCCCTGGCCGGATAGCACGAAATGGCGCAACACGCCGCCAAAAGCTTCTTCGAGCTTTTCGCGGGTGAACACTTCGGAGGTCGGGCCATAGGCCAGCACCGTACCCTTGACCATGACGGTGCGGTCACAGAATTCGGGCACCGAGCCCAGATTGTGGGTGGAGACCAGGATCACCTTGCCCTCGTCGCGCAGATCACGCAGCAGGGCGATGATGGCGTCCTCGGTCTTGACGTCGACCCCGGTAAAGGGCTCGTCGAGCAGGATCACCTCGCCTTCCTGTGCCAGCGCGCGGGCAAGGAAGACGCGCTTTTTCTGCCCGCCGGACAACTCGCCGATTTGGCGTTTGGCATATTGGGCCATGTTGACCCGCTCCAGTGCCGCCGCGACCTTTTTGCGGTCATTGGCGCTGGGGATGCGCAGCATGTTCATGTGACCAAAGCGCCCCATCATCACCACGTCTTCGACCAGGACTGGAAAATTCCAGTCCACATCCTCGGACTGGGGCACATAGGCCACCTTGTTCTGGCGCTGAGCCTGCCGGCCCGCCTGGCCCAGAATGGAGATGGAACCGGACACAACCGGCACAAAGCCCATAATAGCCTTGAAGATCGTGGACTTGCCGGCGCCATTGACGCCGACCAGCGCGGTAATTGAACCGCGCGGGCTGGTGAAGCTGGCATGCCTCAGGGCCGTGGTGCCATTGCGATAGGCAACGGTTATGTCCTCTACCGCAATGCCGGGGCCTGCACTTTGTTTCACTGAGTAAATCCTGCGGCGATCGTCTCTGTGGTGACCTTGAGCAGATCGAGATAGGTCGGGACCGGACCGTCTGCTTCGGAAAGAGAATCCACATAGAGCACGCCGCCATACTTGGCGCCAGTCTCGCGCGCCACCTGCTCGGCCGGCTTGGACGAAATCGTGCTCTCCGAAAAGATGACTGGAATATTGTTGGCGCGTACAGCGTCGATAACGCTGCGCACCTGCTGGGGCGTTCCCTGCTGGTCGGCATTGATTGGCCAGAGGTAAAGTTCCTTGAGGCCAAAATCACGCGCCAGATAGGAAAAGGCGCCTTCCGAGGTCACCAGCCAGCGGTTCTCTTGGGGAATGGCGGCCAGCGCCTGGCGGATCGGCTCGACCGTGGCGGTGATTTGGGCCGCATAGGCTTCGGCGTTGGCATTGTAGATCTCGGCATTGGCCGGGTCGGCCTGGACGAATGCGGCGCGGATATTCTCGACGTAGACCAAAGCGTCGGTCGGCGACATCCAGGCATGCGGGTTCGGCTTGCCCTCATAGGGGCCCTCGCCGATGCCGATCGGCTCGATGCCCTTCGTCAGCACCACGCTGGGCACATCGGGCAGATTGTCGAGGAACTGGTCAAACCATTGTTCGAGGTTGAGCCCGTTCCACAGCACCAGATCGGCATCCAGCGCGCCCACCAAATCGCCTGGCGTTGGTTGGTAATTATGGATTTCAGCGCCCGGCTTGGTGATCGAGACCACATCGGCCGCCTCGCCAGCCACGTTCCGGGCCATGTCGGCAAGGATAGTGAAGGTGGTAACGGCCTTGAGACGCTCCTGTGCGGCGGCAGGCAAGGTCAGGCCCAGAGGCAGGGCGAGTAGCAAGGTTGCAATGAGGCGGCGGTGCATCTGCGTCTCCAGTTTTCGACCAGGCTCAGAACTAGTGCAATTGCAAATCATTCGCAAGTAGCTTTTTCGTCTGCGCTGCGCCAACGAGCAGCAGCAGCGGGTCATCTACCATCACGGCGGCGGCTGTGCTCTTCGGTTCGCCCCGGTCGCACAGGACCATCGCAAGGTATCCGGGCAAGACATACGTGGGTCCCCTATGCAGGGCTTGGAGCCAAATAGCCGCCCTGCCTCCTGAGACCCGTCTTATCCAGAGCGTACTCCGCCTCATCGGCGAGAAGCTTGTCAGTTGACGCACCGGCAAGGTCATGGAAAAGCGTGGCCATCCGGCCCCGTGGGGCGAAGCTGACCGGAGCGGGGTCTGATCCATGACGATGCATATTGCCCTGACATTCGACGACAATTTCTGGGCGCCGGCCTATGCCACCATGCGCTCGGTCTGTCTGTTTACCCCCGGGCGCGAAGAGCTGGTCTTTCATCTCTGTCACCGCACACTGACGCCTGAGCACAAGGCCGATCTCGAAGCGATCCAGGACGAGTTTCCGGTCAAGCTGATCTGGCATGCGCTGGATCAGATGGAGATGTTCACCGACATGGCCGCGCGCATGCCGGAAAGCGAACGCTTCCCCTCCATCGTCTATGCGCGGCTGCTGATCGACCGGCTGGTCGGTGACGAGGTCGAGCGCGTCCTCTATCTCGATTGCGACACCCTGGTGCGCGACAGCGTCAAAAAGCTGTTTGACCTCGACCTGCAAGGCAACGCCATCGCTGCGGTGCGCGATATAGCCGCCGCGCAGATCACCAGCGGCCGGGACATGCGCGAAAACCGGGATATCTTCGATCCCGCTGACTACTACTTCAATTCCGGCGTGATGCTGATCGATGTCCGGCGCTGGCGCGAAGCGCGCATCATTGAGAAAATGGAGGAACTGCACCAGGCCGGGATCATGCAGCGCATTTATTACGATCAGGATCTGTTGAACCTGACCTTCAAGGGTCAATGGCTGAGCCTCTCCTGGCGGTGGAACACCATCGATTCCATGCCCGCCCATGAAAGCCTCAACCCGGCAATTATCCACTATACCGGCGACAACAGCCCCTGGCATCTGCTCTCCACCATGCGGCCCAGCGTTGCCTTTGCTCGGCTGTACCGCCACACCATGACCAATGCCCTGTTCTACCGCTTCGCCCGGCATCGCTGGAAACGCTGGTGGCTGAAAAAGCTGCGCCTGATGCGTTAGGCCACTAAGCCAGGATCGAGCCCTTCGGCGGCGCAAAGCGCGGCAAGGGCACTGCCCTGGGCTGGCAGCGGAAGGCCGGCGCGGCCGCGATCGGTGAGCTGGCTGCGCCAGAGATGGATACCCAAAGTCTCGGGCGTGATGGCTTCATCAAGGCTCGATCCCGGCTGCATCAAAGCCGGGATGCCTTCATAGGGGACCGGGTAGAAGGTGGCGGACGACCGCACCTTGCCGGTCAATCCGTGCTTGGCGACGTAATGGGTCAGGGCCATGGGCCCAGTCGCACCGTATTGCATATGTTCGGGCGAAACCCGGTTGCCCACCAGGCGTCTCAGGGCCACTTCGAGACGTCTGAGAGGCCGCAGATGCGGCTCGAAGAGCGGACGCTTTTCATATTCGAAAATGGTCAGAAGATCGGCGAGCAGGGGCGTCTCGGCCGGAATATGCAGCACCGCGCCATTGACCGAGCCGGGCCGCTCCCAGGCAAACAGATAGTCCGGCGGGCCCTCGATGGGCCGGACGCAATAGATGTCCAGGTCGGCATAGACTCCCAAACCCATGCGCAGGACAGCGTAGCGAAAGTGGTCGGAAAAGACGCCCGGCGTGCCCCTACCTTTGTAGAAGACCAGCTTTTCCTTGGGCAGCACTTCGGCGGCATCCCGCCAGACTGCGCCTTCGGGCAGGCTTTCTATGGGGTCATAGGAATAGACATGAACCTCATGTCCCCGCCGGCAGAACGACGTGATGCACAGCACTTCGAGCCAGCTCAGCGGTCCGTGCCAGAAGCTGACAATGGGGGGCAGGGTCATGCTGGGCTCAATTCCTTCAGGTCGAAGGCATCTAGCATGGTGCCGCAAAAGAGAAAACCGCCGCACCTTTCAGCTGCGGCGGCAAGGTCTTGCGTGGGATCGTCTTCTTGGCGGACCTAGTTAGCCGGCGCGCGACGCCGGTATTCCGAAGCGATGTAGAGCACGGCAAGGGCGAATACCGCGCCAATGCCAACCTGCGGCCAGTCGAACTTCTGCAGGAAATCGGTAACGAACAAGGTTGCATCAAACGCGTCCTGTCCTTCGAAAACCCGGTCGAGATGGTCGGTGGAAACCGGCAGTTGCGAACGGTAGTCGAGATAGGCCCAGGTGCGGGTGGCAAAGGGGTGAAGGCCTCCCAGGGTCACCCATTCCAGCGCTGAAACCACGGTGGGCAGCAGCAGCGACAGTGGAATGGCCCATCGCCCCACCACGCTCCCCAGGGCGCCGACCAGAGCCATATAGGGCAGGTACCACAGGAGGCCGCAGATCAGCACAACCAGGAATACCAAAGCCATCTGGCCATAAATGCCGACAATAGCGCCGAACAGGCCGCCACTGCCGAGGCCCGCAATCATCGTGGTGACATAGGCCACCCCGAACATCAGCAGGATGCTGATCAGCGCCACGGCAAACACCGCGCCGGGCAGGATGGTTAACGCCGCCGTAATCTTGCTCAGCAGCACCTTGAAGTCGGAAACCGGCATCGATTTCCAGAACAGCATCGCGTTGTTGCGCTTGTCGGCGGCAAAACCATCCGCGCAATAGAAGAACAGCACGAATCCAAGATAGGCCAGCCACGCGCCCGAGAGACCGGCAAAGCCGGCCTCGAACACCCAATTGGGCACGACGGTCAACAATTGGCCCGAAAAGCGGGTGTCGAGCCGGTCGACGCTGAAGGCCAAGAGGGTCAGGGTGAACACCACGCCCACCAGCACCAGTGGCGCAATGAAAAAAGCCCCGCGATGCTCGATGAACTCGCGGTGGATCAGGGCGAAGAAGGCCTTCATCGGGCGGTCTCCGGATTGGCCGTGGGCCGCTGCATCAGCGCCACGAAGAGATCGGATATGGTGGGCGTGGAAATCCGGCCCAGCGGCTCCAGTTTTTCGCGCTCGACGCCGTCGAAGATGAACACGGTCTGGCCGAAGCGCGTTTCCTCATAGACCGGGCTGTGTGCGCGGGCCTGGGCCTGCGCCTCGGCGCTGTCGGCCACCAGCTGGGTGAATTTCTCGCTGACCGTCTCCATCTGCATGTGCAGGATCATTTCCCCATCGCGGATGAACATGATGTCGGAGAGCATGAACTCGATCTCGTCCACCTGGTGGGTGGTGATGATCAGCGTCCGCTCCTCGGTCATGTAATCTTCCAGCAGCCGGCGGTAGAAGCGCTTGCGATAGGTGATGTCGAGCCCGAGCGTCGGTTCGTCGAGCACGAGGAGCTTGGCGTCGATTGCCATCACCACTGCCAGGTGCAACTGCGCAATCATGCCCTTGGACAGTGTACGGATCTTCATTTCGGGCCGGATATCGGTACCCTCAAGGAATTGCCGCGCCTTTTCTGGCGAGAAATTGGGATGGATATTGGTCAGCAGCGCGAAGAGCTCGCGGACCCTGAGGAAGCGGGGTAGGCTGGCCACATCGGAAATGAAGGCGACGTTTTCCATCAGTTTGGCGCGGCGGGCGAATGGATCTTCGCCCAGCACGCGGATGGTGCCTTCGTAGCTGGTCAGGCCCAGCATGGCATTGAGCGTTGTGGTCTTGCCTGCGCCATTGTGCCCCACCAGCCCATAGATGCGGCCGGCCGGAATGTCGAAATCGAGCCCATGCAAAATCTGCTTGCGGCCGAAGGACTTGGTCAGCCCGCGCGCGGAAACGATCGGGTCGGCGGAAACGGAAAGCTCACTCATTTGGTCTGCCCTTCGCGCTTGGTGTCTGTGCTGATCAGATCCTTGAGATCGAGATCGAGCGCCTTGATCTGCGCCGCAATGCGCGGCCAGTCTTCCTTCAGGAATTTCTCGCGTTCATGAGCGAGCAATTGCGCCCGCGCGCCGCTGGTAACGAACATGCCCAGTCCCCTGCGTTTCTCCACCACCCCGATATCGACCAGGGCCTCGAAGGCCTTGGTGACCGTCAGCGGATTGACCGAAAGATCGCCGGCAATCTGGCGCACCGAGGGCAATGCGTCGCCCTCCGCTACCTGTTGCCGGAGGATCATCTCGATCAGCCGCTGCCGGATCTGTACGAAGATCGGCTGGCTGGCGTGAAAATCATCCATGTGTCTTGCCTATCTAGTGTGCTAGAGATGTAGCACACTAAACGCACAAGTCAACATCATTTGATCAAGGCCGCCAGACGACGCGTCACGGCACGGTCAGACTGCATTTGTAGAGAAGGGGAAATAGCGGAGAGAAAGGGACTCTCCGGGAATTCGGGAAGCGCGGTGCTTTTAGCGACATAGGCTCAAAAACAAATGTGTATCAGGCACATTACGACTTCAAGGGCACCATTGGACTCGAGCAAACTGTCACCCAAAATCTTAGCGGAGGGTCCGAGTTGGGGGGCCGTATCCGGACGGTCTGCTTTTGTAGAGCGTTGGCCAGGAAGCGGCCGTTCATGCAGCGCATCATCGAGCAGTTTTCCTCGTCAGTTCGTGACCTCACCCGAGCCGTTCGATGGCCCACTGCAAAGTTTTGGCTGCCGTTTAGCGGTGGCGCATGAGACCGGATCGGTATGAGCCGGCAAAGCTGGTCGAGTGCGCAGAAACACCACACTGCGGGTACTCATGAACGCAGTAGGCGCCAGCGAGCGGCATCAACCGAGCAACTGCTACCAGCGGGGCGGCCGTCCTCGTCCCGCTGGCAGCGAAACACTCAGCTACGCCACGCAACGGCTTCAGGCAGGCTTCGATGAAACAGCTCACGGCCGGTACGCCAGCCGTCCTGCAAGGTGTCACGGTTGGTCCTCCGGCTCCAGCCGGTGTCCGCCAGTGCGGTAAAGACTGTGTGAGTTGCAGGTATCATCAAGAGGCACTGTCCACCCCAACCGGCGGCTAAAAGATAGCTGTTACCGATCCAAAAACCATCAACATAAGGCAGGCATTCCGGCGGCATCGGCGGCGTCGGTTCCCCAGAGCGAGGTACGAGAGGCTCCGCGCCCAGCCAATGCATACCGAGCCTGAGGGTGTCCCGCACACTCAGGTGTAGGTGTGCGTGCCCCCAAGGAACACCCGTTGCATCGCCTTCCCACTTGTAGGCGCATATGCCGGCCGGCAACAACACTTCGTCCTCAACGAAGCTCCGGGCGGATCCGGTGCGGAGGTGAAGCTCCCGCATCAAAAGATGCATTCCGGCGTTGACATATTGTCCTGTGCTCGTTGAACGACCCAGCGCGTTAGCGATAGACGGAACCGGATCTACGGCTCGACGCTCGATTTCGTCCATGTCGGGCTCCAGCCGCCATGACTGCTTCATTGCGAGCAAATTGCCTATTGTGGGTGGACACGTGTGCCCGTCGAGCGTGACCGTGTCGTCCAGACTAGCAAAGAGGCGTTGGTGTAGCGCATGCCGTGCAGCCATCGCAACGACCGCCTTTGTAATCGAGAAAACGTTGGTTAGGCGATCAATTGCTGGTCCCCCCAGTCGAATATTTTCGCCAGAAGCAATGCCAATGCCTTGTATGTGTGCGAAGGCTGGTTCCTCGAGCATGTCAAGGCAGGTGCTGAAGATGCTATCCACAACGCCCTCTTGCCGGCTCAAAGAGGCCGAGAAACTGTCCATAAATACCATTGCCTCTCTTGGTCAGGTATTTAGTTCGGGAGCTCCGGCGACATCGTCGGAACAGTAGCGATACATCCACCGCATTGCTTGATTGGTTGGCCGGCCGGATCAGGTGATTCCGCCGGCCAACGCTGCTCCGGTGAAATGGGGTGTCGCTGCTACTCGAATGTAGCAACAACGGCACGACCCGATTTCTAGTGTTGGGTAAACTCAAGCCGGCTCAGCTTCCCATCAGCATTACTATCCACGGCACGAATGAAATCGGCTGGTATGCTGCCATCGGCATTCACGATTTTCAGCTCCATGGCATCGGCGAAACCGTCTTGGTCCTTGTCAACGGAGTCAAAGAGTTCAGCCATCACCACGCCGTGACGGCGGAAGAATTCGCCAAAGCCTAGCAGGCCGTCGCCATTCGAATCTGCGCTGGTGAACTCATCCCATATCGCATCGCCGACGTGCTTGTCAGATGGAGGCTCGTTTTGGGCCAATGCCGCAATGAAGGCAGAGGCAGAGCCGGTTCCTGGCTGCCCGACCATGAGCAGAACGTCACTCCCTGGTGGAACTTGGTCCATCGGTTTGACTACAGGCTGATGAGTTGGTGCAGCCAAAGACGATGCGCGGTGCGAAATAGCGCCCTTGAACTCATCTTGCGTCAGGACGCCATTGCCGTCGGTGTCGAGATGCTTGAAGGCACTAGTAAGATCGGGCACGGCATTCGCCGGCGAAATCGTGAGCACCACAGCGCCCAGGCCAATCAGGGTGGTCAGTGCCGCGATGGCGGGACGCCAGCGGCGCCCGGCAAAAAACATCGGGTCGTGCTTAGAATTACGTCTCATAGGCGTTTCCTTCGGGTCGAGGACGTTTCGTTCTTCTGCAGATCCCTGCAAATACACATCGATGTGCCGGCGCAGGACGGCGCTAGCCGTCACGCCTTCCTGTCGGACCTTGGCCATGAATGCCGCCTTCGTTTCGTATGGCAGCCGAAGCTCAATCACTTCGCTCTTCTTAGGTGGACGTTTCAGCATATCGACGTGCTCGCAGGGTTGCCGCGCCAGTTGAGAAGACTTGCCGGTCGATTGGAACTCAAGTCTTGTCCCGGCGCTGCCTCTACCGTGTCCGGACAGCGGCTGATTGCACGAAGCATGGCCAAAGACCTAAGCGGTTTGGGTTGAGCGGCAGACCGGAGGGATGAGCGGCGGGAATCGGTGCCATCAGCACGTTGTGCAACCTGCAAGGCCGGCGCTAGGCTTGCTGCATATCGGGTCCCGCTGGGCTGACGGGTTTCGTCCGGCGCGATTTTGCCTGTTCCGATTTGGTTTGTTCTTATTGTCCAATCGCAGAGGGAGTTGTGGCATGAAAGATGTGGTTGCACTGGTTACAGGCGCGAGCCGCGGCGTTGGCAGGGGGATCGCTCTGGCACTTCTTGCTGAAGGCGCTACGGTGCACGCAACCGGCCGTACCATGACAGAGGCCGAGGCGCAGAAGCACCCGCAGGGCGGGGGGTCATTGGAGGGGCTGATCCAGGATGCGGCGTCCTTGCCCGGCCGCCTGTTCGTGCACCGCTGCGATCACGCAGTTGATGCCCAAACCGAGGAGGTTATCAGCGACGTTGGCCGCGGCGGCAGGCTCGACATCTTGGTCAACAATGCCTGGCCGGGATATGAGCACATGGTAGAGGGCCAGGAGTTCACTTGGGGGCGGCCCTTCTGGCAGCAGCCGATCCGGCGCTGGGACGCCATGATCGACGTGGGGGTGCGCGCAGCCTTCATCGCATCGCGGGCGGCGGCTCCAATTCTGATCGGCAGTGGACGCGGCTTGATCGTCAACATCTCGTTCTGGGCCGCTGAACTATACAATGGCAATGCCATCTATGGTATTTCCAAGGCTGCAGCCAACAAGATGGCCGCAGACTTTGCCCATGATTTGCGACCTCACAATGTCGCGGCCTTGGCCCTCTACCCTGGCTTGGTCCGAACGGAGGCGGTGTTGCGCGCGGCGGAGTTCTTCGATCTGTCCAACTCGGAGTCACCGCAGTTCATCGGGCGGACCATTGCCGGTTTGTGGAGGGACAGGGACTTGATGGCAAAGTCGGGTCAGGCCCATGTGGCTGCGCAACTCGCCCTTGATTACGGCATCTCGGACATTGACGGTTCGCGACCTAGGCCCCTCACCAGGAAGGAAATATCGTAGCGCCGCCTGGACGATGTTGGACGTCCCGCTGGTGGCTGGAGCAGTCCAGTCCTCGCGTGATTGCTTCCTGCACTCGGGAAAGTCGAATTGTTCAAGGCTGTGAAACAGGAGTCGCGCCGGGCACGTTAGCGCGGTACCGGCGCGATCCCCTGAATTCGGTGCCGTCGACGAGAACGGCGGTGAAATCACCGTCGCGGCGGGGGCGGATTTCGCGCAGATGCGCCGAGTTCACAATCAGCGTGCGGTGGATGCGGGCCACATCCACCCCGGCATCCATGATCTGTTCAAGCAGCGCCTTCAAAGTGGTGCGTGCCAGGTAAACGCGCCCATCGATACAGACTTCCACATAGTTCCCGGCAGAACTCGCCCACACAAAGCTGGCGCTACTGAACATCAGCATCCGGCCACCTGACTTGAGCGTCAACCTGCCGGAGGATCGCGCCTCGTCTCGTGAAATTCTCGCGGCCTGACGCGCCTCAAGCATGTCACGAGTCAGTTTGAGCAACATCACGATGATGAAGTAAGGCAGCAGATCCTTTCGATATTCATAGAGTGCGTCGGCCAGTGGATCATCGAGGAAAGCGTAGTCCCGCCCCAAGACAAGGCGGAACGAAATCACCCGCGACACCCACATTCCCAGCATGTGGGAGGCGGAGAAAGCAATGCTGCCGGCCAAGTGTGCGACAGAAGCGCTTCGCCAAGTTTCAATTGTAAAGGGAAAACGCCGCTCAAGCGCGGCGACGGCGGGAATGAGCACGCCCAGCGAGACCACGCTGGTCACCTCGAGAATCCAAGGTTCCAACCAGTCCGGTGAGGTTCCGGCGCGCTGTGCCTCGGTGATTAGTGTCAGAGTGTTGGTGACGGCAACCCCGGCCAGGAACACCACGCCAAGCAGCCAGACGCGCATGAGCACCTGCCGCTCGAGATCCCGCTCGAATCCAGCCGACTGTCTCCTCGCCACTCGTCCCACCCGTTAGCCGCTCGTCACTCGTCGATACCCGATCCCGATCGCAAGGGCTAGGCGTCGCTGCGAACCAAAAAGCAGCTCGATGACATACACAGTTCATACCTCCCCAAAGCCCCGCCGCCACGATCTCGATTGGCTAAGGGTCGGCGCCTTTGCGGTGCTTATTGCCTACCATATCGGCATGTTCTATGTGAGCTGGGACTGGCACACCAAAAGCCGTTTCCACTCCGACGCCATTGAACCCGTCATGCGCCTGGTCAACCCGTGGCGCCTGCCACTTCTGTTCCTGATTTCGGGCATGGCCCTTCGATATGCGCTTGATCGCGTGCCCGTTGCGCAACTTTGCGGCCTGCGGCTGAAAAGGCTGGGCTTGCCATTGATGTTCGGCTTTTTTGTCCTGTGCGCGCCGCAGAGCTATTTCGAACTGCTGCAGAAAGGCGAGATCGGCGCCGATTATTGGGCGTTCTACATGGACTATCTCGATGTGGACTTCGAGTTCTCCATTCTTACCCCGGCGTGGAACCATCTCTGGTATCTGATTTATCTGCTTGTCTACACCCTTATCATCTGCGCGGCAGCAGGTCCTGCCGACCGCCTGGCCGCCTATTTGGACGGTAGTGACAATGTCTGGCTGGGCCTTGGCCTGCTGGCCATTGCTCCGATCACTTTCCTCGTCGCCAGTATCGTCCTGGCCGATCGCTTCCCGGTAACCCATGATCTGGTCAATGACTGGTTCACCCACGCGATCAGCCTGACGGCAATGCTGTTCGGTTATCTGGTCGCCCGCGCTCCGTCGTTCTGGCGGTGCGTTCGACAGACCGGCTTGTGGGCCGCTGTGTGCGCCGCGACGCTTGGTGCCGTGCTGGTGTTGGACTTGTCGCCCGTGGCGGATGGCGGAACAGTCCGGTTGATCTACGCGTGGTGCGTCATTGTGGCGATGCTTGCTGCTGCAGACAGGTACCTCAACTGCAAGACCCGACTGCTGACCTACCTGAACAAGGCAATTCTGCCGTACTACGTTCTGCATCAGACCCTGATTGTCTCCCTGGGCGCTCTAGCCACAGCCAACCACTTGCCGCTGGTGCTCGAGGCGTCCGTCGTGACGTTCGGCACCGTTACGGGGTGCCTGATCGGCTACGAACTCATCCGCCGCGTCGCATGGCTACGGCCGCTGTTCGGACTGCCGCTGCGCTCACCGGGATCGCCGGCAAATCCCATTCCGTCTCTGTCCCATCGATAGTTCCATTCTACCAGTCCCCAAGCGAAGCCTATCACCATGCAAGACACCAATAGCACCCAGCGACCAAGCGATCCGATCCTGGTCCGTGCCCTGCGCTGGATTCCCTTCACCGCGCTGTCCCTCGCGAGCGTCTGGGCGGCCAACGATGCTCCGAAGGGGCGCCGGGCACCCCAGTTCGACTGGACACTGTCCATGGACGCGGTTTTGAACGCGCTGACCAAGCTGCCCCACATCGGCTCAACCTTTGCCATCATGCTCGCCGCGGGCGCCGCATTGGGATCACGGCGGCTTACTCTTGCAGCGGTCCTGACGTTCCTTGTAAGTGCGGCTTGGGAAGTCTCGCAATCGACGGTCGTGGGCCACAATCCCCGCCTTGCCGACCTCTTTCCCAACGCATTGGGCATACTTCTTGGCTGGATTGCTTTCGCAGCGATAGCGCGCTTGGTGACCAAATGGCGATGAACGCTCCCTGCACCGAAGGGAATCGGTCGCCCCTGCCGCAAAGGTCATATCCCAGAATCGAGACCGAGCGGACTGTGCTCGACCCATGGACGCTCAACGATGCTCCCTTCTTTGCGCAGTTGAACGCTGACCCGGTGGTCCGTCGCTATCTCTATCCTGCTGTCCTTGATGCCGCTGCAGCCTATGGCGCCCTCAGTTGGATCATCGCGCACTGGCAGCGCCACGGCTTCGGATTTTTCGCAGTCCGGCGTAAATCCGACCAGGCGCTGATCGGAGGAGCAGGCCTCTCGGTAATGTCGAGCGATGAGGTTTCCGGTTCCCTCACGGTCGAGATCGGCTGGCTGTTTGCGCCCTGGTCCTGCGGCCGGGGGTTGGCCACGGAAGCGGCCAACGCCGCCCTGGACGACGCCTGGCATCGCCCCAGCATTGAGGAAGTGGTGGCCTACATGACCAAGTCGAACGTCCGTTCCCGGCGAATGGCCGAGCGACTGGGCATGACCCATGCTCCAGCCGACGACTTCGAAGATGCGACGGTGCCGATTGGTCATTGGCAGCGACCACATGTTCTCTACCGCATCAAACGACTTTCAATCTGACACAGGCCCAATCCATGTCTATTTACTCACCCACCGAGCACCGCAAGTATCTTCGTTTCACTCAGCTTCTGAACGGCGCGATGGCGGCTATCGCTTGTGCCGTGGGCGCATGGATTCTGCTGTCACCGGATCGGGCCACTGACCCGCAGTGGCTCTATCTCCTGATCTGGCCCATAGCGACACTTCACACCGTGGAAGAGTATATTTTTCCTGGAAAATTTCTGAATTACTTCAACAAGTACGCATTCGATAGTCCGACCGAGCTCGGACCACTGACCGCCAAAAGGGCGTTTCTGACCGACACCTTGACCGGAATATTCAACCCCGTCATCCTGATCCTGTTCGGTACGTTCTTCCTACCCGGAGTCTGGTTTTTCGTCGGGTTGCTTACCATCAACGGCGCATTTCATTTGCTGGAATCCATCAGGCGTGGAAACTACTTTCCGGGCCTGGTCACGGCTATCCTTTTGTACTTCCCAGGCTTCGCCTATATCACCTGGTTCTACCTGGACCAGGGATTGATTTCAGGCACTTCCATTGCGTTGACCTTCGCCCTAGCCGGTCTGGCGACCGCGGGGTTCTTCCGGCAGGTTCGCGGTTGGCAGGCCGCGGAATGATAGGCACTTTGGAAGTCACTTATGGACCGCTTCGCTTTGCCGACCGGCAGATCTCGGGGAAGAACCCACGAAGTCTTTACGGCCGGAATGGGGCGCATCAGCGATGGTCCGGAGTTCTTCTCCGGACACCGCGCTTGCCCGGTGTCCACTCGTGCGGCCTCATCTGTGGTGGGGCCGCTGATCGTCAGACTTCGGTGTGCTCCGCAAGTTCCAGTGCGTCGTCAACATCGACGCCCAGATATCGAACCGTGTTCTCGATCTTGGTATGGCCAAGAAGGATCTGCACGGCGCGGAGATTGCCGGTGGCCTTGCAGATGAGCGAGGCCTTGGTGCGCCGGAGCGAGTGCGTGCCATACTCCTCCTTGCGAAGACCGATGGCGGTCACCCACTCATCCACCAACCGGGCATATTGCCTGGTGCTCAGGTGATCATTCGGATCAGCTCGGCTGGGAAAGGCGAAATCCTCGACCGAGCCCCCTCGCCTTTCGAGCCACGCCAGCAAACTCGCTCTGGCATCGCTCGTGATCTCGAACTGCACCGGTCGGCCGGTCTTCTGCTGGATCACCATCGCCCGGGCGCGAATGTCATGACCTGTCACAAGTGTGCCGATCTTAAGCTTGACCAGATCGCAACCGCGCAACTTGCTGTCGATGGCCAGATCAAACAGCGCTCGGTCGCGCATTCGACCCTCCCGATCCAGGAAGAACCTGATTGCCCAGATCTGCCGGACCTTGAGCGCCCGCTTGGCGCCGACTTGCCGACCGGCGTTCCAAGCCGGTCGACCTCTGGCGGCGGGGTCATATGGTGAGATACCCATTTTCATTCTCCTTTGGCCAACATCGGCCAATCGGAGAACGATTAAGGCGAGCGGTTCATCGGTCGGCGCCGGGAAGCCCCGGGAGAACTACCCCCTGCCGCACAATTCTCCTCGGCAGCGCCTTCAGCGGGGCCGGAAACGGACTGACCGCTTTAGGGACCAAGACGCCGAAAGCTGACATTCGGTAGCAAATGGGACCGAAGGCAGACACCCCCCATTTTGGGCGTTCATACTAAGCGGCGCTGAAGATCAGCCCGCATTGTCATGCATTGGCCGGCCACATGCACCTCAAGGTCAATGGTCAGGCCTGTTTTGGATGCGGACACCGATGGTTGAAGTGCGCTGCTAGACGTCCCGGCGGCCGGCGCCAGTTTGCGGCTGTGTGTTGCTCCACGAACGCGCTCGCATTTGCTCGTGAATGCCAACTAGGTCAGTACACGGCTCAGAAAATTGCGGATCAGCCCCGCTATTTCGTGAGCATGCGTTTCCAGCGCGAAATGTCCTGCATCGAGCAAATGAACCTCAGCATCGGGAATATCGCGCTTGTAAGCCTGCGCGCCAGCAGGAACAAATGCCGGATCGTAGCGCCCCCATGCCGCAAGCATCGGCGGTTGGTGCTCACGGAAGTAAGCCTGGAAATCGGAATAGAGCGCCACATTGTTGCGATAATCACGGATCAGATCGAGTTGGATTTCCTCGGCGTCTGGGCGCGACATATACGCGATATCGAGTTCGTATCCGTCCGGCGACAGACGCTCGGGATCGGCTCCTGTGCCATATTGCCAGTTCTTGATCACTTCAGGAGAAAGTGACGGGCGGCAGGCTTCACGGTTGGCTTCACTGTCCGTTCGCCAGTAGGCCTCCCAAGGCCCCCATTGATCGCTGAAGCCATCGGTATAGGCATTGCCGTTCTGGCTAATGATAGCCGAGACGCGATGAGGATGACGTTTCGCCAAGCGGAAGCCGACCGGGGCACCGTAGTCAAAGACGTAGAGCGCGTACCGATCGATCGCGAGCGCTTGCGTAAATCCGTCGATCACGTCCGCAAGGTTGTCGAACGTGTAGTCAAAAACGCCTCTGGCTGGTGTCTTCGTCTGGCCGAACCCCGGCAAGTCGGGGGCGATAAGCCGATAATGATCGGCCAGAAGCGGAATTAGCTCCCGGAACATGTGGCTGGCAGTCGGAAACCCGTGCAGCAGAAGAATAACTGGTGCTTCAGCAGAACCAGCCTCGCGATAGAACACCTCAGCGTCCGCAATTTTCTGAAACCTGTATCGTGTCGACATGAACCCACTCCTTTGTCCGTCGCCGCGAGGGTATTCTGTTGCAAAGGTCGGCATAATACGGGCAGCCTGAAAATCTTGATTGCAGAATTGGAAAGAAAATGGACCGCCTTGAGGCCATGGCAATCTTCGTTGCAGTCGTTGAGGGTGGCTCTCTTGCTTTTGCCGCTCGCACCCTGGGGCGATCGCCCGCGTCAGTTACACGGGCTGTTGCACAGCTCGAAGCCGCTGCTGGCGAGCGGCTCCTCGAGCGGACAACGCGCCGCTTTTCGGTGACCGAAGCCGGCACCCGTCATGTAGCGAGCTACAGATCCATTCTGGAACAAGTCACTCAGCTTGTGGGAGCTGAGCAGGACCAGGCAGTACAAGGTACCGTTGTGATAACGGCACCGGAGCTGTTTGGGCGGCTCCATGTCATGCCGGTAGTAGAGAGTTTCCTCAAGCTATACCCGGATGTACAAGTCCGCGTGCTGCTTCTAAACCGTGTGGTGGATCTTGTTGGTGAAGGTGTGGACGTGGCGTTTCGTCTCGCCGAATTGCCTGACTCGACGCTGAAGGTCATCAAGATCGGCGAGGTGCGTCCCCTCATCTGTGCGGCGAACGCCTATCTCGACAGGCATGGCTCGCCAGAACATCCTTCCGACTTGCAACACCATTCTTGTATCGGGTTGAACGATGCCGGAGCTCAGGAGCTTTGGCGCTACAGTGAACCCAAAGCTCCCCACCGTACGCGATCAGTCAGGGTGACCTGTCGGCTTTCCGTCAACAGCGCTGCCGCCGCGATTGCGGCTGCCGAGCGTGGGCTCGGCATCGTGCGTCCATTGTCCTACCAGGTGGAACATCAAATCGCTGACGGTTGCTTGGTCGCACTGCTTAGCCAATACGAGCTGCGACCCGTTCCAATAAATATGGTTCTTCAACCGGGCTGCCGCCGGCAAGGTGCCCTGCGTGCCTTTATCGAATATGCCGCTCCGCTTCTGAGGAAATCAGCGGCACCGTGACACTGGGGAACACGTACGAACGGGCCAGCCAACTACTTAAGGCGAGGCGAAACCAAGACCGCCGACAGATGTCTACCTGCAGCAAATAATCGAGGTCGGCGGCCTGCAGCCATCTGACAGATAGGGGGGCCTCGATAGATCGCCATGTGCCCGGGTCAGTGGTCGACTTCGAAGCATTTCAGGTGGACCTGCTTGGCGCAAGGCGGCCTGTTTCGAGGGAGCCCCGACGGGCAGTCGCCTAGCTAGGTGGCTGATACCGGTTTGCAGCGGATGGCGATGCCCTGCGCGGTCGTCGGCATAGATTGGTCCAGGGTGATCCCGCGAAACGTGTCGAGAAACAGTGCCTCGGCTTCTGCATTGTGTCGGACAGAGCGTGGTTGACCGCCCGTTCCACCTTGCAGGCAGTCTCCTCGTTCTGGCTGGCGATTGCGTATGTATGGGGGTTCTATGATAAGTCCGACTCGGACTGCCTCGCCCCAGAGGGCCAAGGCGGCGGTGTGAGTTTGTATCCCGCCGCCCCCACCCGCTGCTCAGGGCAGCCGAATTCGCAGCGGAGGCTGCCCTCTACCACCTAATGGCCGTCACCCTTACCGGCTCAAACCTTGTATTGTGCTGGTTGTCCGGTTTTACGGGATCCTCGGCGGCGGTTGAATGGCGGAAATGGGGGCATCTCTGCTTCCCCTAGAGAGACGCTAGTATGTAATCCGGCGTCACCACTGCCCGTGCATCCAGCGGCACACCGGTTTCCACGAGGATTGATGTGACGCCGGCGCGTTGACCGGCGAGAATATCAGTTTCCAGTTGGTCGCCGATCATGATGGCCTGGCTTGGGGCGAAGCCGAGACGGGACAGTGCTGTTTCAATAATTGTCGCTTCGGGCTTGCCCATGAATATCGGGGTTGCACCAGAAGCTGCCGCAATGGATTGCGTGATAGCGCCTGCGCCGGGCTCGAAGCCGTTGGACAGTGGCCGGACAAGATCAGGATTGGTGCCAATCAACTGGGCGCCACCAAGTACATTGGTCAGCGCAGTGGCCATCATGGCGTAGTTGAATTTTCGGTCGAGCGCCACCAGCACTGCGGCAGCACCTTTCTCGACGATATCATATCCGGCCTCAACTACACTGTCCTTGAAGGCTTGGGTGCCAATGACATTGAGCCCGACGCCCTTTGGAAAAGCCTTTTTAACATATTCGATTGCGATCTCGCCCGAGGTGACGACCTGATCAGGGACGCAATCAATGCCCAGCCCGCGGATCTTGTCGGCGAAGGCGGCAGGTGCCTTTTCTGCATTATTGGTGACAAAACAATAAGGCAGCCCCGTCTCGCGCCAGCGGTTGAACCGGGCAACCGCGCCGGGCACGGGCTCCTCCCCGCGATAAACCACACCATCGAGATCGGAAAGCACCGCGGAAAACTGCAATTCGTCGATCGAGCTGAGACGCCGGGGTTTCGAGGTCATTCGCCATTATCCCCCAGGTTGGGGTCGAACATATCACGCAACCAGTCACCGATCAGGCTTATGGCCAGCGTGGTCAAGAAGATCACTGTGCCCGCCGGAATGCCCATCCACCAGGCGGTGGTCAGATAGTTGCGGCCCTCACCGAGCATCAGCCCGAGGCTTGTGCCCGGCGGCTGCACGCCGAGTCCCAAGAAGGAAAGCGAGGTTTCCAGAAGGATGATTTCAGGAAAGTTGAGGGTAATCTGCACCATGATGATGCCCAACATATTGGGCAGAACGTGGCGAATATAGACCTTGGCCGGGTGAACCCCGAGGGTGCGAATGGCAAAAGCGTAGCCCTGGCCATTGGTCGAGAGCACGAGGCCACGGGCGATGCGAGCATACCCATCCCAGCCGAACAACCCAATGAGCGCGATGAGCAGCAGGAAGTTGTTGCCGAGAAATGCGAGGACCGCCAGGGCGACAATGAGGAAGGGCACAGACGCCTGAAAGTCCACCAGCATCATGATGATGTCGTCGACCCAGCCGCGGCAGTGAGCCGCGACGATGCCCATGATGGTTCCCACCGTTGCACCGATAACTGTTGCCATCACGGCAATGAGGATGCTGGTTCGCATGGCAAATAGCACGCGGCTGAAAACATCGCGACCAAGATCGTCCGTGCCGAAAAGGTTCTCCGTCGGCCCGCCAAGCGCTGACGGCGGCTTCAGACGCTTGAGCAGGCTTTGCTCGGCATAGCCGAATGGCGCAAGATATTCGGCAAATAGCGCGGCAAGAATGACAATGGTGAGCCAGGCAAGGCAGACGCCGATCACCAGGGGCGGTCTTGCCTTCCAGATGCGTGTCAGCCAGCCACGGCGGCGCAATCCCGAAATAGCGGGGGAGACATCCATGCTGCTCATGCCGTAGCCTTTTTGAGATTGTGCACTTCGACGCGTGGATCGAGCCAGCCATAGGTAAAATCGACGATCAGATTGACGACGACCATGGTCAGCGCAATCAGCAGCACGACCGCCTGCACCACGGCGAGGTCACGCTGGTTGACGGAATTGACCAGCAACATGCCAATGCCAGGCCAGGCAAAGACGGTCTCGATGGTGACGGTACCGCCGATAAGCCCGCCGATCCGCATACCGATTACGGTGACGACCGGGATGGCCGCATTGGGCAGAGCGTGCCGGGTGACTCGCCGATTGTGCGGGATCCCCTTGGCTTTGGCGGTCCGCATGAAGGGCTGGTGCAGGACATCGAGCATGGAGGATCGGGTAAAACGCGCCACCGTGGCGGTGGTGGCCGTCCCAAGCGTCAAGGCAGGCATGATCAGATGCCAGACAGTGCCGGTACCAGAACTCGGGAGCCAACGCAGCGTCATCGAGAAGACCAGGATCAGGATAATGCCCAGAAAGAAATTCGGCACACTCTGGCCAAAAATAGTGAAGCTCATGGCTGCATGGTCCGCCATTCGGCCACGGTTCAATGCCGCCATGATACCCGCGGGGACACCCAGAAGCAGCGTGATCATCAGGGCGGTTATACCCAATTGCAGGGTCACGGGTATGCGCTCAAGCACGACCTGCAAAGCCGGCCTTCCATCGCGAAAGCTGTCGCCAAAATCGCCCTGGATGATGGCAAAGAGATAGGTCAGATACTGTTCGAGGTATGAGCCATCGAGGCCCCAACGCTTTCGGAATGCCTCGATCGCCTGTGGTGAGGCTTCGTCAGACAGCATCATCTGAGCCGGGTCGCCCGAGGCACGCAGAACAATGAATACGAAGGTCACTGCGAGCAGCAACGTCATCGCGCCGCGCAGGAGCTTTGTCAGGTAGAACTGAATGTTCATTGGACCCACGCCCCGCGCCCGGCGGACCAGCCGCAATCGATAATGGTCCTGCCCTCGATCAGCCACTGGCGCAAATGTTGCTCATACCCATGAAGTTTGGCGCTGAGCACACGGGTTGCCACTTCTGGCGCAACACCGAAGCGAGGATCGTCGCCAACCAATGCTTCGACCAATGGGCGGCCTTCAGTGCCGTCTGTCGACAGTCCCATCGTCGTCAAAACCGTCGGGATGACATCAGGCAGCCAGCAGGGCACGTCGGACTGATAGGCCCTACGATAGGCCGGTCCCTGCGCCGCAAGGACAGTTGAAAGTTCGCCACGATTGAGGCCGCCATGCATGCCGCCCCCCTGCGAAATCCAGGCGGCAAAGAGGCAAGCGTCCGTCTGCGGGCTGTAACTCTCGGCGCTATTGGTGGCCCTTAGCGTAAATCCAACATCGGCCCCGCGAGGATGGTTGTTGCGCACCGCAGACCAGGGTAGCGCGCCGGGTATGGCGTTGCCTTGCTCGTCGGAGGCAAAGACCAGCCCGCAGAAGTCCTGCTGCACCAACCATTCGACAACCTCGGCCTTGCGAGCGTCAGATACGTCGTCGAGATATATGCCGCTGAATGAGCCGATCGAGGCGCGGCCGAACTCGGCCGGAATGATGTCGAGTGTGGCCAGCTGCGCGTGGCCTGTAATTTGCCCATGGTCGGACATTGTGATGATGTTATCGGGACCATTGCCAGCCCTCCACCAAGCGAGGATGTGACCGAAATTGTCGTCAGCCACCCGCATGGCCGCTTCGGTTTCGGCACCAAGTACGCCGAACTTGTGAGAGCTCGTATCCGGCTCGTTCATCCAGAAAATGCAGAAATCCGGCGTGTAGCGCGGATAAATCACGTCCATCAGCGCCACAGTCGCATAGGCAATGCGTGCGCTGTTGGGGGCGCCGGCCGCCGGGATTTCGCCGAGCTGAGCGATGACGGCATCGTGGACTGCGGGGGTCGAAACGGGCGTGCCATGGACGGTAAAGACAGGTTGTCCAAGTGCATGGGCGCTCGAATTCATCATGCGCGATGCGCCCTTGGTGGCTGTGCTGACGACGGCCATCGTCTTGCCGGCGGCCGCCATCCGTTCGCCCATGGTCTGCCGATCAAGCAGTTGTCCGGCGGCCGCGGCCAGTTCGAGATCTTCCCATTCCGATGTGCGGAACAGGCCGTCGGGCCGGACGGCATGGATGAATTGGTTAGCGACGACACCGTGAGCACCCGGGGGTGAGCCTGTGACGGTTGAGGTGACGGCTACCCGTGTTTCGCTCGGAAAGATTGAGCGAGAATTCCGGAAATCGCTGCCCTCCGCCATAAAGCGATAGAGGTTGGGCATCAATTCGGGGCTCACACGGTCGCGACGCAGCCCATCGAAGGTTAAGAGCAAGGTGGAACCAGTGCTCATTGCTGGGCCTCCAGCACACTTCGCGTCATGGCGACATCATTGATCAAGGCGCCACGAACTCTAGCCTTGACGAGCGCAATGAGGCTTTCCGGCGTTGCATCGCCACCGGCATAAGCGGTTCCCCGACCGCCAGTGGTCACCCAGACTTCGGCACCCAGCGCATGTAGAAGCGCGACACGGTCCGGTGATACGTCGCGCTCCCACAAGCGGATCAAGCGTGCACCTGCTCCGAAATATTTCCCCGCTTCCTCCGGGTCCGGAATGAAGCCAAGAATGCTCGTTTCGCCTTTGGCGGCGAAGTAGCGCACGGCCTCAAGCGTGTGGCAGCCAGCGATCACCAAATGGCGCTGCTCCGCCGGAACGGTATCGACAATTGTCTGCCAGATTGCATCGAGGGCACGTGGAGTTTCGTCCTTGATATCAAGTAGAATGTGTTGATCGCCCTTTGCATAAACGAGCACCTGATCCAGGACCGCAATGCGTCCGCCGGCATGGTTCCTGAGCCCCAGAAGCTCATCGAGCGTAAGGTCCTCGGGGCGTTCGGGTCGGCCGAACAGGCGCATTAGGTCCGGGTCATGAGCGCAAATGCAAACCCCGTCGTTTGACAGGCGCACATCGGCCTCGATGGCAAAGGCGCTATTGGCATAGGCGGCCTCCCAGCCTTGCGTGGTGTTCTCAGGGTGACTGGCGCTGTCGCCGCGGTGTGCGATGATCTTCATGAAAGTGCCGGAGATATGGGAGTTGAAGCGACCGATGCGCCGCCAAAGGACTGCATGTCGCGTTGTCTGCGCAGCCTCGGACTGTCAGCGGGGATGGCAGCAAGCAGGCGTCGGGTGTATTCATGGCGCGGCCGGTCAAAAAGCGTGCTGCTCTCACCGATCTCGAGCAATCGACCAGCATGCATGACCCCGACCCGATGGCTGATATGACGGACCACCGAGAGGTCGTGCGAGATGAACATCAGTGAGAGATTGAGCCTCTCGCGCAATTCGAGCAAAAGATTGATGATCTGGGCCTGAACCGAGACATCGAGGGCACTGACGGCCTCGTCGCAAACGACGAGGCGCGGATTGAGCACCAGGGCCCGCGCAATGACAGCGCGCTGCAACTGGCCGCCCGAAAGCTGGTGCGGCAACCTTTTGCCCATGGCGCCAAGACCGACCATGTCGAGCATCGCTTCTGCACGATCATCCGCTTCGAGAGTCGGCAATCGCTCGTGGGTGCTCAGCGCTTCCTTGACCTGAGCGTGGATGGACCAACGTGGATCGACTACGGCTGCAGGATTTTGAAAGACGACCTGCACATCGCGCCGCTGCCGCCTCCACTCCGGCGTGCCCACCTTGGCATAAGGTTGACCCCAGAACGTCACGCTACCGCTTGTAGGGTTCTCAATGCCGGCAATCATCCGGCCGAGTGTAGACTTACCGCTACCGCTTTCCCCCACGATGCCAACCGTCTCGCCCTCGGCAATGGTCAGGTTGACGCGATCCACCGCATGAAAAGACTCTCTAGGGCCCCAGATCTTTCGGCCCGCAGAATAGGTCTGCGTCAGGTTTGCGGCGACGATACCCTTGGTCATGGAGCTCATGCGCCCACACCGATTTCTAGGCCCGAAAAATGGCAGGCCACGGCTCTTTTTCCGACGTATTGCAACGGTGGGTCCTCCGTGCATTGACTGTTGGCCATTGGGCAACGCGGCGCGAAATTGCATCCCGAAGGTCGTGCCGCGGGGGGCGGGACAGTTCCGCCGATTGCATCGAGCAGGGTGCCAGGAGGACGACCGAAACCGATGCGGCTCGCCATCAACGCACGTGTATAGGGGTGTCGAGGATCGTCGAAGAGATCGTCGACAGGGGCGCTTTCAACGACGCGCCCGGCATACATTACTGCCACATGGTCGGCGATTTCTGCCACCACACCGAGATCATGGGTAACGAGCACAATGCCGAGACCCAGCTCAATCTGCAGGTCCCGCAGCAAACGAAGGATTTGCGCCTGAATGGTGACATCCAGCGCCGTGGTCGGTTCATCGGCGATCAGCAATTTCGGCCTGCACGCAAGAGCCATGGCAATCATGACCCGCTGGCACATGCCACCGGACAGCTGGTGCGGATAGCAGTTCTTGTTGCGCTCCACGTTGGGTATGCCGACCTGCTCCAGCAGCTCAATCACGCGCAGATCAACGGCTTGGCCGCGCAGTTGAGTGTGTTCGACAATCGCCTCGGCAATCTGGGCGCCAACGCGCTGCACCGGATTGAGAGAAACCATCGGGTTCTGGAAGATCATGGCGACGTCGCGACCGCGCAGATCATTGAGAACACTGTCTGAGGCGCCGACAGTTTCAGTGCCGAAGAGGCGAACAGAGCCATTAAGGGTAAGGTTAGCCTCAAGCAATCCGAGCATGGACATGCAAGTTAGGCTCTTGCCGCATCCGCTTTCGCCCACCAGGCATAGCGTCTGCCCTGGGCGAAGCAGCAGGCTCACATCCTCAACCAAGGCGTTGCGACCGGCACAAACGGTGAGGCGCGAAACCTCGAGGAGAGGAGCGGTTGACCCGTCCTCAGGAAACGAAGAGGAGGCGGCAAGTGTGCCGCCTCCCTTGGAATTGGACACCGTCACCATCAGTCTTTGAAGCTGAGGTTATAGGGGCGAAGGTCCATGTAGTAGAATGTGTAGGGCTGCCAGTTGACGTCCTTGGACACGCCATAAGTCTCGAGCGGCTGATACAGAATGGTGCCCGGCGCGTCCTTTTCCCAGAGTTCAAGCATTTCGAAGGCCGCCGGCTGACGAACGTCAAGTTCGACATTGCTCTCGATGATGCGGCCGAGTTCGTTGAAACGATCAAGATTTTCTGTGTTGGCCCAATTGCCAACGCCGCGCTGCGGACCACCAAACGGACCCCAGAGGTTCCAGAGTCCGCCAACCGGATCGGGGTACCGAGTGGAGTTCGACCAGGTGCGCACTTGCAGCGCTGCCATGTCTAGGCTGGAATAATTGTCGACAACATTGAGTTCAACATTCAGGCCGACGGCCTTCCACATTTCGATGATCGCCTGAGCCGCTGGCAGGGCATTGAGATAGTAGTTCGGCTGGGTGGTGTACTTGATCAAACCGCCGTCATAGCCGGCTTCGGCAAGCAGTTCCCTGGCGCGTTCAGGGTTGTATTCGAGACCATTGTGGTCCGGATTATACATCTCGCCGAACTCGGGATACTGGTGGCCATTGGGCACAACGGCCTGCCCGCCCCAGAGCGCTTCGTTGAGCAGCTGGCGATCGATCGAAAGATTCATCGCCTGACGGATGCGCGCGTCCTGGATCACCGGATCCTGAGTGCCATAGGCCAGCACATGCGAATTGGCGAGAACCACTGAACGGGTTTCGATGTCGTCATAGCTGTTGATCTGAGCGATCTGGTCGGGAGCGACATTGGTGATGATGTCAAATTCACCCGAAACCAGACCCGCGACGCGAGTTGAGGGCTCTGGAATCTCGCGGAAGGTCACAGAAGCGGCAGTCGGCTTGCCATCAAAATAGTCGTCAAAGGCGACGAGACGAATGGACTGATCGGCCTTGTATTCATCGAGCATGTAAGGACCAGTGCCGACGGGGAACATGGGAATGCCGCCATCCGTGGCAGCCTTTTCTTCCCAGTCTGCTTTGTTGACGATCCATGAGGCCCAGGACGCGATGCGATGCTCGAGCAGCGGATCGGGCGCCTTGGTGACGAACTGAACAGTATGCTCGTCAATGGCCTTCACCTCAGCCAAAACCGAGAAATAGGCAGGGCCTTCGGGCAGGATCGCATTTTCACCCGACAGACGTTCTGGCGAGAAAGTGAAGACCACGTCTTCGGCCGTAAGCGGCGCGCCATTGTGGAAACGAACGTCATCGCGGAGCTTGACCTCAAGGGTCAGAGAATCAAGGCGCGTCCATTCGGTCGCAAGACCAGGCACAAGTGCCGAACCGCCAGCCCCTTCAGCGGACAGGAAGTCACGACGGATCAGCGTGTCAAACACGCTGTAATTGACGCGCGTACCAACATTTGAAAGCTCTTTGCCCGGCTCGAGGGTCGGCGGCAAATCGGCAACGCCAACCACGAGGTCAGGGCGGTCCTGCGACATGGCAAGTGCGGAGGTCGCTGCAAGAAGCAGCGCTGTTGTCGCGCCAAGAACGGCACGGCGGAAGGGAGAGGAAAAGGTCATTGGCGGCCCCGCTAAACTGGAATGGCGGGGTAGGTAGGGCGCTCGCCTAACAGGCGAACGACATTTAATTGTCAGTTTTGTTACAATTTTCCAGTCACTTGCCGCGAGCCCTTGGTCGTCCTGCGTTGTGCAGTGGCTCAGCGACAAATGGCAGCTCCTGGCAAAGCACAGATCCAGTTTGAGGGGCCGGAATAGGGCGCACTGCTGCCGCTAACGCAGGGACAAAGAACCAACAGTATTCACATAACGCACGGTCGGCCTGGATGCCCCATCGTTGTACACGAATGAAGCTCAGGCGCACCTCGAGCCGAAGGGGTTCGGTCAACAAGACAGTGCCGCCGCAACGCTCCTGCAGTTCAAAGGGAACAGCTGTAGTCACAACGCGCAAACTATACGTTCTGACCCTGCGCGGGCACCAAACTTAAAAGTACATACTCTGGTGCACACAACAGCCGAAGCAGAGCAACAAGCAGTTTGATTTCAATGATATACCAGAAAATAATGGCGGAGAGAAAGGGATTCGAACCCTTGAGACGGTTCCCCGCCTACACACTTTCCAGGCGTGCGCCTTCGACCACTCGGCCACCTCTCCGCATCGCTTCTTGCCCGGTCTGGAAAGGCCGGGATAACGGGTCCCCTGGGGGCCGCTGCGAGCGAGGCGCAATATACTCATCATCGTTTGCGGCGCAAGGGATCACTTTGGCGCGTCCCAGATTGTTTTTGGCGGGGCCGCGCACGATATCGAAAAGGACATCGGCTTGCCGCTGGTCCAACCGCATGGCACAAGGCTTCTGCGTCTGTTGCGGAACGAACCAGGCCGGTTCGACTTGTCACGTCAGGCACGGGAAACACGAATGCGGCTTGTCTTGAGAATATTGGGCACCTGGCTCATCGGCCTGGCGCTTATTCTGCTTGTCATCGACGGGACGAAATCATTGGCCGCCAATACGCTCCTCTTTGCCAGCCTTGGCGAGGTCTGGACACAACTGCATCCGCCAAGCCTGGAAGCGGTCTCCAGTTTCTTTGAGAGCCGGTTCTTTGCCGATCTGCTCGATGCGGCGATGCAGGCGCTGCTGACCTATCCTGCCTTTGCCGTTCTTGGCGTGCCCGGCATTGTCCTTGCGCTGCTGGGCCGGCGCCCGCGCCGCGAGCGATTTCTGCGCCAGGAACAGATCTGAAAGCACTGGTCCGCGCGTAACCGACCAGAGGGCACAACCGAATAGAGGGCTGAAAGGAGCAACTCATGTTCTTCCGTCAAAAGCCGACCACCATCCCCACCGCCGCCGAAGCACTGCCGGGTCGTGAAGAGGTCATGCCCGTCGCGCCCGGGCATTTCGTCAATGGCGCAGCTCTCAAGGAACCTTATCCGGCCGGGGCTGAAACCATCTATTTCGGTCTTGGCTGCTTCTGGGGTGCCGAACGCCTGTTCTGGCAATTGCCAGGCGTGATCGTCACCGCTGTGGGATATCAGGGCGGCCATACGCCCAATCCGACCTATGAAGAGGTCTGTTCAGGCCGCACCGGCCACACCGAAGCGGTCAAGGTGGTCTATGACCCCAGGAGCATCAGCCTTGAAACCCTGCTCAAGACCTTCTGGGAGGAGCATGACCCAACCCAAGGCATGCGGCAGGGCAATGATGTGGGCACCCAATACCGCTCAGCCATCTACACCACCACGCCCGAACAGGCCGAAATCGTAGCATCCAGCCGTGCAGCCTATCAGCGCGCGCTTGACCAAAGGGGTCTCGGGCAGATCACCACCGAGATCGCCGCCGCTGGCCCCTTCTACTATGCCGAGACCTACCACCAGCAATATCTGGCCAAGAACCCCAATGGCTATTGCGGCCTTGCCGGCACGGGCGTTTCCTGCCCCATCGGTACCGGCGTCGCGGCCCAGTAATTGGTCAGAAGCGATCCACGGCGCCCTGGTCTTCCGGGGCGCCGTTTCGTTTATGGCAGGATGGCGTAGACCTTAAGCGGCCCGTCCAGCGACACATCCGCCAGCCAGTCCGGTAGCGTTCCGGCAGCAAAATGGCTGGCGAGGCTCTCCGGTACCTTGAGGCCCGCGCCGCGCATTTCGGGCATGGCAGGGCAGGTCACGACCAGCCCCAGCCCCCGCTCGCTGGCGATGCGCCGCGCCTCGTCCTGCGGCTGGTTGAAGAAGGCAAAGGCGTCCAGCACGCCCCGCTCATTACGGTGATAGGGCGCGGCCACTATCGCATGCGGCGTTTCAAGCAGCAGGTGCGCGCCCAAATCGATCGGGCTCATCACCCGTTCGGCCGGCAGGCTACGCAGGTCGGCAAAGGCCTCGCCCACAAGGCATGGCAGCTTGCTCGCCCGCGTCGCACGCACGATGTCGGCCCGCCCGTCGGGTAGGGCGTTGACAACAAATGATACCACAAGGCTCATGACGATTCCGGAAAACACCAGCCAGGCGCCCATCAGCCCAAGGGCGGGCCACAGGCGCGGCCGGGCCATGTAGATCGCGCGGGCGCGCACAATTAGCCAGGCCGCCGCCGGAATCGTGGGCAATATGGCTAGTCGCGCGCCGCGGATCTGCGCGAGCATGA
Source organism: Devosia polycyclovorans (assembly GCF_042181575.1). Taxonomy (GTDB): domain Bacteria; phylum Pseudomonadota; class Alphaproteobacteria; order Rhizobiales; family Devosiaceae; genus Devosia; species Devosia polycyclovorans. Next base: position 250,688 of record NZ_CP170082.1, on the reverse strand, counting down.
TCAGCATGGTGCAGCCAAGGAACACCACCAGCGTCAGCCAGCCAAGCCGCTGCTCAGGCGTCTTGCGCCAGGCCAGGATCGCGCCCGCCAGGCCCAGAAACACCGGGGCGCCCACGGTGATGGCATAGGCGGGCAAATCTGGCAGCGAGCTATGCCAGGGTTTGGCCTCGATGATGGCCGCGATCCAGTTGTTCTGCAGCCAGGGGTCGAGCGAGGCATAGGGCCCGCCAAGGCATTGCGGATAGATCAGGACAAGGATCGCGCCACAGGCCAGGCCGAGCACGGCCAGCAGCCCCAGCCGTGCCACGGCCTGCCGCGGCGCCGGCAGCAGCGAAACCAGGGTGAAGGCGGCCCCGGCCAATAGGCCGGCCATAGCGTAAACCGGCGAGATCATGTCGCAGGCCGCCTCCAGCCAGCGATGCGGCGGGCGGGCCAGCATCAGCAGCACGGTCAGGCCCAAGCCCAGCCCCAGCCCAAAGCGCCTGAGATTGGCCGCGCGAGCCGGGTCGGTGACATAGGCCAGGCCAAAGGCCAGCATGGCTGCCACCAATACCGGCACGGCCTCCAAGGCAACCGAAAGTGCCAGCGCGGCAGCCAAACCGGCAATCCAGGCGGCAGCGGGACGGCGCAAAGCCACCAGGCTCGCCAGCAGCGTGGTCATGGTCAAGAGGATGATGACATTGTGGTGGTCGACCCGGCCGGGCGAGAATTCGGCCAGGATGGCGGGGCTGAGAATGGGCAGGACCAGGCCAGGCAGCAATCCGGCCCGGCCCACCAGTTCCAGCGTTGCCCTTGTGCTGAGCCAGAGCAACGCACCGAGCAGCAGGAGCGGCCAGACTGTCCCAGTGACAAGCTCTGCCTGTCTGGCGTCGGTGAACAAGCGCGCCAGCCACAACAGGGCGGCTATCGGCAGATCGATCAGTCGGGACCAGTGGATTTCAGCGCCAAACGGGGTGTTAAGCCGGTGCTGCACCAGATCGTACCACCCCTGGCCATCGAGAAAATCACGGACCACGACCATGCGCATGGCATCGTCGGTATCGAGAAACAGCGGTGTGCCCGCACTGCCATACAGGCTGCGCCACAATTGGGTGCCGGCTACCAATGCCCAGATGCAGACCAGCCACAACCAGTCCTTGCGGCCAAGTGTGATGGGGGTCTGATCCGGCATGGTGGTGGTATCCTTCGCTCGCCCGAGACCATTGCCCTGCAGACGTTAAGGAGGGATGCAACAGAGCGCTAGCGTGGTCGTGTCGAAGTGCCTGGACTATGGTGGGGCAAAAGGAGCATGCCATGAACTCAGGTCCGCTCGGTCCTATCGGCCAGATCGTCCGAACGGTGGGGGATATTTCCGCCGCCAAGACCTTCTATGGTGATGTGCTTGGTCTGCCTTTGCTGATCGAAGCCGAGGGCATGGCATTCTTCGATGCCAATGGCGTGCGGCTCTATTTGCAGCAGAGCCAGGAGGCGCGCACCGAATCGATCCTCTATTTTGCTGTTGCCGATATCGGAGCGACCCACGCCGAATTGACGGCCAAGGGCGTTGCATTTCTCCAGCCTCCGCACAGGGTGCATCGGCATGCTGATGGTACCGAGGAGTGGATGGCTTTCTTTGCCGACCCCGATGGGCGCCCGCTGGCACTGATGGCGCGGCTGCCGGCCGGTGCCGCCGCGCACTGAATTTCGCTTGCCACGCTAACCACTTGCCAACCATTGCCGGGTCAAGATCGGTCCCGGATGCAGGGCCTGCGCAGTGGACGCGAAAAGCAACAAGATCAGGACTTTGCCGGAAACGGATCCGGTTAAGGCACTGGCGCCTATCCGGCGCCTGGTGCTTGCTGCCTTTGTGGGCGCGTTCCTTGCCGGGGTCTTCCTCGTGGCTTCGGCCATTCATGTCATGCAGACCACCGATAGTCTCTCCATGACCGAAGAACGTGCGCGCGCCGCCCGCATCGCCGATCTTCTGGTTGAATTGCCCCAGGATCAGGTCAGGCCTGCGATGGAACAGCTGGGTCCCATTGCCGGCCTGAAGGGGCTGGCCCTTGCCCAAAGACCCGCACAGGGGGAGTTCGAGCAGTCCCTGCCTTTGCTTTCAGGGCCACTGGGTGGCCAGTTTCTGACCTGGACCGCCGACCGACCGGGCCTCTTCCTCTTCACCACCTTCGCCCCATCACGGGTGCCGCTCATGCTGGTGCTGATCAGCGTGGTGCTGGCTTGTCTGGTTGCCATGCTGCGCCACGTGAGACGGACCGAAACCGAGCGCATCGCCGCGCAGCGACAGGCGCTGCGTGACCACTTGACTGGCCTGCCCAACCGCCTGGCGCTGGAAGGCGAGCTGGCCCGGCTCGCGGCAGGCGAATGGAACTTCTCCGTGCTCGCCCTGGACCTCGACCGGTTCAAGCCGATCAACGACCTGTTTGGTCACCATGCCGGCGATCTGGCGCTTATCGAGGTGGCGCAACGATTGACGGCGCAATTGCTGCCCGGAGAATTTCTTGCTCGTATCGGTGGGGACGAATTCGTGGCTATTGTGCATCGCGACCGGCAGCGGGCCGATCTGACGCGGCTGGCGCGCGATTGCATCGCTGCCGTCGCCACCCCGCTCAATGCGGTTGGCGGCAATATCAGCGTCGGTATCAGCCTCGGTATCGTGGAAGATGGGCTCGGCCATCCCGCACAGACCCTGCTCAAGCAGGCGGACCGGGCGCTTTACGAGGCCAAGCGCCTGGATGGCGGCGCCTTCTGCTTTGCCGGCGACAGCCGGACCGAGGCACAGGAAGCCACATTGGCCAATATCGCCACGGCCCTGCCGGGCGGCCCGATGATCCAGAGCGCCTGAGCCCCGGCGCCCCACCGGTCAACTGCCGGCCGATCCGTTGCCGCGTGGCTTGGGTGCCAATCCATGCATGAAGAGCTGTTCGAGATAGCGCGCAGCATCCTCGAAGCGTCCCTCGCCATTGCGGCCCTTGCCCAGCACGGCACGCACCTGCACGTCGAAATCGGCATAATGCTGCGTCGTCGCCCAGATCGAGAAGATCAGGTGGTAAGGGTCGGTTCTGGCCAGCTTGCCCTGGTCCATCCAGGTCAACAGGATCTGCGCCTTTTCATCGACCAGCGCCTTGAGATCGATCTCGATCATCTCGCTGATGCGCGGCGCCCCTTGCAGCATCTCGTTGGCAAACAGCCGGCTTTCGCGTGGAAAGTCGCGCGCCATTTCCAGCTTGCGGCGGATATAGGAGCGGATCTCGGTAAACGGGTCGCCATGCTCGTCGAAGTCGCGCAGTGGGGCCAGCCAGGTATCGAGCAAGGCGGCAATCAGGCGGCGGTGAATCTCTTCCTTCCGGGGAAAGTAATAGAGCAGGTTCGGCTTGCTCATTCCGGCCACGTCCGCGATCTGGTCGATGGTCGAGCCGCGAAAGCCGTGCACTGAAAACACCTCCAGCGCCGCCTCGAGAATAATGTCCTGCTTTTCCTTCTGGATGCGGGTCAGCGGACGCTGACGCGCCGGCGGGTGGGAGGCGGCCGCCTTGGCGTCGGCCTTGTGCTGCCGTCTGGCGCTGACCGGAGGGTGCTCGGCAGCTTTCAATTTTTTCACGGCCATTTTCGCCTTGCGGGAATGTGTAGGGATGCTAACATTTTTCCAACTGGTCAAAATTTCCGGGGTTCAGACCGTCGCGTCAAGTCCCAAAACGAGGCCAGGTCAAATTCAACGGGAGCGAGCGTTCGTGTCCACTTCGTCCAATGTTGCGCCAAACGATCTCAGCGCGTTCTGGATGCCCTTTACGGCAAACCGGCAGTTCAAGAAGGCACCACGCATGTTCGTGGCCGCCAGGGACATGCACTACACCACCTCTGACGGGCGCCAGGTGCTCGATGGCACGGCGGGTCTGTGGTGCGTCAATGCCGGCCATGCACGCCCGAAAATCGTCGAGGCAATTGCCCGCCAGGCGGGCGAGCTGGACTACGCCCCCGCTTTCCAGATGGGCCACCCAAAAGCCTTCGAGCTGGCCAATCGCCTTGTCGATCTGGCCCCCGATGGCCTTGATCATGTGCTGTTCACCAATTCAGGTTCGGAATCGGTGGAAACCGCGCTCAAGGTCGCGCTGGCCTATCATCGCGTGAAAGGCGAGGGCAGCCGTACCCGCCTCATCGGTCGCGAACGCGCCTATCACGGCGTCAATTTCGGTGGCATCTCGGTGGGAGGCATCGTCACCAACCGCAAGATGTTCGGCAGCCTGCTGACCGGCGTCGATCACATGCCGCATACGCACAACCTTGGCAAGAACGCCTTCTCGCGTGGCCTGCCCGAGCATGGCGCCGATCTGGCCGATGAGCTGGAACGCATCGTCACCCTGCATGACGCCTCCACCATCGCCGCGGTCATCGTCGAGCCGGTGGCCGGCTCAACCGGCGTTCTCATTCCGCCCCCGGGCTATCTCAAGCGCCTGCGCGAGATCACCAAAAAGCACGGCATCCTGCTGATCTTTGATGAGGTCATCACCGGCTATGGCCGCCTCGGCACGCCCTTCGGCGCCGACTATTTCGATGTTACGCCCGACATCATGGTGACGGCCAAGGGCCTCACCAATGGCGTCATCCCCATGGGCGCGGTCATGGTTTCGGCCGAAATCCATGACACCTTCATGCAAGGACCCGAGCACATGATCGAGTTCTTCCATGGCTATACCTATTCGGGCAATCCGGTGGCCTCTGCGGCAGCCCTGGCCACGCTCGATACCTATAAGGAAGAAGGTCTGCTCACCCGCGGGGCGGAGCTGGCGAAAGCTTGGGAGGATGCGCTACATTCCCTCAAAGGCCTGCCGCACGTCATCGACATCCGCAATATCGGCCTTGTCGGCGCCATCGAGCTCGAGCCCATTGCCGGTTCGCCCACCAAGCGCGCCTTCTCGGCCTTCCTCAAGGCCTATGAACAGGGTCTGCTCGTGCGCACCACAGGCGACATCATCGCGCTGTCACCGCCACTGATCATCTCGGAAACCCAGATCGGCGAAATCGTCTCGACCCTGTCGGGCATCCTCAAGACGCTTGAATAGAATGGAACAAGAATTCTATACAGAAGAATATAGAATGAACGTTCCTAATCTGGAGGGGAAGCCCTGATGCACGTCATCGAAAACGCCGTCGCCGGCAAGCGCTATGTCTCGTCATCCACCCGCCGCGTCCCGGTGTACAATCCCGCCACGGGTGAGCAGAGCGCCGAACTGCCACTGTCCACCATGGACGAGCTCAATGCCGCCGTCGCCAGTGCCGTCAAGGCACAGGTAGCCTGGGGCAATACTCCGCCCATGAAGCGGGCCCGCGTCATGTTCAAGTTCAAGGCGCTGCTCGACCAATATGCTGACGATCTGGCCCGCGAAATCTCCAAGGAACATGGTAAGGTCCATGACGATGCGCTGGGCGAAGTCGCCCGCGGCATCGACTGCGTCGATTTCGCCTGCGGCATTCCCCAGCTCTTGAAGGGAGAATTCTCCCGCAATGTCGGGCCCTCGATCGATAGCTATTCCGACCGTCAGCCGCTGGGCGTCGTCGCCGGCATTACCCCGTTCAACTTCCCGGCCATGGTGCCGATGTGGATGTATCCGGCCGCAATCGCCTGCGGCAATGCCTTCATCCTGAAACCCTCCGAGCGTGACCCATCCGCGCCCATGCTGGCCTGGAACCTCTTCATGGAGGCCGGGCTTCCCGAAGGCATTCTCAATGTCGTGCATGGCGACAAGGAAATGGTCGACGGCATTCTCGACCATCCCGACATCAAGGCGGTCTCCTTCGTGGGCTCGACCCCCATCGCCGAATATGTCTACCAGCGCGGCACAAAGGCCGGTAAGCGCGTGCAGGCGCTGGGCGGGGCCAAGAACCACATGGTCATCATGCCTGACGCCGATCTAGATCAGGCTGCCGATGCACTGATGGGCGCAGGCTATGGTTCGGCCGGCGAGCGCTGCATGGCCATTTCCGTGGCCGTACCCGTCGGCAAGGAAACCGCCGACGCACTCGTCGCCAAGCTTAAACCCCGCGTCGAGAGCTTGAAAATCGGCCCGGCCACCGACAAGGACGCCGAAATGGGTCCGGTGGTCACCAAGATGCACCGCGACAAGATCCTGGGCTATATCGACTCTGGTGTCGAAGAGGGCGCCAAGCTGGTCGTTGATGGCCGTGGCTTCAAGCTGCAGGGCTATGAAGAAGGCTATTATGTCGGCGGCACCTTGTTCGACAATGTCGAGCCGGACATGAAAATCTACAAGGAAGAGATCTTTGGCCCCGTGCTCTCGGTTGTCCGCCGCGACAGCTTCCAGGACGCGGTCGACCTGATCCACGGCCATGAATATGCCAATGGCACGGCCATCTTCACCCGCGACGGGGATGCCGCCCGCGAATTTTCCGACAAGATCGAAGTGGGCATGGTCGGCATCAACGTGCCCATCCCGGTGCCGGTGGCCTACCATTCCTTCGGCGGCTGGAAGCGCAGCCTGTTCGGCGACCATTCCATCTACGGGCCCGAAGGCGTGCATTTCTACACGCGGCTGAAAACCGTCACCACCCGCTGGCCCGCCGGCATCAAGGGCGGCGCCGAATTCAGCTTCCCGAGCGTGAAATAGGACACCATGGTCAGCGTCACCAAGAAATCGCTGACCACCCCCTCCCTCTCCGGCACGGAGAGGGAACTCGGCGCTGATACACGATCCTCCCAGCCCCGCCGGTCGCCTCAACGCGACGGCGGTTTTTTTTGTCCTGAACTCCAGAACGACGAGTAAGCATCATGACCTCTCCCGGCGAAAACCTTCGGATCAACGGCGACCGGCTCTGGGAGAGCCTGATGGAAATGGCAAAAATTGGCCCGGGCCTTGCTGGCGGGAATAACCGCCAGACCCTGACCGATGCCGACAAGGAGGGTCGCGAGCTCTTTGCCCGCTGGTGTGAAGAGGCCGGGCTGACCTTGGGAGTCGATGAAATGGGCACCATGTTCGCCCGCCGGGAAGGCGAGGATCCCGCCCTTGATCCGGTTTACGTCGGTTCGCACCTCGACACCCAGCCCACCGGCGGCAAATATGATGGCGTGCTTGGCGTGCTGGGTGGGCTGGAACTGATCCGCACCCTCAACGACCTGGGCATCAAGACCCGGCGCCCGATCGTGGTGACCAACTGGACCAATGAAGAGGGCACCCGTTTTGCCCCGGCCATGCTTGCCTCGGGCGTCTTTGCCGGCATGCACACCCAGGACTGGGCCTATGACCGGCTCGATGCAGAGGGCAAACGCTTTGGCGATGAGTTGGAACGCATTGGCTGGAAGGGCCCGGAAAAGGTCGGCGAGCGCAAGATCCACGCCATGTTCGAACTACACATCGAGCAGGGCCCGATCCTCGAGGCCGAAGGCAAGGATATTGGCGTCGTCACCCACGGGCAGGGCCTGTGGTGGCTCGAAGTAACGCTGACCGGCAAGGACGCCCATACCGGCTCGACGCCGATGAACATGCGGGTCAATGCCGGGCTGGGCATGGCGCGCATCACCGAGGCGGTGCACCAGATCGCCATGGCGCACCAGCCCAACGCGGTTGGCGCCGTTGGCCAGGCCAATGTCTATCCCAATTCGCGCAATGTCATTCCGGGCAAGGCGGTGTTCACCATCGATATCCGTTCGCCTGAACTGGACAAGCTCACCTCCATGCGCGAGCAGATCGAGACCCAGGCCGGCAAGATCGCTGAAGAACTGGGCCTGGGCCTCAACATCGAGCCCACCGGCCATTTCGACCCGGTGACCTTCGACGAGAACTGCGTCAAGGCCGTCCGCGACGCCGCCGAGCGGCTCGGCTACAGCCATCGAGACATCGTCTCCGGCGCTGGCCACGACGCCTGCTGGATCAACCGGGTGGCCCCTACGGCCATGGTCATGTGTCCCTGTGTCGACGGGCTCAGCCACAACGAGGCCGAAGACATCTCGAAGGAATGGGCCACCGCCGGCGCCGACGTGCTGTTCCACGCCGTGGTCGAGACTGCGGAGATCGTGGAGTAATGACGTGGTTGGACCAAGGCGCGCAGCGACACCTCTCCCTTTGGGGGAGAGGTCGGCCCGAAGGGACGGGTGAGGGGGAGCGCGCGTGAACATCCGCCCCCGCCAATTGCGCCGCAATGCCTCCATTGCCGAAAACCGGCTTTGGTACGTGCTACGGAATCGGGGGTTGAACGGCCATAAATTTGTCCGGCAGTTTCCAATTGGCCGATACATTGTCGACTTCGCCTGCCGGGAAGCGGCGGTGATTGTCGAACTTGATGGCAGCCAGCATGCGGAGAATACTGCGGACGAAAGGCGGACGGCTTTTCTGAATGCGGAGGGCTATGCCGTGCTGCGTTTCTGGAAGAACGAAGTCATTCAAAATCGAGACGAGGTCTGCCTGGCAATTTTGCAGGTAGCCGAGGGCACCCCCTCACCCGACCTACGCTTCGCTCCGGCCACCCTCTCCCCGAGTGGGAGAGGAATAATAGGCGCCCGCGCGGCCGGCGGCGCCAAATTTCTCAATCAGGCACGATCCGTTCTTCTCCCTCTCGGGGAGAAGGTGGCTCGCCCAGAGGGCGAGACGGATGAGGGGGCCTTCAACAGAGGGAACACACCATGAGCAAAGTCATCAAGAACGGCACGATCGTCACCGCCGACCTCTCCTATGAGGCCGATGTGAAGATCGAGGGCGATACCATTGTCGAGATCGGCAAGAACCTCAAAGGCGATGAGGAGCTCGATGCCACCGGATGCTATGTCATGCCCGGCGGCATTGATCCCCACACCCATCTCGAAATGCCCTTCATGGGCACTTATTCGGCCGACGACTTCGAGAGCGGTACGCGCGCGGCCCTCTCGGGGGGCACCACCATGGTGGTCGATTTCTGCCTGCCGAGCCCCGAGCAGAGCCTGCTCGATGCGCTCAAGATGTGGGACAACAAGTCCGGCAAGGCCTCGACCGACTATTCATTCCACATGGCCGTGACCTGGTGGGGTGAGCAGGTGTTCAACGAGATGGCCGAGGTCGTCGACCGCGGCATCACCTCGTTCAAGCACTTCATGGCCTATAAGGGCGCGTTGATGGTCAATGACGACGAGATGTTCGCTTCCTTCCAGCGCTGCGCCGCGCTCGGCGCGCTGCCGCTCGTCCATGCCGAAAATGGCGATGTCGTTGCCGCCATGACCGCCAAACTACTCACCGAGGGCAATAATGGCCCCGAGGGTCATGCCTATTCCCGCCCGCCCGAGGTGGAGGGCGAAGCCACCAATCGCGCCATCATGCTGGCCGACATGGCCGGTGTGCCGCTTTATGTGGTCCACACCTCTTGCGAACAGGCACACGAAGCCATCCGCCGCGCCCGGCAAAAGGGCATGCGGGTCTATGGCGAGCCGCTGATCCAGCATCTGGTGCTCGATGAGAGCGAGTATTTCAATCCCGACTGGGATCACGCCGCCCGCCGCGTCATGTCCCCGCCCTTCCGCAACAAGCAGCATCAGGATTCGCTCTGGGCCGGGCTGCAGGCCGGCTCACTCTCCTGTGTGGCGACGGACCATTGCGCCTTCACCACCGAACAAAAGCGCTTCGGGGTGGGCAATTTCTCGAAAATCCCCAATGGCACAGGTGGCCTTGAAGACCGTCTGCCGGTGCTCTGGACCAAGGGCGTCAATACCGGGCGCCTGACGCCCAACGAGTTCGTCGCCGTCACCTCCACAAATATCGCCAAGATCCTCAACCTTTATCCCAAGAAGGGTGCGGTGCTGGTCGGCGCCGATGCTGACTTGATGGTCTGGGACCCCAAGCGCTCCAAGACCATTTCGGCCAAAACCCAGCAATCGGTGATTGATTACAACGTCTTTGAGGGCTTCGAGGTCACAGGCCTGCCGCGTTTCGTACTGAGCCGCGGCAAGGTTTCCATCGTCGAAAGCGAGGTCAAGGCCGAGCCGGGCCACGGCAAGTTCGTCGCCCGCGAAGCCAAGAACCCCGTCAATCGGGCGCTGAGCCAGTGGAAGGACATCGTCGCCCCCCGCAAGGTGGAGCGGACTGGCATTCCGGCGACGGGGGTTTGATGCAGGATTTGGTTGTCGTGGAAATTTCCCCCTCGCCCGACTCGGCCTTTGGCCTATCCAACCTCTCCCCTAGGGGGAGAAGAATTCGGGGCACTCAGCCAAAGCGGGCGCCGGACCATTCTTCTCCCTCTCGGGGAGAAGGTCGCGCGCAGCGCCGGATGAGGGGGATGCCGGTATGACCAGCGTCGTCTCTGCCCAAAATCTCGGCCTGACCTTCCCCACCGGCGATGGAGATATCGTTGCGCTGTCCGATGTGAATCTCACCATCAACAAGGGCGACTTCGTTTCCTTCATCGGCCCCTCGGGCTGTGGCAAGACCACGTTCCTCCGCACCATTGCCGATCTCGAAAAGCCCACATCGGGCACGCTGTCGGTTAACGGCATGAGCCCCGAAGACGCTCGCCGGAACCGGGCCTATGGCTATGTGTTCCAGGCGGCCGCGCTCTATCCCTGGCGCACTATCGAAAAGAACATCGCCCTGCCGCTCGAAATCATGGGGCATTCGGCCGCCGAACAGGCCGAGCGGGTCAAGCGCACCATGGAATTGGTGAACCTTTCAGGCTTCGAGAAGAAATACCCCTGGCAGCTTTCCGGCGGCATGCAGCAACGCGCCTCCATCGCCAGGGCGCTGAGCTTTGACGCTGATCTCCTGCTGATGGACGAACCCTTCGGGGCGCTGGATGAAATTGTCCGCGATCACCTGAATTCCGAGCTCCTGAAGCTCTGGGCGCGCACGGAAAAGACCATCTGTTTCGTCACCCATTCCATCCCCGAGGCGGTTTATCTCTCGACCCGCATCGTGGTCATGTCGCCGCGCCCCGGCCGGGTGACCGACATCATCGAATCCACCCTGCCGCGGGATCGCCCGCTCGATATCCGCGAAACGCCCGAATTCCTCGCCATCGCCGCGCGGGTCCGCGAGGGCTTGCGGGCCGGGCATTCCTACGAGGAGGGCCCGGTCTAATGGCCAACCGCGTCATTCCAGTCCTCACCATCCTGTTGGCCATTCTCGCCTTCTGGTATGCGGCTGCAATCTGGATGAACGCGCCCTGGCAGGATCGCCTCAATGCGCGTGCCGATCTGGTCGACGTGCCTTTTGCCGAATTTGCCGCCCAGACCTGGGCGCAGGACAAGCCTGTGCTGCCCGCGCCCCATCAGGTCATTTCCGAAATCTGGAACGCCACGGTGGCGCTCGAAATCACCTCGCGCCGCTCGCTCGCCTATCATGGCTGGATCACCCTCTCGGCGACCCTGCTCGGCTTTGCCTTCGGCACGGTTCTGGGCGTGGCGCTGGCGGTGGCCATCATTCACAATGACGCCTCGGACCGCTCGCTGATGCCTTGGATCATCGCCAGCCAGACCATTCCCATTTTGGCCATCGCCCCGATGGTGGTGGTGGGCCTTGGGTCGGTCGGGCTGACCGGGCTGGTGCCCAAGGCGCTGATCTCGATGTATCTGAGCTTCTTCCCGGTGGTGGTCGGCATGGTCAAGGGGCTCCGCTCGCCCGAAGCCATCCAGCTCGACCTGCTGCGCACCTATGACGCCAATGGCTGGCAGGTGTTCTGGAAATTGCGCTGGCCCGCTGCCATGCCGTTCCTCTTTGCCTCGATGAAGGTGGGCATCGCCATTTCGCTGATCGGTGCAGTGGTGGCCGAACTCTCCAACGCCTCGGGCGGGGGTTTGGGCGTCCGCCTGCTCACCGGTTCTTATAATGGCCAGACCGTGCAGATCTGGGCCGCCCTGTTCATCGCCGCGGGTCTTGCGGCCGTGCTGGTGGCCATTGTTGGCTCGGCTGAAAAATGGGTCAATATGCGCATGGGCGCACGGGCATGAACCGCACCGGTCTGACCGCCATGCAATTCGCCCTCGCCCTTCTGGCCGGCGGCGCCGCACTGTTCGGCCTGGCGTTCGGCTTCACCAGTTTCGGTTCCGCCCCACAGCTCACCGTGTTCTTTGCGCTCGGCGCGGCATCGCTACTCCGGCTGGCGCTGCCGTTCAGCCTCTGGTTTGATGGCGCGCTGATGCTGTTCGGCGCCGTGGCGCTGATCCTGGCACTGCCGGAGGAGGGCGCCATGCCCGCCCATTTCTGGTGGGCACTGGTGGCAAGCTGGGCCTTTGCCTGGCTGTTCGTCGAACGCCTGTCGGCCGCCATCAGGGCCGGGCACTTGCCCGAAACCGGCACGGGTCTCGTCATCCCGGTCATCTTCGGCCTTGCCTTGCTGGTCGCCTGGGAAGTCATTACCCGCGGCGCCAATGTGCCCCCGGTGCTGCTGCCGCCGCCCTCGGCCATCTGGGCGCGCATGACCGCCGAAGTGCCTACACTCTGGGCCGATTTCGTCCAGACTTTCGTCAAGTCGGTGTTGCCCGGCTATGCCATCGGATGCCTCGCCGGGCTGGCCGTCGCCATTGCCGTCGACCGCTCGCCCTTCCTCAAAGCCGGCGTAATGCCCATCGGCAATTTCATGTCGGCGCTGCCCATTATCGGCATCGCGCCCATAATGGTCATGTGGTTCGGCTTCGACTGGCAATCCAAGGCCGCGGTCGTGGTCGCCATGACCTTCTTTCCCATGCTGGTCAACACTGTGGCGGGCCTGAATGCCGCCAGCGCCATTGAACGTGACCTCATGCACACCTACGCCGCCAACAATTGGCAAACCCTTATGAAGCTCAGGCTCCCCGCTGCGGGCCCCTTCATATTCAACGCCCTCAAGATCAACTCGACTCTGGCCTTGATTGGCGCAATCGTAGCGGAATTCTTCGGGACGCCCATAGTGGGAATGGGCTTCCGGATTTCGACCGGGGTGGGGCGTCTCGCCATCGACCTGGTCTGGGCGGAGATCGCTGTTGCGGCGGTCGCGGGGTCCGCCTTTTACGGGGTGATCGCCCTCATCGAAAGAGGCGTCACCTTCTGGCATCCGTCCGTCCGTGGTGGACGGGCGTAACAGGGAATGGGAACGAAAATGAAAAAACTGATCGCAGGACTGCTCACCGGCGCCATGGCGCTGGGTATCGCGCCGGCCTTTGCCCAGGATGCGCTGACCCTGCAGTTGAAGTGGGTCACGCAGGCTCAGTTCGCCGGCTATCTGGTCGCCGAATCCAAGGGCTTCTATGACGAGGAGAACCTCGACGTCACCATCCTGCCCGGCGGCCCCAATATCGCGCCTGAACAGGTGATTGCCGGCGGTGGCGCCGATATCATTGTCACCTGGATGGCCGCCGGCATGGCTGCACGTGAATCGGGTGTGCCTCTGGTCAATATCGCCCAGCCCTTCAAGCGCTCGGGCCTGATGATGATCTGCCCCGAGGAAACCGGCATTACCGAAGTCGCCGATTTCCCCGGCCACACGCTGGGCGTCTGGTTCTTTGGCAATGAATATCCATTCTTTGCCTGGATGAACAAGGAAGGCATTGCCACCGATGGCTCGGAAGGCGGCGTCACCGTGCTGCAGCAGAGCTTTGATATCCAGCCAATGATCCAGGGCCAGGCCGACTGCATCTCGGTCATGACCTATAACGAATATGGCCAGGCGCTCGATGCGGGTTACGGCCCGGATAACCTGACCATCTTCAACTATACCGACATGGGCAATGACCTCTTGGAAGACGGCCTCTATGTCATGGAGGATACCCTCGATGACCCGGCCAAGGTCGATGCCTATACGCGCTTCGTGAAGGCCTCGATGAAGGGCTGGGCCTATGCCCTGGAGAACCCGGAGGAAGCCGCTGAAATCGTGGTGGAAATGGACGACACCGGCGCTGCCGAATATGAGCATCAGCTCTATATGGTGGGTGAGGTGTCCAAGCTGGTCGATGCCACCGACCCGGCGCTCAGCATGGAGACCTATGACCGCACCGTTCAGGCCCTGCTCGATCAGGAGATCATCACCGCGACACCCGAAGGCGCCTATACCAGCGTCGTCACCGACGCGCTGAAATAAACGGCGCCAGCAGAGCCAATCCAGGCGGGCGGGGAGAGATCCCCGCCCTTTTCTTTGCTCGCAATGTGGCACGGCCCGCCACATTCGGGAACGAATCCATGGCCCGCGCAGTTGATGGCCCATCAGCGTCACTCAACAAGAGGGCTAATACCATGAACTCCATTATTTATCTCGTTGGCCTCGTCGTCATCGTTCTGGCCATCCTCTCGTTCATCGGCCTGGCTTGAGCCAGAACAGGAGGAGAAGATCATGAGCGTAAATTCACCGGCCGGCGTCGCCGGCGTCCCACCTGAAGCAGAAGTCGCAGAGCGCAGCTATATTGATTGGGCTGCCATCATCGCGGGCATCGTCTTCGCATCCGCCATTTCCCTCGTTCTCATCAGCTTCGGCTCGGCCCTGGGCCTGAATTTCATCGACTTCAATGCCCGTGAAGGGGCAGCGCCAGTCCTGATCGGCATTGCCGCAGCAAGCTGGTTTCTCTGGGTCCAGATTTCCTCCTTCATGGCCGGTGGCTATCTGACCGGCCGCATGCGCCGCCGCAATCACGATGCCACCGAAGACGAGAGCGATATGCGCGATGGCGCCCATGGGCTCTTGGTCTGGGGTGGTGCGATGATCGTTGGCGCCATGCTCGCCGTCAGCGGCCTGGGCACGGCCGGTGCCATCGTCGGGTCAGCAGCGGCCACTGCCACCACCGCTGCGTCCAACGTCGCCGAGGGTGCTGGTGACATGGCAGACCCCAACGCCTATTTCATCGACACTCTGTTCCGCTCCGAAAGGCCATCTGATCCAGGTGTCGCACGCGATGAAGCCGGTCGCATCTTTGCTCAGGCCGCCCTGAACGATGGCGAGGTGCCGCAGGAAGATCGCGATTATCTCGTCAGTGTGGTGACGGCCAATTCCGGCCTGACACCGGAGGAAGCTCAGGCGCGTGTCGATCAGGTAATCGCCAATGTCGAGACGGCCCGCCAGGAAGCCGTTGAGGCTGCCCGTGTTGCCCGCAACACCACTATCCTCGCCGCCTTCCTCTTCACCGCATCCTCGCTGGTCGCCGCTATCGGTGCCTACTGGGCCGCGCAGAAGGGTGGCAACCACCGTGACAAGCACACGCACTTCCCCAGCGTGTTCCGTCGCTTCTGATCTGAGCCAGAAAGGAGAAATGCCATGTTGGGCGGTTTATTGCTTTGGCTGATCGGTGTGCCGATCTGGTTGATCATCATCCTCTTCCTGGTCTTCTGACCGGGAGAGCTAGGCGGGGAGCAATCCCCGCCTTTTCATTTGCTCTTGAGCCCACGAATGATGGCCTTCATCACCTTGCGATAAGCGTCGACCTCCTTGCCTTCTGCTTGTGCAGCGCGGTCGAACATGGCGTTGAGCAGATGCGCCAGGGGCAGGGCTGGCACGTCGCGGATCGCCCCGGCCTCAATGGCGCTATTGACCCCTTCGATCAGGGTGCGCAGCCCATGGCGCGCGTCGATTTCGTCCACCGCCGCGCGACCAAGAACTGCTGGCGCATCCACGATCAATATGCGACGCCGGCCCGCATCCTGCATGGCCGACAAAAATCCTTCTCCGCTGCGCACCAGCGCTTTGACCGGGCCGGTTTCGTCGTCGCCTCCCTCGGCAACCTGGTGCACGCTGAGCGCCAGCAAGGCATGCTCTTCTTCCACCACGGCGGCAAACAACGCCTGCTTGTCCGCGAAATGGTGGTAGAGCGCACCACGCGTCACCCCCGCTGCCGCCACGATTTCCGGCGTGCTGGTCGCGGCATAGCCTTTTTCCGCAAACAGGGCTCGCGCTGCCGACACCAGCGCGCGTCGTGTGGCGGCCCGGCGATCCTCCTGACGTCTTCTGACATCCATGTTGCATACAGCCTGTATATATGTTGCAAACACACGGTATGTTTGTAATGTTAATTTGAGCCTAAGGAGAGGATCAATGTTCAACGCGCTCTACCCGCTGCTGCATGTGCGGGACGTCGCGGCAAGCAGCCGCTTCTATCAAGACCATTTCCGCTTCGAGCCGGTTTTTGAAAGCGACTGGTATGTGCAATTGCGTGGCTCACCAAAGGGCACGAATTGGCGCTGATTGCCTTCGATCACGATACGATCCCGCCCGCAGGCCGCCAGCCAACCGCCCATCTGATCCTCAGCTTCGAGGTGGAAGATGCCGCCGCCGAGGCGGCGCGGTTCGAACAGGCCGGCGTTACCATTGTCCAGCCCCTGCGCGACGAGGGGTTCGGCCAGCGTCACTTCATCGCCGGCGACCCCAATGGTATCCTGCTCGATGTCATTACGCCTATCGAACCCGATCCGGACTGGCTCGCGGCCCAGGGCTAGCCGCCCTTGCGCGCATCGCCCGATCGCCATAGCTCTGGGAAAATTTCCATCTTAGAGCGTTTCCCATGACCAAATCCCTTGCCGATTTTTCCGCCAATCGCCTCGACGGCACGCCGCAAGACCTCTCCGCATTTGCCGGGCAGGTGGCGTTGATCGTCAACGTGGCCAGCCAGTGCGGCTTGACCCCGCAATATGAAGGGCTCGAAGGGCTCTATCAGCGGTTCAAGGATCGAGGCCTTGTCATTCTTGGCTTCCCCTGCAACCAATTTGGCGCGCAGGAGCCTGGCAGCAGCGGAGAGATCGCCCAATTCTGCGCGCTCAATTTCGGTGTCAGCTTCCCCATGTTCGAGCGCGTCGAGGTCAACGGCGAAAACGCTCACCCAATCTTTCAGTGGCTGACGGCTGCCGCCCCGCGTACTGGGCACCGAAGCGATAAAGTGGAACTTCACCAAATTCCTGCTGGGCCGAGACGGCAAGGTTGTTGAGCGTTTTGCCCCCACCACCGAACCGGCCGACATCGCGCCGGCCATCGAGAAGCTGCTGTAGCCGATCTGCCACACCTCTCATCACATTCTTTCCACGGCGGAACGGAAACCGGGCGCCTCCGTTTGTTGAGCAAGGGGCGGAACAGAGCCGTCAATTTTGGCGAGCTCCCCTTGCAAGAGCGGTCTTCAGGCCGCCGCATAAAAGGAATGACAAAATGAAAAAGACCCTTCTGGCCTCTGTGGCCGTGATGTCGCTTGCCCTGTCGCTGCCTGCCATGGCCCAGACCAGCGGCACCGTTGACGCCAATGCTGGCGCCACCATCGGCGCAACCGGCGGTGCTGCCGGTGGTGCAACGCTCGGCTTTCTCGCCGGCGGTCCCATTGGTGCTGTCATCGGCGGTTTTGCTGGTGCAGTCATTGGTGCCGAGGCCGGTATTGCAACCTCCACCATCGAATATGTCGGCAACAACCCCGTCGAGCCCGTAACCATCCAGGGTTCGCTCGATGTCGGGGTCACGGTGCCCAATGGCGTGACGATCTACCCGATCGAAGGCGACGAGAACCATGGCTATTTCTATGCCAATGGCCGCGTCTGGATCGTTGAACTGGCCAGCAGCACGGTGGTCTATTCCCCGGGCTATGTGGTGAGCCAGTCGGCTGCCGACTTCGCCATCAATAATCCTGTGGACCCGATTAACGCCGAAGGTGACGTGGTGGTGGGCTATGTCCTGCCCGATAGCGTCAGCATCAACCAGGTGCCGGATAGCCAGTTTTACGGCTACGTCTATGTCGATGGCCGCCCGGCCCTCGTTGACAGCTCGACCCGCACCGTTGTCTGGATCAAGTAGTCGCAAACGATCGACTAGCTTTAGCCGCCCGGACCCCGGTCCGGGCGGCTTTGCTTTGTCCGGCCTATGCTTTAGATTCGCCCCGAGTGAAAGACCGGGCTGCGGGCTCCGGCAGACATTGGAGGCGGGGGCCAATGGCCGAAATTCTCGACTATTGCAGCGATCTCAATGAAGTCCGGTTCAAGTCGGGCCAGAACATGCTGCCCGAGGGCGAGCGGCTGGGAAAACTGCTGGTGCTCATCGAGGGCCAGGTAGAGGTCATTCGTGAGCGCACGCAGGTCACGCTTGTTGATGAGCCCGGCTCGATTTTCGGGGAAATGGCCGTCCTGCTCGACATGCCGCATTCCGCCACGGTCAAGGCCCTGTCCGAGGTGCGGGCCTATGAGATTCCGGACGCGCTGACCTTTCTCGAGTCGCAGCCGGAAATGAGCCTGCATCTTGCCACCATGCTGGCGCGGCGGCTCTATTACACAACCTCTTACCTGGTCGATCTGCAGCAGCAGTCCGCCGGCAAGCGGCAGGATCTCGATCTGGTCGATCAGATCTTGTCCGCCCTGGTCGATCCGGCCGAGGCCGGCAAGAGCGGCAAATGAGTGGCGGCCCGGCGATCAGCATTGCCTACTGCACCCAATGCAACTGGCTGCTGCGCTCGGGCTGGATGGCGCAGGAACTGCTCTCGACCTTTGCAACCGAGCTGGGCCAGGTCACGCTTGTTCCCGGCACCGGCGGCATTTTCGAAATCCATCTCGATGGCGAACTGATCTGGGAGCGCAAGCGCGATGGCGGCTTCCCTGATATCCGCCTGCTCAAGCAGATGGTCCGCGACCGCATCGACCCGGATCGCGATCTTGGTCATGTCGATCGCATAAATCTCGAACAGTAATGGGTTTTCAATTCTGGCCGTTACGTTAGTCTCCTCTCGTCAAACCTTGGGAGGCCCGCGTCATGGCACACAAATTCAACATCACTGCTGCCGCCAACGATCAGTTCAAGTTCGATTTCTCTTACAATTCGGAGAAAATCTTCTGGTCGGAGAACTATAAGCAGAAGGCCAGCGCCAAGAGTGCCATCGACTCGCTCAAGACTAATGCGCCGGGCGCGTCCACTGTGGATGTCAGCAAGGGCGAAGAAGGATCTGGCTATCGTTTCGAGATCAAGAAGTCGAGCGACGACCAGTTCTATGTGAACTTCGTGGCGTCCAATGGCGAGACCATGGTCCGCACCGAGCGCTACACCGCAAAGGCAAGTGCGCAGAACGCCATTGAATCCCTGAAAAAGAACGGTCCGGGCGCCGACGTCAACGACGAGGCCTAGACGCCCATTCCCAAGCGGCACGGGCTTGGTTTAGTCTCCCGGTAAACCTATTTGGGAGACCTCAATCAGATGAACACCAGGTTCGCTATTTTCACCGCTGCCCTGGCGCTGGCCGCATTGCCGGCAGCCGCGCAGGACCTGCCCGACCTTGGTGGCCGCACCATCCACGCGGTCACCGAAAACGCGTATTATCCGCTCAATTTCGCCGGCCCGGACGGAGAGGGCATCGGGCTCGAATATGACGTGATCAACGAGGTCGCCAAGCGTCTCAATGCAAAGGTCGAATGGGATCTGACCGCCTGGGACGTGATGATCGAAAGCGTGCGCAACGGCCAGTTCGACATCGGTGCCGACGGCATCACCATTACCGAGGAACGTGAAGAGCAGATCGACTTCACCGATCCCTTCATCACGGTCGAGCAATATTTCCTCGTGCGCGTTGACGAAGACCGCATCACCGGGCCGGAAAGTTTTGCTGAAAACACCGATCTGCTGTTCGGCGCCCAGGCCGGCACGTCCTCCTTCTACACCGCCATTTATGACGTGCTCGACGGCGACGAGGCCAATCCACGGGTCAAGACTTTCGACAGCTTCGGCGCCGCCGTGCAGGCTGTCAAATCAGGCGATGTGGACGCCGTGATCGCCGACCAGGCTGCTTCCGCCGGCTATATCGGCGCCGATCCCGGTGCCTTCAAGCAGGCCGGCGCCGCCATCAAGTCCGACCCCTTCGGCTTCATTCTCACCCCAGGCTCCGATCTCGTCGAACCCGTCAACGCCGCGCTGGCCCAACTGCGTGAAGAAGGCTGGCTCGACGAGCGCATCAATTACTGGTTCTTCGAATACGCAGCAGAGTAAGGCTAGGCCTCGGCAGCCCCATCCTCCCCCTCCCCGGAACGGGGAAGGGGAGGAGGAATACACAGTATCGGCCTGTCGCCTCCGTCCCTTGCTGGGCTTCGATCCGTCCCGAAAGGCAAGATTCTCCATTGGAGAGTTTTGAGGTGAGAAGGAATGACGGGTGGGGTGACCATCTTTCGTTTTGGTAAAATGCCGCAAACCGGTACACACCGTCGTTCATGACCTACCAGCCCCGCCGCCCCTCCATTTTTGCCCGACTGCCCTGGTGGTTGTTGGCCATTGGCCTGCTTTTCGTGTTGGGTCTCTGGGCCATCACCACCGACGATACCTATGCCTCAATTTTCCGCACCCTTTCGGGCGGCGTGGTCACCACGCTCTGGGTCACCATCCTGGCGTTTGTGGCGGCCACCATTCTGGGCCTGCTGATTGCCCTGGCGCGCACCTCAGGCAACCGCGTGCTGCGCGAGATCGCGACCTTCTATGTCGAGATCATTCGCGGCATCCCCATTCTCGTCTTCCTGTTCTACATCGCCTTTGTTGCCGCCCCCGCCATGGTGGCCGGCTTCAACTGGCTCTTTGCCCCGCTGATCGATTGGGGCCTTCTGGCACCGGCCACCGTGCGCGGCTTCGATTTTGTCTGGCGTGCCATCTTCGCGCTGACCGTGTGCTACTCCGCCTTCATTGCCGAGATCTTCCGTGCCGGCATCGAGGCGGTCGGCAAGGGGCAGATCGAGGCCGCGCGCTCGCTGGGTCTGGGCCGCTGGCATTGCTTCCGCCATATCATCTTCCCCCAGGCCCTGCGCACCATCCTGCCCCCGCTGGGCAATGACTTCGTTTCCATGGTCAAGGATTCGGCGCTTGTCTCTGCGCTGGGCGTTCAGGACATCACCCAATTGGGCAAGCTCTCGGCCTCTTCGAGCTTCCTGTTCTTTGAAACCTACAATGTCGTCGCCTTCCTCTATTTGACCATGACCATATCGCTCTCCTTGCTGGTCCGCTGGCTGGAAAAGGTGATGGATGGTCGGGTGGCTCGTTAGCTTTTGCAGTGTCACCTTGCGCCGGGCATCGTGGTCCCCCATCTTGACGTGGTCAGCCGGAGGACTCCCATGCATCCCATCGCCCGCCTTGCCATCGTCGCCGTCGCGGCCATTTCCCTTGCCGCCTGCGGCAATCGCAATGAGGTGGGCAGTGTTGGGGTCGACTGGACCGGCAATGATATTTCGATCGAAGCGGTGGCTGATCCCGACGTGGATGGCGTGGTTTGTCACCTGTCCTTCTTCAATCGCTCCTTCATCGACCGGCTGAGCCAGGGCAACTGGTTCGAGGACCCGTCCTATTCAGCGCTCGATTGTTCGGCGGTGGGCCCGGTCACTGTGGGAGACATCTCGACCCGTGGCGGCGGCGAGGAGATTTTCCAGCAGGGCCGTTCGCTGATCTGGAAGTCCCTGCGCGTCACCCGCATCTATGACTCCGCCAACAATGCGCTGATCTATCTCGCCCATGCCCGCCAGATTCAGCAGGGCTCGGGCAAGATGAGCCTCTCGGTCGTGCCGCTCAACGGTCTCGATGTCACCTGGGAAAACGGCGCCCCCACCCCGCAGCCGGCTGTCGAAGGCTCGGTCCTGGTGCAATAGCGACCGATACAATTTGAACTAAAGCCCCTGCAAACCCACCACGACCGCGCAATCTGTATGTGCCAGCCTTTTTGGGCAGTCGATGGCCCGGGAGGGGTTCATGTCGGATATGCTAAGCTATATGGCCGACAATGCGGCCAATCTTCTGCTCAACGCCACCTTCGCTCTGTCGGTCTATTTGATTGCGCGGCTGCTCAAGGCCGGGCCCTCTGCCGCTATCGTGTTCGCCGCCATTCCCTTTGGCGCGATCCTGCTGCTGCAAAATCCGGGCGTGCCGAACCGCCTCATCGCCCTGCTGGGCTGATCGGCCGCATTTCGCTTCACAGATCGCCACGGCAATGGCTTGCCTGATCGGGTTCGAACAAGGCAAAACCATTCCGCTTGCCTCCGCTTCAATCGGGAGGCTTGAGCACGATATTCTTTCACCAGAACTAACAGCAGACCTGCGACATCGCGGGCAGAGGAAGACGACTATGGCAATTCTGATCGGCGATACCGCGCCCGATTTTACCCTCGAATCCACCGAGGGCACCATTCACTTCCACGACTATATCGAAGGCTCCTGGGCGGTGCTGTTCAGCCACCCCAAGAACTACACGCCCGTCTGCACCACCGAACTGGGTTACACTGCCAAGCTCAAGGACGAATTTGCCAAGCGCGGCGTCAAGGTTCTCGGCCTGAGCGTCGACAAGATCGAAGACCATGCCGGCTGGGCCAAGGACATCGAGGAAACGCAGGGCTCGGCCCTTAATTTCCCGCTCCTGGCCGATACAGAGGGCGAGGTCGCGCGCAAATACGACATGATCCATCCCAATGCCGACAACACGCTGACTGTGCGCTCGCTCTTCGTCATCGGGCCGGACAAGAAGGTCAAGCTCAAGATCGAGTACCCGGCCTCCACCGGCCGCAATTTCAATGAGATCCTGCGCGTCATCGACAGCCTGCAACTGACCGCCAAGCATCAGGTCGCCACCCCGGTGAACTGGACCAATGGCGAAGATGTCATCATCGTCCCGGCCGTCACCAATGAAGCGGCCCGCGAAAAATTCCCCGGCGGCTGGAAGGAAGTCAAACCCTATCTGCGCATCGTGCCCCAGCCCCAGGGCTGATCCCACCACGTTCTTCGTTTCTCTCCCTGACCAACTGGGCGATGGCTTCCGGCCATCGCCTTTTTCTTCGCCGCAAAGCCCCGCTCCTCGTCACATTGATGCCCCATTCCGGCTAGGGCGAGGGCCCTCTGGACCCCAGTGCCTGCCCTTACCATCCCCAAATCGCGCCTTTTTGGCGGGTTTGTCGGAACCGTTGCCTCATGGTCACACCGGGCAAATCGGTTCCTCCTAAGCGCCAGTTTGGGCCAGTGGATGACGGATCGTGAGCAAATCTGTGGATTCAGATTCTAAGGTTTAGGCAATCTTGCGCCGCGTTCGGCGCAGCAAGGTTTTGGAAACCTGCGGCAGAGCGGCCACAAACCGGGGCGGGACGTCGCAGGCGGCCGATCCGGCCCAGATTTGGTCCGCACCGGCCTTTATTGAAGCGCCATCGCAAACTTCAGTGAGCTTCAAGACCATTGACTAAGAAAACCGCCATCGCCGCCGCATCGGCCGCAGCCCTCCTCATCTTCTCCTCCTCTGCAGCCTATGCCCAGTGTGGCGGCGCTTCCTGGTACGGCCCCGGATTTCATGGCAAGACCTCTGCCTCCGGCGAAGTCTTCAATCAGAACGCCATGACCGCGGCACACCGCACACTTCCTTTCGGCACCAAGGTGGAAGTGACCGACCAGTCCACCGGCAGGTCGGTGGAAGTCACCATCAACGATCGCGGGCCGTTCGTTGGCAAGCGCATCATCGATCTCTCCAAGGGGGCCGCCGCCGCTCTGGGTTTCCAGAACAAGGGCGTCACTTCTGTCTGCATCGCGCAGCGATAACGTCGTCACCGGTCTTTCCGGACAAGAAGGGCCGCCCCAGGGGCGGCCCTTTTTTGTTGTTCCGCTCAGCGCTCAACCCTCGTGTCCGCGCGCAGCACGGCATCGATCTCCGCCATCACCGCGGCGGGCAGCGGACCCTTCTCCAGCGCGCCCAGATTGTCGCGCACCTGCGCCTCGGTTTTGAAACCGGGAATGGGGAAGGTGTGCGGCGAGCGCGCCAGGATCCATCCCAGCGCACCTTGGGCCGGTGTGCGTCCGCCGGTGGTCAACAGATCACGCAGGGCTTCGAGACGGGCCAGCACCTCCGGCGTCGGCATCCCATCCTTGAAATGCTTGACCCAGGGATGACCTGCTCCCCGCACATCGCTGCCCGGCAGGCGGCTTGCGGTGGTGAACTTGCCCGACAACAGCCCCATGGCCAGCGGCGAGCGGTTGAGGCTGGCCAGCCCCGCTTCGGCGCACAGCGTCAGCATCTCCGGCCCGTCATGCAGCACATTGAGCTCCTGCTGCACTGCCGCGAAATGCGGATAATCCAGCAGGCGCCGCGCTGCCTGCGCATTGTCCGTGCTCCAGCCCCAGGCTTTGATCCGTCCTGCCTCAGCCAGCTTTTCCAGCGCTTCGGCGGCGGCATCGGCTTGGCCGTCGATCAAATCACCGGGATGGATCTGATAGAGATCGATCGTCTCCACCCCCAGGCGCTTGAGCGAGCGGGCATTGGCCCATTCGATATAGCCGGGGCTAACATCGATCGAGATCAGCGCGCGCTTGGCCTCGTCATAGGTAAAGCCGAACTTGGTGGCGATGATCGCCTCGTCCCGCCGCCCC
Source organism: Devosia polycyclovorans (assembly GCF_042181575.1). Lineage (GTDB taxonomy): Bacteria > Pseudomonadota > Alphaproteobacteria > Rhizobiales > Devosiaceae > Devosia > Devosia polycyclovorans. The sequence goes on along the minus strand of NZ_CP170082.1, from coordinate 226,448 downwards.
TTGAGCGCCGCACCCAGCACCCGTTCGCTGTGGCCAGTGCCATAGGCATCGGCGCTGTCGAACAAATTGGCGCCCAGCTCGAGCGCGATCTGCAGCGCCCGGATCGACTGGGCATCGTCAACATCGCCCCAGCCATCATTGCGACCGTCAAGCGTGAAGTGCCCGCCAATGGCCCAGCATCCCATCCCAATGGCGCCGGCCATGCGGCCCGTCCGTCCAAGTCTGCGCAAAATGGTCATTTGCGATCCCCCTCGATATCGATCCCGGCCACAAATGCGTCGATCTGCTCGCGCTCCGTGCCCAGGTCGGCCAGTAGCCGATCATCCAGCAGGAGCAGTTTGCGGCGGGTGACATTGCGCATGTGCCAGGCATGAAGCCGGCGCGAAATCGGTCTGAACATCATCTGTCCCCTTTCGGACCATGCAGCCAAAGCACGCCGGATCGCCCGGACGGCGTTTCATTTATGTCGCTGCAAAAAGATATCTCCGGATCGTCTAACGTCCGGACGGGACAGATATTGAGCAAAGGCCTATGGTTGCGCTACACCCGAGGTCGCAATAGCCTTTGCAGGAATGAAAAATGGATTTCTCCTGGGACGATTTGCGGCTGTTTCTCGACGTCGCCCGCCTGGGTGGTCTCAACGCTGCCACCAAGACCACCGGCCTCTCGGCTGCCACGCTGGGCCGCCGCGTCACCGCCCTTGAGTATCAGATCGGGGAGGCCCTGTTCGTGCGCAGCCAGACCGGCTATGCGCTGACCCCGGCCGGCGAAGAACTGCTGTTGCGGGCCGAAGAGGTCGAGGCGGCAATGCTCTCGCTCCGGCGCTGGAAGGACGGGACCATTGGCGAGCGCGTCGTGCGCGTCTCGGCCGGTCCCTGGACCTCCGCCTTCATCGCCCGCCACATCGCAGACATCTGGACCGCGTCCGACCGCTTCGGCATCGAGCTGGTCACCGCCAGCCACAAGGTCGATATCGGGCGCCGCCATGCCGATATTGGCATTCGCAATGCCCGCCCCACGGAGCAATGGTTGGCCGGTCGCCTCATCGGCAAGGTGGCCTATGGGCTTTATGCGCGGCCCGAACTGATCAGCGGCGTAGCCGCCGGCTATTTCGTCGGCGTCGCGGGAGAAAGCAGCCAGACCCATTCGGCCCGCTGGCTTCATGCCCGCCACGGCGACCGCATCGCCACGCGCGGCAATGACGCCATGAGCGTACTGGAGCTGGTGGCGGCCGGTGCCGGCATGTCGGTCTTTCCCTGCTTTGTCGGTGATGCCGACCCGCGCATTGCCCGCATGGCCGGAACCATAGCCGAACTCGAGACCGAGCAATGGCTGGTTTGCCACCATGAGGAGCGCCACACTCCGGCCGTACGCACCGTCACCGATCGCATCGCGACCCTGATGCGCGAACACGCGCCGCTGTTCCGCGGTGAGCGCGTTGCTGCTGAATGATTGATAAAATATCGCGCATTAGCGGTATGTTAGAAGCTGCGACCTAATATTCGCGCCGGACGCAGGAAATATTTGAAAGCGATGCCATGCGCGCATACGCCTATGTCGTGGGGCCGGAAAACGGGCCCGGAACGGCTTTGCTCGACCTCGCCCGGGGCCTGGGCTTTGCCGGGGTCAGCCCATTCTCGACCATGGCTCAGGCCGAGCAGCAGACCCGGGCGACCCCGGTCTGCTTTTTCCTGTTTGCCGCCACCGAAAACCTCGAAAGCCTGCGCAGCGTGGCCGAGGCGGTGCGTTTCAGCTCCGCCCGCCGGCTACGCTTCTCCCCGCTGATCTATTTCGCTGAAAGTCCATCGGTCGAAGCGATCACCGGCTGCCTCAATATGGGCTTTGACGATATCATCACCATGCCGTTTACCCGCAAGCGGGTGCTTGAGCGCATGGCGCGCCAGGTCGGACAAAATCTGGTCTATCACGAAACGCCGAACTATTTTGGCCCCGACCGTCGCGGCCGTACCGGAGTGGACCAGCGCCGCAACGACAGCCCGAGCACGGGACAGTTCCGGCGCCTCGAGATCGTCCGAAGCCTGACCAACGGCATCAACGTGCTGCGTGACGATCATTTCGCGCCAGAAGCGGTGTGACCGGAATGCAATCGTTGCAATAAAGCGTTCTGCGGCCCTTGGGGGCCTATTCTCAGTCTGGGGGAAATCGCCTAGCGTGCCGGCGATTTCCTTTCTCGAGCAGCTCTCCAAAATGCGATTCGGCCTTGCTTTGCCGCCCCAGATCAAGGTCTTCGGGGCCTTCTTCATTTATTCGTTCTGCATGGGCTCCATGTTTCCGCGCCTGCCTGAAATTCAGGAGGCCATGGACGTGGGCGAAGGCCAGCTTGGCCTGGCACTGATCGGCTCGGCCGTCGGCACACTGATTTCGCTGACCTTTGCCGGCCGGTTCATCGAGGCTTTCGGCTACCGGCGCATCCTGCTTGGCGCCATTCCATTGCTCTCGGTGTTCTTTGCCGCTGCCGTCTGGGCCAGCACGCCACTGGTCTTTTTCCTGTTACTGCTGCCAGTGGGGCTGACCATTGGCTGCATTGAAATCATCATCAATATCGAGGCCGACCGGGTCGAGCACGCCATCGGCCGCCGCATCATGAGCCGCGCCCATGCCTTTTGGAGCCTGGGCTTCTTTTCGGCCGGCATTGTCGGCTCATTCATCGCCCGCACCGGCCTGGCGCCGCAATGGCATCTGATGATCATGATCCCGGTGGTGTCGGTTGCCACGCTCATCGTGCTGGGCCAGTTCGAACCCGCCGCGCATCGCGCCGGTTCCAGCACCGATGAAACCCCGCGCCTCGCCCGGCCCACCGCCACCATCATGGCGCTCGTCGCGGTCTGCCTTTCGGCCATGCTCATGGAAGGCGCCGGCATCGACTGGTCGGCCATCTATATGCGCAATATCTTTGATGCCACGCCCTTCTGGGCCGGTATCGCCGTTGCCGTGGTGGCCGGCTCGCAGGCCTTTGCCCGCTTCTTTGCCGATGGCTTTGTCGATCGCTTCGGGCCGGTCACCGTAGCCCGCGTACTGCTGACCATTCTGGGCGGCGGTGTGCTTCTGGCCTTTTTCGCGCCCTCGGCAATCCTCGCCTATTGCGGCTTTGCCATGATCGGCTTCGGCTCAAGCGCCCTGTTCCCGCTCGCCATGTCTGCTGCAGCGCAGCAAACTGACCGGCCCGCCGCCATCAATGTCGCCGCTCTAGCCCAGTTCTCTTTCACCGCCTTCCTGCTCGGCCCGCCGCTATTGGGTTTCGTCGCCGAACATTTCGGCATTCAGTGGACCTTTGGCGTCGGCTTCCCGCTGGTGCTGCTGGGCCTCGCTACGGCCCATGTGCTGGCCCCGCGCCCAATCATCAAAGCGGTGACACCGTGATTATCGCGCCCCAGCACCGCATCTACGCCTGCTTTTTCTTCTTCGCCGTCGCCACCGGCGCGCTCATGTCCCGCCTGCCCGAACTGCAGAACCATCTCGGTGTCAGCGAGGGGCAGTTGGGCCTGACCATGATCGGCATGGCCATCGGTTCGCTGATCTCGTTGACCGCCGGCGCGCCGCTGGTCGAGAAGCTGGGCTTCCGCACCACCGCCTTCATCTCGACGCTGGGCCCGGCCATTCTGTTCGCCCTCATTCCCTGGCTGCCGGCGGCCCCCGCCGTCTTCGCCGTTCTGCTCGTGGTCGGCTTGCTGGCCGGGGCGCTTGAGATCAATCTCAATGTCGAAATCGACCGGCTCGAGACGCTGACTGGCAAGCGCTACATGAACCGCGCGCACGGCTTCTGGAGCGTCGGCTTCTTCTTCACCGCCCTGTTCGGTGCCATGATCCGCCAGTCCGGCCTGTCCGCCGGGCTGCATCTGGCGCTCGTCGCCACCATTATCCTGCTGGTCGGCGGCTATCTGATCTATGGCGCGACCAATACGCCCCGGACCGCCCGCAGCCAGACAGAAGCGGCCGGGCACCGCTTTGCCTTTCCCAATCTGGGTCTGCTGCCGCTCTGCCTCATCGGCTTTGCCGCCTTTCTGGTGGAAGGGGCCGGCATTGACTGGTCGGCCATCTATATGCGCGACGTCTTTGCCGTCGAGCCGATAATCGGCGGCATGAGCCTGACCCTGTTCGCCTTCTTCATGGCCCTGCTGCGGCTGACCGCCGATCCCTTCGTTGCCCGGTTCGGGCCACGCAATGTGGCCATGATCATGCTCGGCTCCGCCAGCCTGGGCGCCCTCCTGGTCGGCATTGCACCGGGCCCCGAACTGGCTCTGGCCGGTTTCGCGCTGATGGGGGCGGGCTGTTCTGCAGTCTATCCCCTGGCCGTCTCGGCTGCGGCGCAGCGCACCGATCGGCCGGCCGCCGTCAATGTCGCGGCCATCGGGCAGGTCAGCGTCGTGGTGTTCTTCCTCGCCCCGCCGCTGCTTGGGTTCGTGGCCGAGTGGATCAATATTCGTTCTTCCTATCTGGTCTGCCTGCCGCTCCTGCTGGCCGGGCTCTGGGCCTCCAGCTTTGCACTGGGCACCAAAAAGGTGGAAACTCCCATGCACATGCCGCCCGAACCGCTCGGACCCAATGGCTGATCTGCCGCCAATCGTTGACCTTCGCCAATCGGCCACCGCGCTGCGCGTTCAGCGCGGGGTCATGCGCATGTTGCGCGAGCGGCATGACATGGCCTGCTACGCTGAAGTGCCATTGGCCAATGGCCGCCGCGCCGATGTATTGGCGGTCGGACCCAAGGGTGAAATCTGGATCATCGAGATCAAGTCGAGCTTGATCGATTTTCAGGTCGACCGCAAATGGCCCGAATATCGCGAATTCTCCGATCGCTTCTTCTTCGCCAAGCCGCCCGAATTGGACGGCGAGATATTTCCCGAAACGGAAGGTCTGATCGTTGCCGATGGCCATGACGGCGCCATCCTGCGCGACAGCCCCGACACCCCGCTCGCCCCCGCCCGCCGCAAGGCGCTGATGCTCAAGCTTGCCCGCATGGGTGCCGACCGTATCCATGCCCTGATGGATCCAGGGCCGATCGCCTGAGCCTTTCCTTTGGCGCCATTCCAAACTATTGACGCATAATGTTTTCCGCCCATTGGCGCATTATCGCGCTATTCTTCACCCACGCCCTGGCCGCCGGCGCCATCCACACGCGCATTCCGGACCTGCAGGAGCTGATCGGCCTCACCGAAGGCCAGCTCGGCCTGGTCCTGATCGGCCAGCCGCTGGGCGCGCTCTCGATGTTCCTGTTCTCCAGCGCCATCGTCGAACGCTTCGGGCCGCGCCGCATGATCCTGTGGCTACTGCCAATCGTGGTCATCACCGCTGCCCTCGCCACCGTGCTGCTCAACCCGATTGCCCTGTTCGTGCTGCTCGCGCTCAATGGCGTCGGCTTTTCGCTCACCAACATCGCCATGAATGTCGAGGCCGACCGGGTCGAGGCGGCCACCTCGGCGCGGGTGATGAATACCTGTCACGGCGCCTGGAGCATTGGCTTTCTGCTGACCTCATTGCTTGGTGCTACAATGCGCGGCCTGCATGTTGCCCCGGCCATGCATCTGTGGGCGCTGGCGCCGGTGCTGATCGGGCTGATTGTCTTTGTGGTTCTGCCCATGCCCAACATGCCGCCGCGCCCCCATACCGGCGGCGCGGTAAAAAAATTGGCCTGGCCGACCTGGGCCACCATGGGCCTGGTGGCCTTCGGGCTGGGCGCCGGGTTGACCGAAGGAGCATCGCGGGCCTGGTCGATCATCTATCTGCGCGATGCCTTCGATGTCGCGCCCTTCATCGAGTCGCTGGCCCTGCCGGCACTGCTCTTGTCCATGGCCGGCGGGCGGCTGGTCGCCGACCGCTTCATCGACCGCTACGGGCCGGTGCGCGTGGCGCGCAGCCTCTCGGCATTGGCCGTGCTGGGCATGCTGGCCATTGTTCTGGCTCCCAATGCCTATGCGGCCCTTGCCGGGTTCCTGGCGGTGGGGATAGGCATCTGTGTGCTGTTCCCGCTGATGCTGTCAGCGGCGGCGCGCCTGGGGGACCGTCCGGCCAGCCAGAACGTGGCGGCGACGACGCTGATCTTTCAATTGGTCAATCTGGGTGCGCCGGTTCTCATTGGCAGTGTCGCAGAGGGCTTTGGCGTGCGCATGGCCTTCGCCATGCTCATTCCACTGCTTGTGCTGACCGTCGCCATGGCGGGGCAGCTACGTCCTAAAGATTGAACACCCGGCCGGGTTTGAACTGGCCGAATTCCACATGCCCGGTCGCCAGCACCTTGCCCTTGAAGCTCACCCAGCACTCGTCCACCGACACCGGTGCATTGGCTCCGGTCAGCAGCACGGCATTGCCATGGCTCACCGCCTTGGCCTGCCCGGCATCGAGCCGGATTTCCTCGATGTCCTCAAGGCCGGCTGAAACCGGCAGCAGCAACCCATCGCGCGCCTCCCCGGCCTCGGCGGCTTCGAGTTCTTCGATGCTCACCGCGTCGTCATCGGTAAACGGACCAACCGCGGCGCGGTGCAGCCTGGTCACATGGCCCACCGTGCCCAGCGCCTCGGCAATGTCGCGCGCCAGCGCCCGCACATAGGTACCCTTGCCACAGGTGACCTCAAGAACGCTTTCCTCGGGGCTGTGCGACACCAGTTCGATCGCGTCGACATCGATGGGGCGTTCTGCCAGTTCCACCGTCTCGCCGGCCCGCGCCAAATCATAGGCGCGCTCGCCATCTACCTTGATGGCCGAAAAGGCCGGTGGCCGCTGCATGATGGTCCCGGTAAAGCGCGGCAGCACGGCCTCAAGCGCGCCCTGTTCGGGCCGCACATCGGAGGTGGCAACCACCTCGCCCTCGGTGTCATCAGTGGTGGTGGCTTTGCCCCAGCCAATGGTGAATCGATAAACCTTGATGCCGTCCTGCACCTGCGGCACCGCCTTGGTGGCCTCGCCCAGCGCAATGGGCAATATGCCGGTGGCCAGCGGGTCGAGCGTCCCGGCATGGCCCGCCTTGGCGGCGTTCAGCAGCCAGCGCACCTTGCCCACCGCCTGGGTGGAGGTGAAGTCATATGGCTTGTTGAGCACGACCCATCCGGAAATGGCGCGCTTTTTCGATTTTGGCTGGTTCAAACTCAGTCTTCTTGGCTGTCGTCGCTGTCGTCTTCGAGATCGCGCTTGACCCGGTCCGAGCGCAGCAGCGCATCGATCCGGCCAGCTTCTTCGAAGGTGTCATCCACAAAGAAGCGGATTTCCGGGGCGAATTTGAGGTCGATCAACGGGGCCACCCGGCCGCGGATAAATTTGCGGTGCCGGTTCAGCGCCGCCACGATTTCCTCGGCATGCGTGCCGCCCAGCGGCATCACATAGGCATTGGCGATCTTGAGGTCCGGCGTCATGCGCACTTCGGGCACGGTCACCACCGCACCCGAAAGGGCCTCGTCCTCGATTTCGCCTCGGGCAAACAGCGCCGCCAGGGCATGGCGCACCAGTTCCCCGACGCGCAGCATGCGCTGGCTCGGGCCAGCGGGCTTATGGTCTTTTTTCATGGGCAAGCGGCTTAGGCTCTCGCGCGGGCGCCGTCAATCCACAAGCGTCAGCGACACGTCCGACTTGAACTGGGCCATGCGCGCTTCCACGGTCTCGGCCGCCACCGGCCAGTTCTCCGGCGTGCTGGCGTCAAAGGCTCCGCCGCGCCATTCCTGGTACACCATGCCCAGCCCGGCTTCGGTCTCGTAAAAGCCCATCACCATGACCTCGCCCTGGCCGGCAAAGTCCGAAAAGGCATCGAGATAAGCGCCGCAGACATAGCCCAGCGGCGGCACATAATCGTCCTCGTCCGGCTCAAGCTGAAACAGCGCCACCGTGTCCGGATCGCAGGACTGGGCATAGACATTGACCACCAGCGAGCGGAACTGGGCCAGGTCAATGTCGGTCCGTGTATTGAGCCGCGCGCCATAAAGGGTCGACCAGAACGCCTCCCCTTCGCCCCGCTTGTAGATCGTCAGCTGCGCCTGTCCGGCATCCTCGAGAAACCGGGTCGAGACCTGCTCCGCAATGGTGTCGAGAGCCGTGGCATCCACCCAGTCGGGCGGTGGCAGCACCAGTCGCTGTCCCAGCGTTTCGAGAACCAATTGTCCGCTCTCATGGGAAAAGGGCAGCCTGGCGCCGCTCTGGGCCAGTGTCGCGGCGGGCGTCAGCAACAGACTGACCATCAGCAACGCCGCTATTTTCGTCCACGCCACGGGCTACTCCCTGACACCGCGTAAAACATCTGCCGCGGGCGTGCCCCCCGGGCCCCGACAGGCTGACGATTATGGGGCCTGCCGCTGTCGCGCAAGCGCATCGATTGCCCGGGTGTCAGATGGCGGCCCGATTGCGGAAATGCTGCAACAGTCAGCCCCGCGCGGCACGCGGCAACGGTCCATCCGGCAAAAGCCGGTGCGGTGGCTGATGACCATCCATGAAAGCGCGGATATTGACGATCACCGCCTCACCCATCTCGACCCGTGCCTCCACCGTGGCCGAGGCCATATGGGCGGTCAGCACCACCTTGTTCGCCTCGGCCAGGGCCAGTAGCCGCGGATTGATCCCGGGACGGTTCTCGAACACATCGAGCGCCGCCCCTGCCAGGTGTCCACTTTGCAACTGCTCGATCAGCGCCGTCTCGTCCAGCAGTTCAGGACGGCTCACATTGACCACATAGGCCCCGGGCCTCATCGCCGCCAGCCTGGAGGCGGAGAGAATATGGTGCGTGTCCCGGGTTAGGGGCGTGTGCAGGGAAACGATGTCCACCTGCGCCAGCATCGCGTCCAGATCGTCCCAGTAACGAGCCTCGAGCGGGTGCTCGATGGCGGGAGGGCGCCGATTGCGCGAATAATAATGGATGTTGAGCCCGAACGCGCGCGCCCGCTGCGCCACCGCCGTCCCGATGCGGCCCATGCCGACAATGCCCAGCGCCTTGCCGCGCAGCCGGTGGCCGAGCATCGAGGTGGGCGACCAGCCCGCCCAGGCGCGGTCGCGCAGCAGCATCTGCGTGCCCTCGACCAGCCGCCGCGGCAGCGCCAGCATCAGGGCCATGGCCATGTCCGCCGTGTCTTCGGTCAGCACCGATGGCGTATTGGTCACGGTCAGCCCCGCCGCCCAGGCAGCGTCAAGATCGATATTGTCCACCCCGTTGCCGAACTGCGCGATCAGCCGCACGCTTTGCGGTAGCTGGCTGATCAGCGCGGCATCGATCCGGTCGGTGATGGTGGAGACAAGCACATCCTTGCCCTCCAGCCCGGACAGGATGTCCGCGCCGCTCAGCGCCAGGTCGGCGTCATTGACATCGGTCTCAAACAGGGTTGCCATGCGGGCTTCAATGCTCGCAGGCAGCCGTCTGGTCACCAGTATCTTGGGTTTGCTCGCGCTCATGCGTTCCAGAAAAGAGCCGGCTTGCCACCGGTGCATACGTCGCCTTCAGCGACCATTAAGGATATGCAGCTAGTGATAGGGCAAATCCAACCCGTCTGCAAAGTGATGTTGTTCTTGCCAGCCGTGCCGGGCCTCGCCCGCACCTTCCTCGCACTTTTTCTGGCCCTGTGCGCCGGTGCGCTCGCCGTGCCTGCCACCCAGGCGCAGGACAATCCCAGCGGCCTGCCGCTGCCGCGCTTTGTTACGACACGGTCCCACCCCATCAATGTGCGCGTCGGTCCCGGGACCCGCTACGAAATCGCCTGGAACTACACGGTTTCTGGTGTGCCGGTCGAGATCATCCAGGAATTCGATACCTGGCGCAAAATCCGCGATGTCGAGGGCGACGAGGGCTGGGTGCATCAAAGCCTGCTCTCGGGCAATCGCGCCGGCTACGCCACCCCGATCATGGCCAATGGCGAAGTGCAGATGCGTGCGGGCAAGTCCGAGGACGCGGCCTTGCGCGCGCGCCTGGCGCCCGGTGTCCGGGTCTTGATCAGCGAATGCGACGGGGCCTGGTGCAATGTGTCAGCCGGCCAGCCTGGCGAACGCCAGGCCTATAGCGGCTGGGTGCAGCAGGCCGAACTCTGGGGCGTTTATGCCGACGAGGAATTCGACTGAGCCTGAACCTCGCGTTCGGCCATGATATTGGTGCGCTCGCGCGCGCGGCGCACATCATCATCGAGCTTGGGGCAGGAGGCGCAGTAGCGCTCGGGAAAGGCCAGATAGTCGAGGCAACAGCCCTTCCGGGCCATGATCGCGACCTGCTGCCCATCAGGCAGGTTGAGCGTTTCGAGGCCACCTTGCCCCTCCAGCCCCATCGCCGACAGCCATAGTTCGCAATAGCGGTATTGCCCTTCGAGGCTGATCTCGGGTCGGAAATGTCTGAGGCGCACCATCAGTCCCAATATCCGGTCGGCCAGCAACCGCTGCGCCGTCAGACGCTTGAGTTTGGTCAGGTCATTGATTTCGGCCAATACCATATCGCCCATGGCGCGCAGATCGCGCCCGGCCCTGGCGATCAACTCTTCGGTGTCGCCTTCAACTTGTGGCCCGGCGGCGAGGCGATAGCCATCGACATCCAGGTTTTGTCGTGACTGGGCCAATGTCGTGACCGCAGGCAGGGCACCATGCAGATGCACGGCGATGACCGAAAGATAGGCCGGCTGCCACATCAGATTGGTCCACAGCCGCACCGCGTAAAACGGCTGCCCGGCATCCGGATAGCTCACCGCCAGCCGTTCATAAAGACCCTCCAGGAACCCCCGATTGTCCTGGCCGATCTGGTGCCAACCGGGCAGGGGGCCGCCCGGCGCCCCCTTCAAAAACCCCGTCGCCGACGCGGCCAGAGCCAAAAAGCGCGTCAACGCAACATCATCGGCATTCAGGGCAAACAGGTAATTGCGGGCGCTCAAATCGGTCTTTCCAGCCGGAATTCCAAGGCTTCGTTTCCTCCTAACGGGTTCAACGGCTCGAGAAAAGCCTCCTGCATCTGTGGCATGTGCGCCCCGCAATTCTACCAATGCCGCGTTTTACCACTCTCACGCCGGTGCCGCGCCATCCTGCGGGCAGACCAGATCATTCGCCCGGGAGGCTCGAATGCGAAGGCCACATGGGCCCTTATGGACCGACCATTGCGGCACGGCCGCCATTGAATTTGCAGTACTGACGCCCGTGTTCCTGCTGCTCCTGACTGGCATGCTCGCCTATGGCATCTATTTCGGCGCCGCCCATTCCCTCCAGCAAATGGCCGCAGATGCTGCCCGGATCGCCATTGCCGGTCTCACCGAGGCCGAGCGCAATAGCCTCGTTGAAGCCTATATCGCACGGAATGCCCAGGCCTATGCGCTGATCGATCCGGCCCGGCTGAGCCACACCATTGGCGACAGCGTCGTCGATCCAAGCCAATATGTCGTCCGCCTCAGCTATGACGCGACCGATCTGCCGATCTGGAATCTCTATCCACCCCTGCCTTTGCCCGGCAAGACCATCGCTTACGGCGCCACCATCAGACGAGGTGGCCTGTGACCGGGCCCAAATTCCGCCGTGATGAGCGCGGCAATATCGCTGTGCTCTTCGCCTTTGGTTTCGCTGTTTCCGCCATGGTGTCGGCCGTGGCGGTGGACGCGGCCTCGCTCTACCATGAGCGCCGCGTCCTGCAGGCCGGGGTCGATCTGGCGGCCATCTCGGCGGCGCGGGATCCCTCAAGGGCCGCCGAGATCGCCCAATCCGTGCTGGCAGGGGCGCAGCTCCTTGCCCCGGCCGGCACGGATGGGCTCACTGTCGTCCCAGGCCACTACGACCCTACCCGGCCACAGATTGCCGACCGGTTCACGCCCGGAGCAATGCCCCACAATGCCGTGTCGGTGACCTTGAACCGCCCCGGAAAGCTCTACTTCGCCGCCAGCTTTGCCGCCGTGCCCACCCTGCAGGCATCCGGCATTGCAGCGGTCACCCCCGAAGTGTCCTTCTCGGTCGGATCGCGCCTCGCCCGCCTCAATGACGGCCTTGCCAATGCCATCCTCTCGCAATTGCTGGGGACGACGATGTCTCTGTCCGTTCTTGATTACACCGCGCTCGCTGCGGCGCGGGTCGATGCGCTGCAGTTCCTCGATGCACTGGCCCTGCGATTGGGGGTAACAGCCGGCAGCTATGAAAATCTTCTGACCGCTCGGGCCGGGGCGGGGGATCTCGCCGCCGCCCTGGCTGGCCTCACAACTGGCGCGGCCCAGGCGGCACTGCTGGCCCTGTCCACCGCCGGCAATGGCGCCGATGTCGATCTGAGCAAACTGTTCGATCTGGGCAGGCTGGGCGGGCTTGATATTGGCAGTGCCGGGACGGCTGACCTGTCCCTGTCCGCGCTCGAACTGCTCTCGGCAGCCGCGGTGCTCAGCGATGGCAATCATCAGGTCTCGCTCAATCTGGGCGCCGGAGTGCCGGGGCTGATATCGCTGCAACTCGATCTGGCTATTGGCGAGCCGCCCCAGGGCGGCAGCTGGTTTGCCCTCGGACCTCTGGGCACCATTGTCCGCACCGCCCAGACCCGTCTGCGGCTCAGGGCCGAACTGCTGGGCGGGCCGGCCCTGGGCAATGCCGGCGTCGTTCTGCCGCTTTGGCTTGATCTGGCACCCGCCGAGGCGCGCGCGGAAGCGGCGACCTGTCCCACCATGGGTGCGTCACACGGCAGCGCCACCATTGCCGTTCGTCCCGGCGCATTGCGCCTCAGCATTGGCGAAATGAGCGATGCCAGCCTGGGCGATTTCGCCGTACCCCCTTCGGCGGCGCCCGTGCGGCTGATCGACATTCTGCTGCTGCGCGTCACAGGCGCCGCCTCGGTCGAACTGGCCCAGACTAGTCCCATCCTGCTCGACTTTTCCTCGGCCGATATCGCCGCCGGAACCGCCAGGACCGCCAGTACCGAAACGCTGGTCGCCTCATTGACCGGCTCGCTGCTCGACCGCCTCCATCTGACCGTCAACACGCTTGGGCTGGGCCTGTCGCCGCCGCATTTGATCGACCTCGCCGTCCGCAATTTGCTCGCGCCAATGGCGCCCCTGCTCGATAGCACGATCAACGCCACCCTTTCCGCCCTGGGTCTGGACCTCGGTGAAGCCGATGTGCGCGTCTATGGCGTGCGCTGCGACCGCGCCGTGCTGGTGGGGTAGGCTTGCCCGTGGCCCAGCGCGGAAGAAATATCTCACAATTTCCCTGCCCCCCACTTCACGACACGGCCCGGTCCGGTCTAGGTTGATGCACGTACATCGGGACTGTTTCCGCGGTGCGCTTTTGCGGCTGCGAAACGCCGGCAATCAACTAAGGGAAGCAAGTGCAGCGTTACTTGGAAGCGGTGCCGTGCTTTGGAGGAGTGCGCAGATGAGCGCCAAGCGTCTCGGTATCGGCTTTATCGGTACCGGCAATATTTCTTCGGCCTATTTGAAGGCCATTCTGGGCAAGGACGGTTTGCCGGGCTTCGGCGTGCTCGACGTCAAGGCGCTGTCGGACATGCGGCCTGAAGCGGCCCAGGCCCGCGCCGACGAGTTCGGCCTCAAGGCCATGAGTGTCGACGACATGCTCGCCGATCCCGGCATCGATCTGGTGGTCAACCTGACCATTCCGCGGGCCCATGTCGATGTGGGGCTCAAATGCCTGGCCGCCGGCAAGCATGTCTATTCCGAAAAGCCGCTCGGCATCTCTTTTGCCGAGGGCCAGAAACTGCTCGATGCGGCGAGGGCCGCCGGCCTTCGCATAGGGTCGGCTCCCGATACCTTCCTGGGCGGCGCCCATCAGCAGGCGCGCGCCGTGGTCGATAGCGGTCTGCTGGGTCAGTTGATCGGTGGCACCGCCTTTATGCAATGCCCCGGACACGAAAGCTGGCATCCCGACCCGGCCTTCTATTACGACCTCGGCGGCGGCCCCATGTTCGATATGGGCCCCTATTACATCACCGATCTGGTCAATCTGCTTGGGCCGGTCGCAAAAGTTTCGGCCATGTCCTCGCGTTTGCGGACCGAGCGCACCATTACCTCCGAGCCCAAAAAGGGCCAGACCATGCCGGTGCATGTCGACACCCATGTCACCGGCGCGCTGGGCTTTGCCAATGGCGCCATCGTGCAGATCGCCATGAGTTTCGACGTTGCCGCCCATAAGCACGTTCCGCTCGAACTCTATGGCACCGAACAGACCCTGCTCGTGCCCGACCCCAATCATTTCGGGGGCGCGGTGGAGCTGCGCAAGCGCGGCCGCGATGAGAACTGGAACGAGGTCAAGATCGAGGCGCCCTATGCTGAGGGCAATTACCGCTCCCTCGGCGTTGCCGACATGGCCGCTGCCATTCTCGAGGACCGGCCGCACCGGGCCAATGGCGATCTGGCCCTGCATGTCCTGGAAGTGATGGAGGCCTTCGAGGCCGCCGCCCGCGATGGCCGCACTGTCGATATCAAGACCCCGGTCACACGCCCCGCTCCGCTTGCCGACAGTCTCAAGAACGGCGCACTCTAGAGCCAGCTGTCTCCCTCTCCCCAGGGGAGGGGGACATTACCAATACCAGCCCAGGTCCCCGGCGGCTTCGGCGTTGAAGTAGATCGTCACCAGCGCGTCATCGGCTGGGTCGGTTTCTCCGTCGATATAGTGCCGCTGCAACAGGGTCACCGTCTCTGCGGCCTTGTCCTGATGCTGGTAGAGATAGTCAAAGCAGTCATCGTCGTCCCCGACCGTGACGATGCCCTCGATTTCTTCCTTCAGCGCCGCCAGGGCGCGCCCCTCAATCGCGGTTCCATCGGCTCTCTCATAGCCGCGGACGGTGGGCACCCAGTCATTTCCTGTCTCGCAGATATAGCGATCCTGCCTGAACACGCCGCGGTCGACAAAGGAGATATCGACCTCCTCGCTCCAGGGATTGGAGATCTCGTAGGTGGCACCGGTCTCGGTCACCTCAAGATAAATGTCGGACCAGGCGCAGTTCCCCTCCTGCAGCCGGTAGCACCAGCGCTCGGAGCCCATCATCAGCGCGGCCACGTCGCCGATTGCCATCAGCTTGCCTGCCTTCATGCGGTCGATTACCGCCTGGCTCGCCGCATCCTGCGCCAGGGCGGGACCGACGAGACCAACCCACAAGATGATCAATGAAGCTATGAGGCGCATAGGGGGATCCTCCCGCGATCAGGCCTTCACTCTATGCCAGCAATGGTCGGAAAGATAAGCCCCTTGACAGCGGCTCTATATGTAACAATAAAAGTTACATGAAACGATCAAGCCGTCTCTCCATCGCTCTGCATGCCTTGGTGCACCTGCACGCCCAGCCGGACAAACAAATCAGCTCGGCCGCTTTGGCCACCTGCCTGATGACCAATCCGGTCGTGGTGCGCCGCATTCTGGGCGAACTGCGCGAGGCCGGCATTGTTGACGCCAGCAAGGGGCCCAATGGCGGCTGGACGCTCAGCCGTCCGGCCACCGAAATCACCTTGCGCGACGTCTATGCTGCCCTGGGCGAACGCCTGCTGCTGCGCACCGAGAGCGACCCAGGCGATGTCACCTGCGCCATTGTGCGTTCGGTTGATCGGGTCATGCACGATTTTCTCGATGATGCCGAGGCCCTGCTGGCCGCCCGATTGCAGCGGGTGCGCCTGAGCGACCTGGCAACCGACGCGCTTCAGGCGGGGTTTCTCCGCCTGAACTGATATTTTTCACCCCAGAGCGGGCTCAAGCGCTGCCGCGTCGTGGCAGCGGGTGGTTCTGCTCGTCCAAGAAAGGACTGAGATATGCAGGATGTAATCATCGTCGGCGGCAGCTTTGCCGGCCTCACCGCCGCCATGCAACTGGGCCGGGCCTGTCGCAAGGTCACCGTGCTCGACACCGGGCTCAATCGCAATCGCTATGCCGAGCACACTCACAATATCTTTGGCCATGACGGCACCCCGCCGGGCGAATTGCTCGCCGAAGCCCGCAAACAGGTTCAGGGCTATCCCATGGTGCAGATCGTCAGCGCCAAGGCCCAGCGCGTCACCGGGGAGCCCGAAGATTTCCGCATCACCACTGCCGATGGCGAAACCATATCTGGCCGCCGCCTGATCCTGAGCTATGGCATTGTCGATCAATTGCCCGACATTCCCGGCTTCGCGCAATGCTGGGGCAACACGGTCATCCACTGCCCGTTCTGCCACGGCTATGAAGTGGCCGGAAAGCGCTGGGGCCTGCTCTATTCCTCGCCCATGTCACTGCATGCTCCCGCGCTCTATGCCAACTGGACCGACGACATTACCCTGATCCTGGACGGCCACGACATCCCAGACGAGGAGCGGCACAAGCTCGAAAAGCGCGGCGTAACGCTTGAGGACGGCAAGCTCGCCAGCATCACCCATGACCAGGGACGGCTGGGCGGGATCACGCTCGAAGACGGCACCGAAATCGCCCTTGAAGCGCTTTACGCCCACCCGCGCAATCGCCCCTCGGCTGATCTGCATGCTCAGCTCGGTCTCGACATGAAGGACACCCCGACCGGCACCATGATTGCCGTGGGCGACATGCAGGCCACCTCCCGCCCCGGCATTTTCGCCGCCGGCGACCTCGTCACCGGCATGCATTCGGTGACGTTCGCCAACAACACCGGCTCCCTCGCCGCCATGGGCGCGCTGCACTCAATGATGGCGTAAAGCCTCTCCGGCGTGCCGCAGGGAATCACCTCACCCCCAATCCTTCCTCTTAGGGGGAATGAGGGTGGGGTGACGGAAGACCGCTTTGCCCTCGACCGAAACAGCTACCGCAGCCAGCCCTGCGGGCGCGGGTGCAGTTCCATCTGCCCGCCGGCCGTGGCTTCGTCGATCGCCGCAATTTCCTCGTCGGAAAGATCGAGGTTGTTGAGCACGCCCAGATTGTCCTTGAGCTGATCCAGCGTCCGCACCCCGATCAAGGCCGAGGTCATTTCCTTGCGCCTGAGCACCCAGCTCAGCGCCAGCTGCACCATGGTCTGGCCGCGCGCCTTGGCGATCTCGCCAACCTTGTCGACAGCCTCCAGTACGCGCGGTTCGATGTGGCTGGCGCGCAATGTGCTGTTGGGATTGTCGCCCCGCGTTCCGTCGGTATTGCCGCGATTATACTTGCCCGAAAGCACGCCCTGCGCCAGCGGCGAAAAAGCGATGATGCCAATGCCCAGCTCGCCGCAGGCATCGATGGTGTTGTCGTTCTCGATCCAGCGATTGATCATCGAATAGCTTGGCTGGTGAATGGTTGTCGCCACCCCCATTTCCTTGAGGATCCGATGCGCCTCGCGCGTCTGCTGCTCGGGATAGGATGAGATGCCGACATAAAGCGCCTTGCCCGATTTGACCGCATGGGCGAGCGCACCCATCGTCTCTTCCAGCGGCGTTTCCGGGTCGTAGCGATGCGAATAGAAGATATCGACATAGTCGAGCCCCATCCGGCGCAGCGACTGGTCGAGACTCGCCAGCAGATATTTGCGGCTTCCCCATTCGCCATAAGGCCCGGGCCACATATTGTAGCCTGCCTTGGTCGAAACGATCATCTCGTCACGATAGGGGCGGAAGTCGCGGGCCATCACCTGGCCGAACAATTCTTCCGAAGAGCCTGCCGGCGGCCCGTAATTATTGGCCAGGTCAAAATGGGTCACGCCTTGGTCGAAGGCATAGCCCAGGATTTCCATGGCGCTGGGATAGTCCCGCGTACCGCCGAAATTCTGCCATAGCCCCAGGCTCACCACCGGCAGCTTCAGCCCCGATTTGCCCGAGCGGCGGTATTGCATCGTGTCGTAGCGCGCGTTGTCCGCCCGATAGGTCATTGTCTCACTCCCGATTTTGTGGCTGCGGCCGCCCCGTGACGCCGGGCCCGGCCGGTGGTATGAGCGGCGCCATGAATGCGCCCGGCTCGAAATCCATGTCCAGTTTGCCTCAGGCCAATCATCCATACAAGGTGATGGCCATCTATAAATTTGCCTCTCTCCCCGATGCCGAAGCGCTCAAAGCGCCGCTGGCTGAATTCTGTTGCGGGCATGGCATAAAGGGCACGCTGATCCTCGCCCCCGAAGGCATTAACGGCACCGTCGCCGGCGCGCCCGAGGCCATTGATGCGTTGGCCGATTATCTTTTTGCCTCCGGCCCCTTCGGCACCCGGCTCGCTGGCGCCGAGGTGAAATACTCCTTTGCCGACACCGCGCCGTTCCTGCGCATGAAAGTGCGTCTAAAGCCTGAAATCGTCACCCTGCGCGCGCCTCAGGCGGACCCAAACCGCCAGGTCGGCACCTATGTCGAACCTGATGACTGGAATGCGCTGATCGAGCGCAATGACGTGGTGCTGGTCGATACGCGCAATGATTATGAAGTGGGTCTTGGCACCTTCCAGCGCGCGCTGGATCCGCACACTTCGAGCTTTGTCGAGTTCAAGGATTATGTCGAAAAGCACCTCGATCCGGCCAAGGACAAGAAGGTCGCCATGTTCTGCACCGGCGGCATCCGCTGCGAAAAGGCCTCGTCCTACCTCTTGAGTCAGGGCTTTGAGGAAGTGTTCCATTTGAAGGGCGGCATCCTCAAATATCTCGAAGTGGTGCCCGAGGACCAAAGCCGCTTTACCGGCGAATGCTTCGTGTTCGACGAACGCGTCTCGGTCGGTCACGGCCTCGAACTGGGCACGGCCACCCTGTGCCGCGCCTGCCGCCATCCATTGACCGAAGCCGACCGGCGCCACGCCGATTTTCACGAAGGCATTTCCTGCCCCTATTGCGCGGGCGAGACCGCCAAGCACCAGGCCGCCGCCGAGCGCCAGCGCCAGATGGACCTGGCCAGACAGCGCGGTCTCTCGCACATGGGCGACGCTGCCCTCACCGACGCGGAACGCCGCCGCCAGCAGAAAAAGCTGCGGGCCGAGCGCTCTCGACTGGCCGAAAAGGGCTAGGCTGCGTCACTCGACGTATAGACATTGCCAATGAGCAGCGCGATAGAGCGGGTGTAATCGCGTTTTGCATAAGCCATTCCAATGGACCTCGACCAGCTTCGCACCTTTGACCGCATCGTCCGTGAGCAATCCTTCACGCGGGCCGCAGCCTATCTCAACATAACCCAGGCGACCGCCTCCATGCGCATCCGCGCTTTGGAGAACCTGCTCGGCGTACCGCTCTTCGTGCGGGGGCGCACCGTGACGCTGACCGACCAGGGCATGACCTTTCTGCCCTTTGCCCGCCGCATCATCGGCACGGCCCAGGAAGGGCGCGAAGCCCTGCGCCGGGTCGAGCGTGGCCGGGTCTCCATCGCCTCGCTGCGCACCCTGGTGTCACCCCTGATCACCGAAAGCCTCATCCGCTTTCAGGCGCAATATCCCTCGGTGGATGTGGTGGTGCGCGAGGGCCGTCAGGCACAGATCGCCGCCATGCTGCATGAGCGCGAAGTGGAGATGGGCATTTTGTGCTGGCCCAATATCGATCCTCTGGTGGTCGATCTCGAGCCGCTCATCATCATGCGCGAGCATGTCCCTCTGGTGGTTTCCCCTGAAGTGGCGGCCAAGTTGTCGAGCCAACCGACCATCGACGAGGTCCTGGCCCTGGTCCCCCGCGTCATTGCGCTGCGCTGGTGGCAGGCCGATCCGGAACGCGCCGCGGCCCTGGTCCGCCTGGCCCGGACCAGCGTCGAATTGCCCACTGGCCCCGCACGCCGGCTGGCAATGAAAGGCGAGGGTCTGGGCTTTTTCGTCAATTCGGCCGTGGACGAAGATGTACGGGCCGGGCGCCTGGTCGAAATTTCACCGGTCGAGTTCGAGCCGCTGCACCGGGACACCGCCATGGTGGTGCGCAACCCCGCCGTGCTCGAGCGGCCCATGTTGGCCGATTTCGTGCGCGAGATCGCCCAGGAATGCGCCCGCGTCGGCGAAATCATCGATGACCGGCTGCATCTGTTTCAGGCCGGAAAGCCCGCCGCCCGCACGGCGGCGAGATAAGTCCGGCTCACCGGCACGATGCTGCCATCGTCCAGCTCCAGCGCGGGCCGGCCATTCTGGCGCGTGCTGCGCCTGACCGCGTCGAGCGCCACCCAATGGCTGCGATGCACCTGCAATCCCTCGATCGGTGCGGTTTCCTTGATGGCGTCGGAGAGCCGCATCAGGACCAGGCTGCTACCCTTGTCGGTCGTCACCTCGACATAGTGATCTGCAACCGAAATGCGCCTCAATGGTCCTCGTTGCGGGCGCGGCAAACGCTCCAGCAGGGCAGGTGGGGCATGTGCCGGGTCCGGTTGAGCGGGTCGCTCCAGCACCGCGCTGACCAACGTCACCGCTGCCGAAATCAGCGTGCAGTAAACCCCCAGTGTCAGCAGGTCAAAGCTTGTGACCCCCGGCCCGAACACGGCAATGTTGATCAGCGCCACCATCGCCGCCAGCAATGGTCCGGGAAGGGCTCCGGCCAGCAGCGCCGCCAGATATTTGTTGAGGCGCGGCCGCGCCAGTCTTTCGATAAAACCCACCACCAGCGTGCCGGTCAGGGCTGTGCCCAGGACAACCACGCCCCAATAGGCAAGCCGCGGCGCCACCGCCAGCACCTGATAGGTGCCGAATGGCCCCACCAGTCCCACGATCAGCGCGATCACGCCCAGCACGGTCCAGAACCGGGCATCGCGCGCCAGCCCCTGCAGTTCACGAAGCGTGGATTGCAATGGGCTGTCGTTCACGAATGAGACCTGCGTTTGGGGCACTTGGTATTGTCGCGGCCAATCTAGCCAAGCATCGAGGTGAGGCAAAGTCTTTACCCTCACCAATATGGCGCCTCTCGATGTCTCTTTCGCCCCTGCTGCAGTCTGACCTTGTCATCCAGATCCATGCCTTCGCCGCCATCGCGGCAACCCTGCTGGGCGCCCTCGTCCTCTGGCGCCGCAAGGGCACGGCCCTGCACAAGGCGATGGGCCGGGTCTGGGTGGTGCTGATGCTGGTCACCGCCACCTCGGCCCTGTTCATCAACGACATAAGGCTGATCGGGCCGTTCAGCCCCATCCACCTGTTTTCGCTGTTCACCTATTACACGCTCTTTGTTGGCCTCAGGGCCATCATCGTCGAGCGCAATGTGGCGCGCCACCGCGCCGAGATGCAGGGGCTCTATATCGGCGCGCTGATCCTGGCGGGCGCCTTCACCTTCCTGCCCGGCCGGCGCATGCATGAAGTGCTGTTCGGCCCCGATGCAGGCTGGACCCAATCCCTGCTGGTCATCGTCCCGGTCCTTGCCGTCTCCGGCCTGGCCTGGCTCAGGATGCGGCGGCGGGCACAGCGCGCCGCCTAGGCATTGCCGATCAAAATCCCCGCCGCAAACACCAGCGACCCGCCCAGCACCACCTGCATCACCGCCCGCCAGAACGGGGTCTGCATGTAGCGGTTCTGGATATAGGCGATGGCCCAGAGCTCGATCAGCACCACAGCAATGGCAACGGCTGTGGCGGTGACAAAATCGGCGATCAGATAGGGCAGGGCATGCCCCAGCCCGCCCACCGCCGTCATGATCCCGGCTGCCAGCCCGCGCTTGATGGGCGAGCCGCGTCCGGTCAGCTTGCCATCGTCCGAAGCCGCCTCGGTAAAGCCCATGGAAATGCCCGCGCCCACCGCGGCAGCCAGGCCCACCAGAAAGGTCTGATGCGTATCGCCGGTGGCAAAGGCCGCCGCAAACACTGGCGCCAGCGTCGAGACGGACCCATCCATCAGCCCGGCCAGCCCCGGCTGCACATAGGTCAATAGAAACTGCCGGTGCTGTTCGTGGCCCTCGCTTTCCCGGCCCTCTTGTCCCAGCACTTGATCATCAATTTGATCGGCGCGTTTGGCATGGCCCTTTTCCGCAACAGCCAGATCGCCGAGCAGCTTGCGGATACCCGCATCGGTCACCTGACCGGCCGCAGCGAGGTAGAAGCGATAGGCGCCTTCCTCCATCTCCCACACCTGCTGGCGCGCCTGTTCCAGGGTCAGCGTCTTTTGCAGCCACACCGGCTTGCGGGTCAGGAAACCGCGCACATGTTCGCGCCGGATCGGCACCAGCCGCGTGCCGAAGCGTTCGACATAAAGGTCCAGCAGGCGCCGCCGGTGCTCGTCCTCTTCGGCCGCCATGCCCTCGAACAGCGCCGCGCTGCCGGGGTAGGTCTCGCCCAGCCGCGTCGCATATTCGCCATAGATGCGCCCATCCTCCTCTTCAGCAGCAATGGCCAGGGAGAGGATTTCGCGTTCGCTTAGGGAAGTGAAGTGTCGGCGATTGTCCGGCCAGAAGCGCATGACGTTCATACCTTAGAATAATTCTAGACTAGGTTTAAAGTCATTCGAATCTACGTGCAAGCCGTCCTTGATCTGCGACAAAGTGAGTGCGTTTTATCGCTGGCAAACCGCTTGAGCCCGGCGCGTCGCCAAGCTATCCACAAGCCATGAGCATCGCCGCCCGCAGCACCGCGCAGACCATGCTCCGCGAGACTGGCGTTGCCCTCGCGGTACTGGCCGTTTATCTGCTGACACTGCTGTTGCCGCTGCATCTGGCGGCCGCCCAGCAACGCGATCTCAACGCCATCGGTTTTTCGACCCTCGACTCTTGGTCGGTCTGCCAGCCCCTGGCGCAGGACGAGAACGGCGATCCGCATGAAGCTGCAGCGCTGAGCTGTCCGGCCACTGGCATCGCCAAGCACGAGCTGGCTGCCATCCTGCCGCCCGCACTGCTGATCGATCCGCCGGCCACGGCCGATAGCGTACATTTCGAGCAAGTGACGCGCACCATGCGCCCTCTCTTGCCCGATCATATCGGGCAAGCCCGCGCCCCTCCCGTCACGGTCTGAATGCGCACCTCGCCGGCCCGAACCGCCGGCATCAGACCCTTTTGACTGGAGATCGCAATGATCCGCACATTCTCTCGCGCCGCCCTGGCCACCACCACCCTTCTCGCCCTGGCCGTGCCGGCCCTTGCTCATGCCACGCTGGAAATCCAGCAGGCCAGGCTCGGCGCATCCTATAAGGCGGTCCTCCGCATTCCTCACGGCTGCGGTGCCGAGGCCACCCACACTGTTCGCATCCAGATTCCTGAGGGCTTTTACAACGTAAAGCCCATGCCCAAGGCCGGCTGGACTCTTCAGACCATCACCGGGCCTTATGAAAACACCTATGTGAACCACGGCAAGGAAGTGTCCGAAGGGGTCACCGAGATCGTCTGGTCCGAGGGCAACCTGCCCAATGAATGGTATGATGAGTTCGTCTTCCGCGGCACCTTTGCCGATGCGCTCGAAGAAGGCCTTTTCCATTTCCCCGCCATCCAGGAATGCTCCAATGGCGAGGAGGCCTGGACTGATGTGAGCGGAAGCGGCGATATGCCCGCGCCCAGCCTCACCCTGGTCGCCGGCGGCATGGACGAACACGCCCATCATGGGGCCATGGACGCACCTGCCGAAACGAGCATTGGCGATCTGACCATTTCGGGCGCCTTTACCCGCGCCACCCTGCCCAATGCCCCGGTCGCCGGCGGCTTCCTGACCCTGACCAATAATGGCACCGCGGACGATAGGCTGGTCGCCGTCCAATCGCCGATTGCCAAAGAAGGCCAGATCCATGAAATGACCATGGAGGGCGATGTGATGAAAATGCGCCAGCTTGCCGGCGGCCTGGTCATCCCCGCCGGCGAAACGGTGGTACTTGAACCGGGTGGCCATCACATGATGTTCATGGGACTTACCGGCCCGATCGCCGAGGGCGATGCCGTGCCGGTCACGCTGACGTTCGAAAAGGCGGGCACCATCACGCTCGACCTGATCGCCGCCGGCTCCGCTGCCGACGCGCCGGCAGCAGGCCACTCCGGCCATATGGGACACTGACCCATGGCCCTGTCCCATATCCGCACCGTGCTCTGGACCTTGGTGGCCGTCGCTGCCCTGGGGGCGACCGGGCTCTATGTCTATACCACCATGACGCGTCCGGCCCAGGCAGTTGCCCTGGGGCAGGGCGACTACGAGCTGGTGACCGCGACCGGCGAGGCGTTCAATCGCGACAGTCTCAAGGGCAGCCCGTCGATGCTGTTTTTCGGCTTCACTCATTGTCCCGACGTCTGCCCGACCTCACTGGCCGAAATGGCCGTCTGGTATGAGGCATTGGGCGACGAGGCTGACGGCCTCAACGCCTTTTTCGTTTCGGTCGATCCCGAGCGGGATACCGCAGAGATCATCGGCGACTATGTGAGCTGGACCGGTCGCGTCATCGGCGTCACCGGCTCCCCGGACGAAGTTGCCAAGGCGGCCAAATCCTGGGGCGTCTATTATGCGAAAGTGCCGCTCGAAGGGGGCGACTACACCATGGACCACACCGCTTCGGTGTTCCTGGTCAATGCCAATGGCGAGTTCGAAGGCACCATCGCCTATCGCGAAAACAGCGACACTGCGCTCGCCAAACTGCGGCGCCTGCTTCAAGGCTGAGTCGCTATTTGACGGGCCGGACGTCAGTCCGGCCCGCTTTCAGCCCCCCATGAACCGTTCCATGCGGAAGGGCCGGATATCGATCGCCGTCTCTTCCCCGGTCATTGCCTGCGCCAGCAATTCGCCGGTGGCCGGCCCCAGCGTAAAGCCGTGATGGGCATGGCCGATGCCCACGAACAGGCCCTCATGTTTGGGCGCCTTGGAAATGATCGGCATCATGTCCGGCGTGCAGGGCCGGGCGCCCTTCCAGGGCTGCGGGTCAAGCCGCTCGCCCAGCGGAAACAGTTCCCGTGCCGCCTTTTCAGCCTTGCCAAGCTGGATCGGGGTTGGCGCCGCATCGCGTTCGGCAAATTCGGCCCCGGTGGTGATGCGGATACCCTTGGCCATCGGCGCCATGGCATAGCCGACCTCCGGGTCGAGCAGCAGATGATTGAGTGCAGCGCCTTCGGCGGCGCCGTAATGCATGTGATAGCCGCGCTTGACGAACAGCGGCAGCCGGTAGCCCAGCCTGTCCAGCACATCGGGCGCCCAGGGGCCAAGGGCAATCACCGCCTGCTTGGCAGATAGCTGTCGGCCCGCAATCTCGGCCTGCCAGCCTTCAGCAACTTGGTTCAGCCCCGTTGCTGCACCGCGTACAAACGTGCCCCCCAGCGTCTCGAACAGGTTGAAATAGGCCGTCACCAGCGCGCCGGGATCGCGCACCGTCCAGGGATCGGTCCAGTGAATGGCACCGGCCAGGCCGCCGGTCAGGCTGGGTTCGGCCTTCTGCAGCGCCGGCCAGTCCAGCACCTCATAGCCGATCCCGAACTGGTCATGGTCGCCCTGCGCTTTGCGGGCTTCCTTTTCCAGCTTTTCCGGGCTGCGGAAGGCCAAATGCCAGCCATAGCGCGATATCAGGCTCTCGGCCTCCGGGCCGCACGCGTCGATCAGGTCGGCATGAGTGATGATCGAGCGGCCGATCAGCGGCGCATAGCTTTGCACCACCTTGCGATAATGTTCGGGCGAGCTCTCCCACCAATAGCGCAACAGCGGCGGTGCCAGCCGGGGCAGGGCCAGGGGCTCATATCGCGCTGCGGTCGAAAGATGCAGTCCCACCTGCAGCAATGTCTGCAGATCACGCGGGAACGGATGCGGCCGCACCCCCTCGCGCTGAATGATACCGGCATTGCCAAAACTGGTTTCGTGTCCCGGCTCGCTCTTGTCCACCAGGGTCACACTGCGTCCGCGCCGCAGCAGGTGAATGCCGGTGGCAATGCCGACAATGCCGGCGCCAAGAATGAGTACGTCGTCCATGCCGATCCCCCGATCCAGTCACTATCGGATCAGCCTATCAGAACACCTGCGCAACAAAGCGTCCATATCAGCCGGCGCACAGCAATTGTGCGCAAGATGATCCGAAGAAAGGCGGTTCACGCGGAAATTTATTCGGCGAATGGAGCCAGCGTCGCCGTGTTCGGCACGTTCTGGTACACATAGCCGCGCACGCTGGCCGGCACCTCTTCGGCCAGCCAGTCACGAAAAAAGCCCAGCTTCTTGGGTTCCCGCCTTCCCTTGGCGGTCGCAAGGAAATAGCCGCGCTTGCCGGCTACCGGCAGGTCGAATGGCCGGATCAGCCGCCCGTCGCTCACCGCATCGGCGGTCATCATGTCGGCGGCCAGCAGCACGCCCTGCCCGGAAATGGCAGCATCGAAGGCCAGCGAAGCATCTGAATAGACCGGACCATTGAGCGGCATTTGCGGGTCCAGCCCCGCCTTTTTGAGCCAGGCCGGCCAGTCGAGCATGCTGGTCTGGTCAGCAATCACCGGCACATGGGCCAGATCGGCCGGGCTTTTCACCCGGTCGCGGATCAGCGGCGAGCAGACCGGCTGATAGTCCTGTCCGCCGATCAGGCTCACATCAACGCCCGGCCAGGTCCCGTCGCCATAGCGGATGCCGCAATCAATGTCGGGCCGGCCGAGGTCCAGCATGGCGCCTGTCACGGTCAATCGCATCTCAAGACCGGGATAGAGCGCAGAAAACTTGTTCACCCGCCAGATCAGCCAGCGCGAGGCAAACACACTTCCCACCGTCACGTTGAGCACGCCCTCATGCGCACCGGTCAGGCTCGCCAGACCATCCTGCAACTGGGTGAAGCCGCCACTCAGCTGCGGCAGCACCTGCATGAGCGCCGGCAGCGGCCTGATGCCCTGTGGCGTGCGCGCGAACAATTCCATGCCGAGCCGGTCCTCGGCCCGGCGCAAATGCTGGCTGACCGCGCCAATGGTCACGCCAAGCTCTTCCGCGGCCGGCGCCAGGGCACCACGGCGGGCGACAATCTCGATGGCGCGCAGCGCGTTGAGCGGAATGGGAAAGGGGTTTGCCATATAGATTTTCTATATCGCTCTGCTTGTCCATTGAATGCGCAAGCGAGCGGACGCATTATGCAGCCATAGCAAGCCTCACCACCACTTTCGGAGACAGAAAATGTCGATCCTGGCCCGCCTCCTGGCGTGGCTCGGCCGCCCTGTGCCGCCGACACGTCGCACGCCCAACCCCGATCGCATGAGCATGCATGACTGGGCTGATCTGCCCCCGCACCACCCGCGCTGCGACGCCTGTTGAGGGGCGCCGACCCCCTCCTGGCCCCCCAAGATGAACGAACGGGGCGGCGCAGGTCGGATTCTGGCGGTTAACCCCCGCTAAACCATCTTTCTTGGCCACCGCGCTTCTGCTATCAGCGCGCCATGACCACGCCGCTCAAGAACATTCGCAATTTCTCCATCGTCGCCCATATCGACCATGGCAAATCCACCCTGGCCGATCGTCTGATCCAGATGACGGGCGGGCTCGACCTGCGCGAGATGAAGGCCCAGGTGCTCGATTCGATGGATATTGAGCGCGAGCGCGGCATCACCATCAAGGCGCAGACGGTGCGCCTCAAATACAAGGCCGAAGATGGCGAGGATTATATCCTCAACCTCATCGACACCCCCGGCCATGTCGACTTCGCCTATGAAGTCAGCCGCTCCATGGCCGCCGTCGAAGGGTCTCTGCTCGTGGTGGATGCCTCCCAGGGCGTCGAGGCGCAGACCCTGGCCAATGTCTATCACGCCATCGACGCCAATCACGAAATCGTCCCGGTGCTCAACAAGGTCGATCTGCCCGCCGCCGATGTCGAGCGCGTCAAGACTCAGATCGAGGACGTCATCGGCATCGACGCGTCCGACGCGCTGGAAATTTCGGCCAAGACGGGCCTGGGCATGGAAAGCGTGCTCGAAGCCATCGTCAAGCGCCTCCCCGCCCCCAAGGGCGAGCTCAACGCGCCCTTGAAGGCCCTCCTGGTCGATAGCTGGTACGACACCTATCTGGGCGTCGTGGTTCTCGTCCGCATCATCGACGGGGTGATGAAAAAGGGCCAGAAGATCCGCATGATGGCCTCGGGCGCCGTTTACGAGCTGGACCGCGTCGCCGTCTCCACCCCCAAGCTGGTCGAGGTCAAGGAACTGACCCCCGGCGAATTGGGCGTCTTCACCGCCTCGATCAAGGAAGTGGCCGATACCAATGTCGGCGACACCATCACCGAGGACAAAAAGCCCACCGACAAGGCGCTGCCCGGCTTCCGCCCGGCCCAGCCCGTGGTGTTCTGCGGCCTCTTCCCGGTCGATGCCTCCGATTTTGACGAGCTGCGCGCCGCCATGGGCAAGCTGCGGTTGAACGACGCCAGCTTCTCGTTTGAAATGGAAACCAGCGCCGCCCTCGGCTTCGGCTTCCGCTGCGGCTTTTTGGGCCTCTTGCACCTCGAAATCATCCAGGAGCGCCTCTCCCGCGAGTTCGATCTCGATCTCATCGCCACCGCCCCCTCGGTGGTCTACGAGGTCGAAATGACCAATGGCGAGACGCAATATCTGCACAATCCCGCAGATCTGCCCGATGTGATGAAGATCGAGGAGATCCGCGAACCCTGGATCAAGGCGACCATTCTCACCCCCGACGAATATCTCGGCGCGATCCTCAAGCTCTGCCAGGATCGCCGCGGCATCCAGACCAATCTGAGCTATGTCGGCCAGCGCGCCATGGTGGAATATGAACTTCCCCTCAACGAGGTGGTGTTCGATTTCTACGATCGCCTCAAGTCGATCTCAAAAGGCTATGCCAGCTTTGACTATCAGCTGGCCGAACACCGCGCCGGCGACCTGGTCAAACTCTCGATCCTCGTCAATGCCGAGCCGGTCGATGCCCTTTCCATGCTGGTGCACCGCACTGTCGCTGAGTCACGTGGCCGCGTCATGTGCGAAAAGCTCAAGGAGCTGATCCCCCCGCATCTGTTCGTCATCCCGATCCAGGCCGCCATTGGCGGCAAGATCATCGCCCGCGAAACCGTCCGCGCCATGCGCAAGGATGTTACCGCGAAGTGCTATGGCGGCGACGCCACGCGCAAACGCAAGCTCTTGGAAAAGCAAAAGGCGGGCAAGAAGCGCATGCGGCAGTTTGGGTCCGTGGAGATTCCGCAGGAGGCGTTTATTAAAGCGCTGAAGATGGGTGACGATTAAGCCGCGCAAGCGCGGCTCTTATTCCTCGCCCCCTCGGGGAGAGGGTGGATCGGCCGTAGGCCGAGACGGGTGAGGGGGGCTTTCCAGCGGCCCGTGACCTACGGCCGAATGGTAGCACGCAGGGCCCGGGCCCTTAACGGGCACAATGACACCCCCACCCAGCCTCCCCCTAAAGAAGGGGGAGGAGCGCATCGGGGTGCTCCTCAATATCGAACCCACGCCGTCCCTTCACCTCCCCCTTGATGGGGGAGGTAGCGGCGCTCGGCCCAAAGGGCCGTAGCAAAGCTAGGTGGGGGTGATTTCTCGACACCGCACAACTTGCCGCCCTCGCCCTTCGAGGCCGCTACGCGGCACCTCAGGATGAGGGCTCCGACACACCAGCTATATCCTGCACGATTTCCCGCGAGCCTCATGGTGAGGTGCGCAGCGCCAGCGATGCCTCGAACCACGAGGCGGGTACCCAAGTTCCTCAACAGGCACAAGGCGGTCCCTCCCCCTATCAGGGGGAGGTTAGGTGGGGGTATCCCTAGACGAGCGTGCTCGGAGGTTAGCGCCGTCTCCCGCCGGTCAATCTCGGCTCTGAGCCGAGGGCGCTGCACTTCTGGAACAGCCAGGTTCTATCTGGTCTGGAACAGTTTCGACTGCGCCACTGCCTCAGCAGGCGTCATATCGACTGTGTCCGAATTCTTTCGGACCGGGTAGCTGCCCGCGAAAGTACTTAAGTCTGATTGTTGCGGAACTCTGAGCCTAATAAATGGCCTACCCTGATACTCTGCGTGGTCAATTGACGTGATGATTTGAGTAAGAAGCGGGTCTGATATCGGCAATTCACTCAACCGGTTGATAATGTTCTTAACATACCCTTCGATGTTGGTGTTTAAAACCTGCAGATCATGTCCAAGTCCGACAAAAAATACTTCCCCAATCTTTAAAGGCTCTATGCCGAACAGTTCATTCACTCGGTTGGCTGACGCCTCGTTATCTGCAACACCTAAGTACATATATCCGTCGGCGCCAGGATTTGTGTTCGCTATAGCACAGGCCGTGCGACCTAGCTTCGAATACATTGCCATGTCCAAGGCAGGTTTGTCGCTGAGTGAGCAGATTCCAATTTTAAATTCATATCTGCTTGCTTCGTATCTGGCTCGCCGCAAGGAGTTTTCGACTTCAACAACTAGCCCATGCGATGAGCTCAACGTGGCAACATCTTTCTTCACGAAGGCACCTTGGATCAGTCCTGTGATAATTCCAATGTCCTTTTGACGATCGGCGGTCGTGGTATGATGCGCACTGCGATTGAGAAGTGTTTGAGACCCACTAAGGGCGGCTCTGATTGCGGGAAAGTCATGAGGAAACTTGCTTTCCTTGAACATCAGATCGTAAACCGCCATGAACACGGCATAGAAGGCACCCCTGGCCGTGTTCGCGGTTTTCTCCTGAACGCAAGACCGGAATGATGTAAATCCCTCATCCTCAAAAACCGACCTTATTGCGCTAACAGTCGCAATTACCTCGTTCTTTAATCGCTCTGCGCCGTAGGAAATTATCGACGAGTTGAAATTTTTAAAAACGTCGATTTCTGGATTGAAATATTCATCCAAAACTTCTCGGCTTCTGTTTAATGGAACTCCATTAACTATCGATATAGCGATGTCAGTTATTATTTGTTCGTCTTCGCCCTTTGCGAGATCTTTTGCTGTAATGATGCCGTGCCGACACCAAAATATATCCGAAGCATCAATGCCATATCGTTGGCGTTCACGAGGAGTATTAACACTTACCTCGGGCATCTGGTTGAGTGCTAGAACATCAGGAGATGAGTCTCCTCTCAATTCCATAGAAAGACGTCGCACGAATTCCGACAGTTCTGAGACCAAACCTGCCTGACGTTGCTCTTGTGCGCTTAGCTGTCGGCCACTACTGTTGATGCGTCCAAATATTTCATTAATTCTTTCTTCATTGCCTTCGCTGTCAATTGTGACAGCCAGCTGATATTCCAGAAATTTAGCGCACTCCACTGCAGACATTCTAGGTATCTCTGGGGCGTATTCAACAAAGACGCCGGCTTCCCTAGAAATCCTCGCTCTGCTGAATTGCTCTAGGTCAAAGCACTTTCCATTCTCATCGAGAAACTGATGCTCAATGAATGAGAATATGGCGTTGAATCTTTGCATCCCGTCGATGATCTCGAAAGATACATCTTCTCCGTCATTTCTATTTAGCATAAACAGTGGTATTGGGAATTCATGTTCTATAGAGTCGACTAGATGCCGTTTTTCTTGCTCAGACCAAACAAGTTTTCTTTGGTATCGTCGATTCACGACTAGTCTCATTTCCGCGTAGAGTCTGTATGCCTCCTGGATGTTCATGCCGCGTGGTGTGAGAGACATCTCGTGCCAACTTTCTCATCTCGATGATTCTTTGGTGATTGTATTACGGCCCGCTGCCGCATTATGTGTCAGCGATAAGACTTATGCCCAACTTATTATCCCCGCCCCCTCCACGCCCACTTACCCTCTCCTGTCGTCCAACCCTCCCGACAGGAGTAAGCAGTGTTCAAAAATCCCCCTCCCGAGACCCATCCGGCCCGATCCGCGCAGGAAATTCGGGCCGCGCGGCGCAATGGCCAGCCACCCACGCTGAGCCTGGCCACCCGGCACGAAGCCCTGGTTCTGCGTCTTGCCGCGCTGCACAAGGATGTTTCGACCTTGGCCACGCGGCGCGGGCGGCAGGACTTGTCCGAAACCGTGCGCGTGCTGGCCGAAGGGCTCATGGCCGAATGCGCGCCGTTTCGCGCATCCCGCGACCGGCTGCCGGTGGCGGCGCCCGATCTCGGCGGGCTGTGCGTGCAACTGGGCCAGGTGCTGGCGCAACTGGAACATTACGAGCGCTGCCACACGTTCTGGAGTGTGGGCGAAAACTGCTGGTGCTGGCGGCTCGCTGGCGGTACCGCGCCGGTCAGGCGGCTGAAACCGCAACCCACCACGGCCCCGGTCGGCCCGCGGGGGCAGGATTTGCGCGACAAACTGGGCAAGATGATCGTGGCGCGCCGCAACCAGGCCTATGAGCTGGGTTTTGCGGCCGGCCGCGCCGCCCGCATCGGCCCGCCCGTGCCCCCGGATTGTGTCGAACCCGATGCCATCGCGGAAAACAATCCCCGTCTTCTGAGCCTCGATTAACTTCGAGCCGTCCCAAAGGGCCAATCGTTCCGGTGGAACGATTGGAGGTGAGAAGGCCATGAGACCTACGGTCGAATGGCAGCTTGCGTAGCGAGGTCGCGGCTCTCGGAGCGTCCCCGATCGGCATTCCCTCGCAAGAAAAGTAATCCCCGCAAGGCAGACCGCGATTATTCTAGCGCCATCTCCCCGCACGGGCAGTCAGCATGCGACTGAAGCAGGGGAGAGCCGGTCGCGGGTGGGCGCATCACCCGCGGGTTGGATGCGCGCCACCCTGCGACGAGCGATCAAAGGGGCCGACAACTCCAATAGAAATCCGGCTCCGGAGACAGGTTTCGTCTCTTAAAAAAACTATCCGAGACGCAATCTGTCTCCGGATCTGCCTGACGTGCCGTCAGGCAAAATCTCTCCGGTGGAGAGATTTTAGGAAGGCAGGCCATGAGAGCTACGCTCGAATGGCGACACTGCAGCAAAAACCATTCGAACCGCGTTCGAATGGCCACGCCCGCACGCCCCGGCTTTTCTTCCCGCCCCATTGCATCCATCCTGACCGGCCTGACGTATCTCCTTACAGGCACAAGACAGGAGTTCAGCGTAGTGGCGAGCAACGAAAAGATCTGGATCATTGGCGGATCGAGCGGCATTGGCGAGGCCATGGCCAAGGCCTATGCGGCGCGCGGCGCCCTGGTGGTCATTTCGGGCCGCAACCAGGACGCGCTCGATGCCGCGCTGGCGAGGATCGGCCCCGGCCATCATGCGGTCGTCGCCGACGCCATTGACCGGGCCAGTCTCGAAGAGGCCGCAGCCCTGCATGGTCCGTTCGATCGCATCGTCACCACCGCCGCCATCTATGATCCCGGCCCGGTCAGCAAGGCCGATCCGGGACAGGCGGCAAAAATGTTCGAGGTCAATCTCACCGGCACCTTCAACGTCGCCCAGATCGGTGCCGAGCACCTTCGCCCCGGCGGGCAATTGGTGTTGTTCGGCTCGGCCTCGGCCATTTTCGGCCTGCCCAACGGCCAGGTCTATTCGGCCACCAAGGCCGGCATTGTCAGCCTTGCCCAGTCGCTGCGCAGCGAATTGTCGCCCAAGGTCGATGTGCGCCTGGTCACCCCCGGTTTCGTGCGCACTCCGCTCACCGACAAGAATGATTTCGCCATGCCCGGCCTGATGGAGCCCGACCAGGCGGCCGATCGCATCCTCAAGGGGCTCGATGGCAAAAGCTTCGAGATCGCCTTCCCCCGCCGCCTGATCTGGCCGCTCAAGCTCCTCGGCGTTTTGCCGCACTGGCTGGCCTTTGCCATCACCGCGCGGATCCGGGGCTAGGTGGTGAGCTTGGCCACCCAATATCCGGCCAGGGCCGAAATGCCCGACAGGAACCCGCCCCAGGCCATGTCGATCACGCTGATATTGAGGCTCCAGCCCTTGAGGGTCGACAGGTTCGTCATGTCATAGGTGCCATAGGCCAACAGCCCCAGCGCCACCCCCGCCAGCAGCGCCCAGAGCCAGCTTCCGGCATTGAGCGCGGGCAGAATGGCAAAGCCCACCAGCCCGGCGACATAAAACAAGTAAAACAGCGCCGCCGGCAGCAGGTTGGGCTGGTCGAGCAGGAGATCACCGATTTCGGCCCGATAAAAGCCGATGCCCAGCACCGTGAGCCAGAAGAAGTCGATACCGAAGAATACGAGCGCCGTACCGCCATAGGCAGCCAGCACCGTCAGCAACGAAAAGCCGAACATCTCTGTCTCCTCAAATCCCCAGGATAGGCTGCACCAGACGCACAAGACGGCTGGAGAATTTCAGCGGCGCATCGGTAATGGCCAGGCAGATACAATCTTCGTGCTCGTCCGCCACCGGCTGATGGGTAAGGCTGCCATCGGCATCCTCGATATCGCCGGGGCCGAAGCGGTCGACCTCGTCGTGGAAACTGCCCTTGAGCACCACGGTCAGCTCGCGCCCGCCATGGCTGTGCTCGGGCACCGGCTTGCCGGCAGCAATGCACAGCAGCCGGGCCTGGGTGGTTGGGTCGCCGGTCTTGATCAGCACCTGCTTGGCATTGCCCAGATTGCGCCATTTGATGGTGTCGAGGTCACCGCCGAGATAAGAGCGCAGTGGCTCGGGCAGCGTCGCCGAAGCCGGGCGCCGAATGGGCGTCGCACTGTCATGCGGGGCCATTACCAGCCGCGCTTTAAGCTGCTCCCAGCTGTCATCGGGCCCGTCAACGGGCGCCAGCTCTTCAAGCATGACCCCGGCAGTGGCTTCCGCCAATGCCAATTGCTCGCGGCATTGCGGGCACATGGCCAGATGGCAGGCCACGGCAAGGGACCAGCCTTCGGAAAGTCTGCCCGCGGCATAGTCGAGCAGCAGATCGTCGTTGAGATGGTGTCGAATGTTCATTTTATCTCCTCCAGCGCCGTTCGAAGGCGTCCGAAGGCCAGTCTGATGCGCGATTTCACGGTGCCAATCGGCAGCCCGGTACGGGCGGCGATAGTGCTGTGCGAGTCTTCGTCAAAGAAGGACAGGCGGATCAGGTCCACCTGTTCCTGCGGTAAGGTCTTGAGCGCTGCATGCAGCGCCGCACCGCTTTGCTTGAGCTCGAGCACATCCTGCGCTTCGGGCTCGGCAGGCGGGGTCAGGGCCGGGTCGTCGGGGTCGAAGGCCGGACGCTTCTGTTTGCGCCAGGCATCGATCCAGATATTGCGGGCAATGGTGAAAATCCACGCCGAGGCCTGCCCGCGTTCCGGATCGAACTGCCCCGCCTTGCGCCAGATGGCCAGCATGGTTTCCTGCATTAAATCCTCCGCGGCCTGGCCGTCGCGGGTGAGCTTGAGGAGATAGGCGCGGATGCGCGGC
The DNA here is from genome assembly GCF_042181575.1 of Devosia polycyclovorans. Classification (GTDB taxonomy): domain Bacteria; phylum Pseudomonadota; class Alphaproteobacteria; order Rhizobiales; family Devosiaceae; genus Devosia; species Devosia polycyclovorans. The sequence continues at coordinate 191,567 of NZ_CP170082.1, read as the reverse complement.
CCAAACTCTTTGAACAGCGCTTCGAAAGCGGTCATGTCCGCCCGCGCCGCAATCGCAACAATCTGGTCGCTGGTAGCGGTCATTGGCGTGGCAGCGTTCGTTCGTTCCGGCATGCGATCTCTGCCCTTATTCTGCGCGGGCACGGCAAGGCGACGGCGCTGTGGTTTGACAGCATTCTCGCATGGTCCGGCAGATGGGTAAATCGCAACTGACATGCCCCAGATACGCCGGTGCGGCTGAGGTGGATCATGCGCCAAAACAAAAAACACTGCTTTGGCCAAGCACCGTGGAAAATTGCCACAGCCGATGATCCAGTCCACCGGCGGAGCCGTATTTGGGTCAAACAATTAGGACTTTGATAATGCTTCACGCCACCTCCGGATTTTCAGGCTCTAACTCAATCCGCCAACGCATTGCGGTCGTGGGAAGTGGGGTGTCTGGTCTTTCTGCGGCCTGGCTGCTGTCCAAAAGCCATGATGTGGTACTCTACGAGGCCGACGACCGAGTAGGCGGCCATGCCAATACCATCGATGTGCCGGGTACCGGTCCGGTGGATACCGGATTCATTGTCTATAACGACAAGAACTACCCCAATTTCCAGGCCCTGCTGGGCCACCTCGAGGTGGAAAGTATCCACACCGAGATGTCATTTGCAGCCTCTCTTGACCGCGGCACGTTTGAATATTGCGGCGAAGGGCTCTCGGGCATGCTGGCGCAGCGGCGCAATGCGTTCCGCCCGCGCTTCTGGAGTCTGTTTCGGGACCTGCTGCGCTTCTATCGCGAGGCGCCCAAAGCATTGGACCGGCCAGACATGCGCGGCCTCACGCTGGATGAGTATCTGCGCGCCCAGCGTTACTCCCGCTCATTCGTTGAGGGCCATTTGCTGCCAATGGCGGCAGCCATTTGGTCGTCCAAGGCCGAGGACATCCGCGCCTACCCGCTTTTCGCCTTTGTCCGCTTTTTTGAAAGCCACGGCCTGTTGCAATTGCGCGAGCGCCCCAACTGGCGCACGGTCAAGGGCGGGAGCCGCGCCTATGTCAACGCTCTGCTCAAGGACTTTGCCGGCCAGGTGCGCCTCGCCACGCCGGTAGCCCGGGTGGTGCGAAATGCTGATGGTGTCACGGTCACGGCACGCACAGGCCAGGTCGATCAGTTCGATGCAATATTGGTTGCGACCCATGCCGATCAGGCCCTCTCCATGCTCGATACACCCAGCCAGGCCGAACGGAATTTGCTTGGTGCCTTCTCCTACACCACGAACACGGCCGTGCTGCACGCCGACCCCAGCTATATGCCGCGTCGACGCAAGGTGTGGTGCTGCTGGAATTACATCTCGACCGACCACCTGTCGGCCGACAGCCAGCTTTGCGTCAGCTATTGGATGAACCGGCTGCAGAGCCTCAAGGGCCGGGACCTTTTCGTCACGCTTAACCCGCCGACCGATCCTCGGGAGGAGATCGCCCGGTTCAACTACACCCATCCCCTGTTTGACAGCGCCGCTATCCACGCTCAGGAAAATCTCTGGCAAATTCAGGGACAGAACCGCACGTTTTATGCGGGCGCCCATTTCGGTCGGGGCTTTCACGAGGACGGCCTGCAGGCCGGATTGGCCGCAGCCGAGGCCATGGGCTCCCTGCCGCGACCTTGGACCGTGCCCAACCCATCCGGCCGCATCACGCTCGCGCCCCCTGCCGCGGCCCTGGTGGCATGAGCCTGAACTCGGCCATCTATGTCGGCCAGGTGGTGCACCAGCGGCACCGGCCAAAAAAGCACGCCCTCAAATATCGGGTGTTCTCGCTGCTGGTCGACCTCGATGATCTGTCCGCACTCGATGGGTTGAAATGGTTCGGCCACAATCGCCGGGCACTGTTCTCGTTCCGGGACGCGGACCACGGCAACGGCCTGCCGCTGCGCAGCTGGGTCAATCTGAAACTGGCTGACCACGGCCTGCCGCCGGCGGGGCGCATCCGTCTGCTCTGCTATCCGCGCATTCTCGGCTACGTGTTCAACCCCCTGACCGTCTGGTTCTGTCAGGATGCTGCGGGCCAGCCGCTCGCCACCATTTATGAGGTGCACAACACCTTTGGCGAGCGCCACAGCTATGTCCTGCCCCAGGGGGCGGAGCAGGCGGCGGATAAGAGCTTCTACGTCTCGCCCTTCATCGATATGGATTGCCGCTACGAGTTCCGCCTGACACCGCCGGGCGAGAAGGTGCGTGTCGCCATCCATGAAACCCAGGACGGCCAGCCGCTGCTCTATGCTGCCTTCACCGGCGAAGCGCGCCCATTTGACGATGCCACCCTGCGCCGGCTTTTCTTCACCCATCCGCTGATGACGCTCAAGGTCACCGCAGGCATCCATTGGGAAGCCCTGCGCCTGATCGCCAAGGGCATTCGCATTCGCTGGTACACTGATCGCAAGGGCAGACGGGAAACCCCTGCGGCCAGGATCGCCGAGCCGCAGGACTAGCCTACCACTCGAAGGCCGGGCCGTTCTCGCGGGCGCCCATCAGGAAAACGTCGCTCATCAGCCGCAATGGCGCGGCATCCACATCGCTCTGCCGCTTGTCGAGCAGATCGGCGAAGCGGTCATAGATGCCGGCATATTCCTCGTCACCATGCTCCAGCACCACCTCGCCATTGATCCTGAGCGTCCGGCCGCCACGCTCGAGCTTGAGATCGGTGCCGGTGCCGGTCACCACATGGATGGTCCAGATTTCGCCACTTTCCTCAAGCCAGTTGAAGCCTGAGGAAATGTCGGGCTTATGCGGCTGGCCCGACTTGAACCGGACCTCGACATCGACCGGCGTCTGCCGGTTGGCCGGGAAGGTCAGCCTGGCGCTCTCGACGAAGACGGGAAACGGCATGATCTTGGTGAAGATCGAATAGGCATTGATGCCCGGATCGCAGACGCCGAAACCGCCCGGCTCCCATACCCAGTCCTGGCCCGGATGCCATTTGCGCACGCTTTCGCGCCAATCGATCCGCACCTTGTTGACACCTTCCTCAGCCAGAACGGCCTTGGCCCGGTCAACGGCGGCGTTATACTGGCTGTGCCAGGTCTGGAACAGCACCCGGTCCAGCCGGCCTGCGTGGGCAACAATGTCGTCGAGTTCGGAAATGGTCGTGGTGGGGGGCTTTTCCATCATCACGTCCTTGCCTGCATCCAGCGCTTCGCGCACCAGGGCGTGCCGCACTCCGGGCGGGGTGCAGATGGACACCAGCCCTACTTCTGGCATGGCTGCATAAAGCTCGGCGGCAGTGCGGAAAACCGGCAGATCGCCATGGCTCACACCGCGCGATGACACGGTCGCGGCCAGCTCGAAGTCCTCAGAGGCATCAATCACCGGTATGTGTTGGTCGACTGCGATCTTACCTACGCCGATAATGGCAATCTTGCGGCTGGCCATGCCTGAACTCCCTGCTCCAAGACGCGGCTATAGAGCAGGTCTTGCCGGCTCCTGCCAAGACCTCAAAACGAGAATAGTATGATTTTTATGCGGTGGGTGCCGCTGGTGGCGGCTCCCACAGCTCAATGGGATTGCCCTCGGGGTCGTGAATGCGGGCAAATCGCCCGGTTTGCTCATTATCCCATTCGTCCGGCCGGGTCTCGATGGCAATGCCCGCTGTGGAGAGCTGTGCCATTAGCCCATCGAGGTCATCCACCCTGAGATTGATCATCCACTGCTTGTCGGCTGGAAAATAGTCGCTGCTTTGCTCGAACGGAGCAAACACCGTGAAGCCGGCCTGCTGGGTCCAGAACTCGGTGATCCCCAGATGCGTCTGATACCACTCAGCCAACGCCTTGGTGTCGCGGGATCGAAAGAAAATGCCGCCTATGCCGGTGACCCTTGCCATGTCCGCCTCCTTGGACAGTGGCCAGCATGGCACGGCGGGGCCATGGTCCAAAGGCCTTTATCGAATGATGATAGCTCGGAAGTCGTTCACATTTGTGCCGGTCGGGCCGGTGACGAACAGATCGCCAATAGCCTCGAACGCGGTATAGGCGTCGTTGTTGGACAATGCCGCCTGCGGGTCGATGCCGGCCTCGCGCATGCGCCGTGCAGTCGCGCCGTCGACAAAGGCGCCCGCATTGTCTTCCGAACCGTCAATGCCATCGGTGTCGCCTGCAAGGGCGGAAATCCCGGCCGCCCCGTCCAGCGCAATGGCCAGCGAAAGCAGGAACTCTCCATTTCGGCCGCCCCGCCCCTTGCCCCGCAGCGTGACGGTTGTTTCGCCGCCTGAGAGAAGGACCACCGGTTTCTTGAAGGGGCGATTGCGCATGGCGATTTCTTTGGCGATGGCCGCATGAACCTGCGCAACGTCGCGCGCCTCTCCCTCGATTGAGTCGGAAAGAATGGCTGCCTCGATACCCTCTTTGCGGGCCATATCCGCCGCGGCCTCAAGCGAAAGCGCGGCAGAAGCGATCGTGGTGACGCTATTGCGGATAAAGACCGGGTCAGTGGGGTCGGGCGGCAGATTGTCATCGCTTTCCAGCAAACGGCGCGCCGCTGGCGGCAGATCGAGGCGATAGAGCGCGGCCAGTCGTCTTGCTTCGGCACGCCCTCCTGCCAATGGCAGGGTGGGGCCCGAAGCGACAAGAGCCGGATCATCGCCCGGCACGTCCGAGACCACCAGTGTCGCCACTCGCGCCGGCGCCGCTGCCGCCGCCAGCCGTCCGCCCTTGATGGTCGAGAACTGGTTGCGAACAAGATTCATCACCCCAATGGGTGCACCCGAGGCGAGCAAAGCGCGGTTGATCGCCTGTTCATCCTCGAGGTTCAGGCCTGGCGCGGGGGCCGGCAGCAATGAGGAGCCGCCGCCGGAGATGAGCGCGACCACCAGATCGTCCTGATCCAGGTTTGACACCAGCTCACGCAGTCTTTTGGCAGCGGCCGCGCCCGCCGCGTCGGGAACCGGGTGCGCCGCTTCCACGATTTCAATGCGTTCGCAGGCCTCCGCATAGCCATAGCGGGTAACGACCAGCCCCGATATCTCGCCTGGCCAGGCTTGTTCGAAGGCCCGGGCCATCTGCGCCGAAGCCTTGCCTGCTCCGATAACGATGGTGCGTCCCTTGGGTTCTTCGGGCAGATGCCGCTCGACCGCCAGGGCTGGCTGGGCCTGTGCAACGGCTTGGTGGAACAGGCGTTCGAGCAGGGAGCGGTCCATGTGGTCTCGGTCTTCAGTGTGCGCCAGATTGGCCCTTGTCGCCATCGCCAGGGATTTTGTCCAGTCCTGCATCTTGTCAAATGCCTGCCACACAGGTCCATTACCCCCGCGCCAAGGAGGCCCCATGTCGCAGAGATTCGCCATTTACTACGCTCCCGCTGTCACCGACCTGCTGTGGGAGCGCGCCGCAGTCTGGCTCGGTCGCGACCCGGCTACCGGGGAGAGCTACGACGGCGCCGTTGCCGGCCTGGAGCGGGCACGCCTGCTCAACCTCACTCAGTCCGCCGGCCGCTACGGGTTTCACGCCACGCTCAAGCCGCCCATGGCCCTGGCCCCGGGTCAGACCGAACAAGGCTTGCGTGCGGCCATGCAAAAAACCGCAGCTGAACTTGAGCCCGTTGCTCTGGGCAAGCTGCGGATCGCGTCGTTGGATGGGTTCCTCGCCCTTATGCCTGAGACGGACAGCAACGAGCAACTGCAAGATCTTGCTGCGAGCGTTGTGGAGGCGTTCGAGCCGTTCCGCGCTCCGCTCAAGCCGCGAGACCGCGCGGAGCGCGCCGCGCGCGGATTGACGCCGCGCCAGGAGGAATTACTCGACGCTTATGGCTACCCCTATGTGTTCGATGAGTTTCGCTTCCATATGACGCTGACCGACCGGCTCTCGGAGGCCGACCACCGTGAGGTGATGCAGGCGGCGCAGACCTGGTTCGGCCCGGTGCTCGACGCCCCGGTGACCCTGGACCGCCTGACCCTGTTCCACGAGAAAGAGAACAAGCTGCCCTTCAATCGCATTGCCGAGTTCGGACTGGGGCACTGACGGCCATGCGAGAGACTGTATTTGCCAATGCGCAGATCGTTCTGCCTGACGAAGTCGTCATAGGCAGTGTGCTGGTGCGGGATGGCAAGATCGCCGCTATCGATGCCGGGGCCGGCCGTTCCGGGGAGGACTTGGAAGGCGACTATCTCATCCCTGGCCTCGTCGAACTGCATACGGACCATCTGGAAAACCATTATCGGCCACGCCCCGGTGTGTTCTGGGATCCGCTGGCGGCATTGCACGCCCATGATGCCCAGATTGCCGGTTCTGGCATAACCACAGTCTTCGATGCTGTAAGGATCGGTTCGGACAATGATCTCCCGGACATGCTTGCCCACGCCCGCAAGCTGGTCGATGCCGTGCGGACCGGCGGGGCGGGTGGCTGGTTGAGGGCGGAACATTTCATCCATCTGCGCTGCGAATTGCCCAGCCACGATGTTGTCGATCACTTTGACGCGCTGGCAGACCACCCCATGACCCGGTTGGCATCAGTAATGGATCATACGCCCGGCCAGCGGCAGTTTCGCTCGCTCGACGCCTATAGGCGCTTCTATGCCAAGCAGATGGGACGCAGTCCGCAAGAGCTGCAGGCCTATGTCGATGCGCGGCTGGACGAGCACAGGCGCTATGCCGGGCCAAACCGTCGGGCTATCGTGTCACGGGCCAGAACAATGGGCATAGCGCTGGCGAGCCATGATGACGCCACCTTGGCCCATGTCGAGGAGGCCGAGACCGATGGCGTTGCCATCTCAGAATTTCCCACCACGCTTGAGGCGGCCTCTGCTGCCCATGAGGCCGGGCTTGCCATCCTGATGGGCGCTCCCAATGTCGTCCGTGGCCAGTCCCACTCGGGCAACATCTCCGCCACCGATCTGGTTGTCGGTGGTCTGCTCGATATTCTGAGTTCAGATTATGTCCCCTATGCCCTGATGCAGGCTGCCTTTCTGTTGCCGCAGCGCGTCGAGGGCCTTGACCTGCCCGCGGCCTTGGCTACCGTGACCAGCAATCCGGCGAGGGCCGCCGGGCTTGAGGACCGGGGGGAGGTCTCGCTGGGCAAACGAGCCGATCTTGTAAGGGTGGCAGCCGACGCACCGCTTCCGGTGGTGCGGGGCGTCTGGCGCGAAGGGCTGCGTGTGAGTTGAACCAACGGCCCCCCGGAGTATTGGTGCTTGTGGTCGGTCCGTCGGGCGTCGGCAAGGACACTTTGATCGGTGGTGCCCGTCAGGCCCTTGACGGTGACAAGCGCTTCAGCTTCGTGCGCCGGTTCGTCACGCGTCCCGCGGACATCGATCTGGAAGATCATGTCAGTCTCGACCGGCAGGCTTTCGCCACCGCCAAGCGTGCTGGCCGTTTTGCCCTGACCTGGCAGGCGCATGGCCTGGACTATGCCCTGCCTATCGGGGTTGATACCGATCTGGCATTGGGCCGCGTGGTCATCGCCAATATTTCCCGCCATGCCGTGCCGGAGGCGGTCGCCAAATACCCGCTCTGCCGGGTTATCCAGGTTTCTGCCGAGATTTCTCTGCGCGCCGCTCGCCTGTCAAAGCGCGGCCGTGAGACCCACGACCAAATTGTCGCGCGACTGGCCCGTGAGGGCGCCGCGTTGCCGGCCAATGTAGAGCCGGTGGTCATAGACAATTCCAGCACGCTGGCCATTGGTGTTGCCGCTTTCGTCATGGCATTGCGCCGCATTGCCGAGGATTGAACCCTTCGCTTTGCCGGGGCGTTTGTCTCTTGATAGAAAAGCGTCAGGAGATTTCCGTGTCCCGAAACAGCCTTTACGGCGTCATCGCCATTCTGGCCATCGCGCTGGTCGCGTTCGGCATCTACACCTATCAGCAGCAACAGGCCCGGCCGGGCATAGAAGTTCGGGTCGATGAACAGGGGATTTCGATCGATGGGAACGGCTAGCGATAGCACAGAACTGCGCCACCAGGCGATTGTCACGGCGCTGACATCGGAGCTCGAGCGGCAGGCCGGCAGCGGCGCATCCAGGATCGATGTCCATGCTTTGGCAAAAGCGGTAGAAAGCGCGCTCGATCCGGCACCGCCCGCGGACGAGGGCCGCCGTCCGTCCGAACTGAATGCGACCAACGACGATTGAACCGCGCGTTGGACGTCACACAGAAAGGCCGGTGGTCACCCACCGGCCTTGCTAGGCGGCTTCGCCGGCAGCGACGGCGCGGCTAACGGCTGAGTGCGCCGTCTCCACAGATGGAAAGCGCTGCCCGTCCATGGCAAAGGCCGGCAGCTTGACGGCCACGAACCTGTAGCCTTCGGCATCCGGTACAACCACACCCTGTGGTTCCCCGGCGACTTCTATGACAATTGGCCTGAGCTTATCGGCCCTGTTTAAGTTCTTTTCCTGCATGGGTGGAATCTCCACTTGCGCGGCAATCCAACACGGCTCCTTCACTCTGAAGGGAGCCCGGGGCTGGCAGCGCGGGGTCTATCGGTTTTGTGAGACGAGGATGTGACGGGTCAGATCACATTCGTTTTGCGCGACAGGACCCTTGCCAGCGTTTGAGATTTCGCATGCAGGTTACTACGGTCGAACACGTGGCATGGATCGTGAAGGTCTTCGATGTCGTCATCGTCATTCCTCTCCTTGCGGGTGTTGAACGCAGGTGTGGCACGCCAATGCGGCGGCGCAATGGCAAGATAGGGAACGCAGTCAGGTTTTGCCAGTGCACCTTTATGCGTATTTTCGGGAAATCCCGCAAAAGCCTGCCCGAAACATCCGGCAGGGTAAAATCCTGATACCATTACTCATGTTAATTGACAAGTGCTTGCGGCTTGCTTCGCCGTCCGCAATCTGGTGTTGTTTGCCAATCAAGCGTCCCGCCTTTTTCCTGGCGGGTCTGAGGGGAACATAGGTGTCGCAAGAAGAAGTGCCGCCCGCCTCGCGCGGCAAGCGGGGCGTCAAGCCGTCGGGCAAGCCCACGCTCAAGACCATCGCGCAAATGACAGGGTTGGCGGTTACAACCATTTCTCGTGCGCTCAACAATGCGCCTGAGCTGGCTCAGGAAACCCGCGACCGCGTTCAGAAGATTGCCGCCGAGATCGGCTATATGCCGGATCGCGCGGCGCTGCGTCTGAAGACCGGACGCACCAATGTCATCTCCCTCATCCTCGAGCCTGACGAGCAGATATACGGCTTTGGCACCAATCTCGTGACGGGCATCACCGAAGCTCTGCGCGACACCAGCTATCATCTGGTCATCACCCCGCTTTTCCGCAATGTGGAGCCCATTGAGCCGATCCAGCACATCGTGCACAATCGCATGGCCGACGGCGTGATCTTTTCCAAAGCTGAAGCCTTCGACGAGCGTATCCGCTTCCTGAATGACAACGACTTTCCCTTTGTCAGCCACGGCCGCAGCCGCTGGCCTGAATCGCATCCCTTTGTCGACTACGACAACGAGGCCTATGCCTATGGCGCTACGCTGCGGCTGGCAGCCAGGGGGTGCCGCAAGGTTTCGATCATCTTGCCCGATAGCGCTCTGACCTATACCGAGCACTTGAAGGCAGGCATGGAACGGGCGGCACGTGAGGCGGGGATTGCTTACGAGTTTGCCGCCGACGTCAATCTGAGTAGCCCGGCCGATGCCATCCGCAGCTATGTCATCAAGCGCGCCAAGCGGCCGGATGGCCCCGATGGCTATGTCTGCGCTTCCGAGATATCGGCTCTGGCCGTTATCGGCGGCCTCAACGATGCGGGCTTGGTCGTTGGCAAGACCGCTCATGTGGTGACCAAGCAGGCCTCCGACATGTTCGCCCAGTTTCAGCCGGGCGCCGAAACCGTGCCAGAGGACTTCGTCGCCGCCGGGCGCAATCTGGCGAGCCTTCTCCTCCGCCGGATCGCGGGTGAGACTGAGGGCCTGCAGTTTATCGCTCAGCCGGTCTTCGAGTGGGACGCCTGAAGGTCAGCAAGTGTCCAATCCGGATGCGGTCTATCGGATACTGAAGGATAGTGCGCCGGCCGCTCTCTGCGATGACTGCCTGGCGTCGGCCGCGAAAGTGCAGCCTCGGCAGCAAGTCAACATTATCGCGAGATCGCTTGGTCTGACGCGAGACTTCCAGAGACGTGATGGCATATGCGCCATGTGCGGCGATGAAAAGCTAGTAACGAGGTCAGTGAGCTGGCGAGACGTCCGTTCGCCGTTGCGCACCTAACCCTCCAGCTCCTCCCGCAGCATTTCGAGTTCTAGCCACTGCTCCTCCGCGGCGGCCTTTTTCGTCGCAGCCGCCTCCAGCGCCTTGGATTTGGCCGCAAAGCCACCGGGGTCCTTGGTGTAGAGATCGGGCGCAGCCAGGGCCTTGTTCAGTGCGGCGATCTCGGCGTCAAGCTTGTCAATTTCTGCTGGCAGGGTTTCAAGCGCATGCTTCTCCTTGAAGCTGAGCTTGCGCTTGCTGGTTGGTGCCGGGGAGGCCGGCTTTGCCTTGGGCTTGTCTGCCTTGGCGGGCCTGTCGAGCTGACGGGCGGCAACGCCGGATCCGCGCTGCGTGACCATGTCCGAATAGCCGCCGGCATATTCGGTCCAGCGACCGTCTCCTTCCGCCATTATGACCGACGTCGCGACCCTGTCGAGGAAGTCGCGGTCATGGCTGACGACCACCACGGTTCCCGCATAGTCGGAAACCATTTCCTCGAGCAGATCGAGCGTTTCAAGGTCCAGGTCGTTTGTCGGCTCGTCCAGCACCAGGAAGTTTGAGGGCAGCGCGAGGGCGCGGGCCAGCGCCACGCGGGCCCGTTCTCCACCCGAAAGCTTGCCGATCGGGGTATTGGCCTGTTCAGGGCTGAACAGGAAGTCCTTCATATAGCCAACCACATGCTTGGGCTCGCCATTGACGTGAATGGTATCGCTGCCGCCACCGGTCAGCGCGTCCTTGAGGCGGGTATCGGGCTGCAGTTTGGCGCGCCCCTGGTCCAGCATGGCCAGTTCGAGCGCCGCCCCGAGCTTGATTGCGCCGCCGTCCGGCTCCAGATGACCGGTGAGCATCTTGATCAGCGTGGTCTTGCCGGCCCCGTTCGGCCCGACGACCCCGACCCGGTCACCGCGCAGAATACGCGTGGAGAAGTCCCGCACGATGGTGCGGGCACCAAAGCTCTTGGAAATGCTCTCAGCTTCCGCCACCAGCGCGCCTGACGTCCGGCCCTCGCTGACGGCCAGGGTTACCCCGCCGGCCACCTTGCGCTGCTCTCGGCGTTCCTGCCTGAGATTGGCCAGCCGCTCGAGCCGGCCCACATTGCGCTTGCGCCGCGCGGTCACGCCATAGCGCAACCAGTGTTCTTCGCGCACAATCTGGCGGTCGAGTTTGTGCCGTTCCTTTTCCTCAAGCTCCAGCACTTCGTCGCGCCAGCCCTCGAACGCCGAAAACCCCTTCTCGATCCGCCGGGTAACCCCGCGATCCAGCCACACCGTGGAGCGCGACAGGTCAGAGAGGAACCGGCGGTCGTGGCTGATCAGAACCATGGCGGAGCGCATCTGACTCAATTCCGCCTGCAGCCATTCGATCACCGGCAGGTCCAGATGGTTGGTTGGCTCGTCCAGCAGCAAGACGTCAGGTTGTGGGGCCAGCACCCGTGCCAACGCTGCGCGGCGGCCTTCGCCGCCGGACAGCGTGGTGGGCTTTTCTGTTCCTGCAAGTCCAAGGGCATCAAGCAGATATTGTGCCCGATAGGGATCGTCACCCGGTGCCAGACCGGCCTCGACATAAGCAAGTGTTGTCTCGTAGCCGGACAGGTCCGGCTCCTGCGGCAGATACCGGATGGTCGCGCTGGGCTCTGCAAAACGCTTGCCGGCATCGTGCTGGACAAGACCTGCAGCAATCTTGAGCAGCGTTGACTTGCCTGAGCCATTGCGGCCGACCAGCGCGATGCGCTGGCCGGGCGAAACGATCAGTTCGGCGGCTTCGAGCAATTGCGTTCCGCCAAAGGTGAGCTGGATATCCTGGAGCGAAAGGAGGGGAGGCTGGGCCATGTTCTGTCCGGAAGCATTCGGCCCCGGATAGAGCACAGGGACGGACGCAGATCAATCAAGGGAAGGCAGAAGGCCGGTCAGGACGTTGAGGATCCTGACCGGCCCGGGGAGACGGTAGCAGCACGCCCCGTCGCATTCTGGCACCCGGACCCACAGGCCCCAAGGGGTCGTAGCGCCATGAGCGCAATCAACCATGCATAAACATGATTGTCAAACTCATATTTGATTTGCTCTCGGATTTGGTCAGGCAGCGTTGACTGCTTCATCCAGGGACAGGCCTAGCCGCTCGCGGATGGAGCGCTTCTTGCTGGCCAGGTCTGCTATGGTGTAGCGCTCCAGCACCTCGAAGAACGCGCCCAGGGCCTCGCGCAGCGCAGCATTGAGGTCGCACTCCCCGATCAGCGGGCAGTCGGCGCCATCCTCGAAACACTCCGCAAGTGCGAAGTTCTCTTCCGTCAGCCGGATCGTTTCAAGCAGGGTGATATCCTTGGCAGGCTTGCCCAGCTTGATGCCACCATGCCGTCCACGCACCGTCTGCAACAACCCCGACTCCACCAGCGGCTTGATCAGCTTGAACAGGAAAAGTTCCGAAATGCCATAGGCGCGGGCAATCTCGGCGACGCGGCTCAACCCGGGCTCGTTCACCGCACAATAGACCAGCGTGCGAATGGCATAATTGGATTGGCGGGTCAGTCTCACGGGAAACCTTTCTGCTGCGTCGGGCGAGCCTCGAGGGGGCTGGGTAGCTCCTCATAACGTGGCCCGCAGCTTATAACCATTCTAAAAAATGTCAAACAATCTTGAAGCCGACGGTCATGTTATTGTGATCAGCGAGCGGGCTGGACAGACACTTACCTTCCACCTATGAATTTAATAGGGGGCGGAGGAGGTTTGGAGTGGATATAACAGTCACCCGAGCCATGTTAGGGGATAGTGTTGCTGACGCGACGGGCCTGTCGCGTCACGACGCAGTGCAGATCGGCGAACGCATGTTCGAACTGATCGGCGAAGCCCTCATGCGTGGCGAAACAGTCAAGTTAAGTGGATTTGGGACCCTGGACGTTCGATCGCGCGCCGAGCGCATCGGCCGCAACCCGCGGACCGGCGAGGAGCACCGTATTGCGCCCCACCACACCGTGGTACTTATTCCCAGCGCCCGGTTGCGCGAGGCACTCGAGCCCAGGCCGTCCCGAGCCAAGGCTCAAAAGTAGCGGCGGTAGAGCGGCAATTCTGCTGCGCCGATAGCAGGGGCCAACCGGCCATGCCGGCCATTGATGACGCGTGGCATCTTGAACCCTCTGGTCTTGAAACGGCTCATTTCGATCCCCAGGCGCTCAGTCAGCCGTTGCGCCATGTCCGGACCGAGTTCGCAATCCAGCACCACCACAGGCGATTCGAGAACCACCAGCATGTTGTGGACCACCTGTGCCAGGGCCTGCGCGGCGTCCCCCACCCAGCAGTCGACGATCGTGGACATGCCTTGCAGGTCCCAGTCCGATACCGGCTGATCCGCCTGGGCAAATCCGGCCGCGGCCAGACGTTCCCGGAGCGCGAACAAGGATGCCACCTGATGCGCCAGTTGAGGCGTCCCCTGATTGATACAGACAAGGCTGGAGCCGAGATCCGCCGCATGACCAGAGGGGCCTTCCCAGAGCTGGCCGTCGCTGACGATGCCCGCCAGCAGCACCTCCGAGACCAGCAGGAAGATCACATTGGCCGGGCGGGGTGGATCGAGGGCGATCAGTTCAGCCCAGCAACCGGCATTGCCGTCATTGATCTGCGTGACCTCAAGATGGGTCCGTTTGCCCAACTCGGCGACCGGATCGATCTGGCACCAGCGGCTCACCTGATCCGATGGAGCGCCAAGCAGGTCCAGATCGGTGGTGAGTGACCCGGGAAGGGCCAGGCCGACATCGAGCAGGCGCGCGTGCTGGTCGGGCCGCAGGGAGTGCTCGAAGTCCGCCAGGAGCCCTCCGATCTTGTCGAACACGATGTCTGCGTCGGGGTAGTCGTAGTCTTCCCGGTGGTGGCGGAGGATCTCCGCATGCATGTTGATCAGGACAATTTCGAAATGCTTCCAGCCCATTTCCACACCGAAAGCAAAACCGCCATCGGCATTAAGGAGGATGGGCGTGGCTGGTTGTCCCCGCCGCCCCCTCAGCACCGGTCCGCGGACAATCAGCCCCTCGCTCTCCAGATCGACGAGAATGGCCGACACCGTCTGGGGTGCCAGCTCCGATATGCGCGAAATCTCCGCATTGGAGGCGCCGGAATTGAAAGCAATGACCGTCAGGACGGTCTTCTCATTGGCGCGCCTTACCCCATTGTGCCGTACGCCGCGTCGGCCAGTCACGAAAATGTCGCGTGTTGCCCCCTGATCCAAAGTTGTCACAAAAAATCGCTCCAGACGGACAAATGGTGTCTTTGGTCAAAGAAATAAACATTCGGACTGGATGCGGCACAGAACTGAAATTCGTGCGGCATCACAATCTTGCTTCCGCAATGCCAGCAAGTGCGTGGCGCCGTCAAGTATCTGGCACAAAACCAGGATTGTCCGGTGCGCGCTCAATTTCCGCTATCGGTCAGCAGCTATTTGGTTTGCTTGCCAAGCTTTTCACCTCTGCCACCGGCGTGCCGAGGCGATGGGTCCGCGGGGCGACGATTCACAATGCAGGTCAATTGGCTGTCTCGGACTCAGCGCCCGGCTCGCCGATTTGTTCGACCGGCGGCACGCGCGGCGCGCACCATTGCAGCGCCTCGGTGATCGACCGGTATGAGCCGGAGAGGTCGAGAAAGGCAAAGGCGCCCTGTTCGTCGTCTGCGTGGCGCAGATAGACGAAACTGCCGTGGCGCAGCCCGTCCAGCAGCCAGCCCTCCGGGTCGTCGAGGCGCGCGCCATAACCGCCGCTGTCCACCTGTGCCGCCATCTGGCGCCTCTCACGGTCCAGCGTCATTTCCCAACGGCCGGCATCGCCACCCGGACGGCTCGAATAGACATATAGGCCCGTCGAATAGTCGTCCTCGCAGCGCACCGCCAGGCAGGTGAAGTCAGTACTGGTCGAGCCCCGCGTGCAACCCAGGCTCGCCCGGTCCCCTTCGCCTGGCAGCGGCGAATAATGCCAACCCGGCGCCTGTCCTGTCGCCGGCAGGACAGGCGCCAGGGCATAGGCAAACACGACTAGCGCTGCGGCTCGATAAGATCCCATTTGTTTCCATATAGATCGACAAAGACGGCCACTTTTCCATAGGGCTCCTGCCGCGGGGCCTCGAGGAATTGAACCCCTTTGGCCAGCATACGGGCGTGGTCGCCAGCAAAATCGTCGGTTTCGAGGAAAAACATCACCCGCCCCCCGGCCTGGTTCCCTATGGCAGCCTCCTGTATCGGGCCGTCCGCCCGGGCCAGCAGCAGCCTGGCGCCGCTCTTGCCGGCGGGTGCCATCACCACCCAGCGCTTGTCGCCATCAAGCGGCGTATCTTCGGCGAGATCGAAGCCCAAGGTGTCATGATAAAAGGCAATGGCCTCATCATAGGATTTGACGACCAGAGCGATGGTAGCAATCGATTGTGTCATCGCTCAAACTGAGAGCAGCGCCGCAGCCGCGTCAAGCCGGGGCTGGAGCAATCGAACGGATCAGTCAAGAACCGTCCATTTCTGTGGATTGCCCATTGGGCTTTGATTGTGTTGACCAAACGGTCAATGATTCCCGTTGCGCTCTTGTGAAATCTACGCTTTGTTGTCGCCCAAGCCACCTTTGGGCATCCATTGAGATGGCGTTTTTCAAGGAACGGGAGACTATTCATGCACACTTCTTTGACCCGCATCGCGGCGGTCCTGATCGCCTCGACGATGCTCGCGGGAGTCGCGCAGGCCGAAACGGTCCGCTGGGCGCGTTCGTCCGACTCGCTGACGCTGGACCCGCATTCGCAGAACCAGGGCGTCACCCACACCTTTGCCCATCACATCTATGAAACGCTGATGTGGCGCGATACCGAGGGCAATCTGATCCCGCGCCTTGCCACCGAGTGGTACGTCAAGGAAGATGATCCGACGGTTTGGGTGTTCAAGCTGCGCGAAGGCGTCAAATTCCACGATGGGGCCGACCTCACGGCTGAGGACGTCGTATTCTCGCTCGACCGCGCCCGTTCGGAAGGCTCCAACCTCAAGCAGCTCCACGCCGAAGTGGCCGAAGTGCGTGCCGTGGACGACTACACCGTCGAGGTGCAAATGGTCGGTCCGTCGCCGCTCTATCCCAACAATGTCACCAACACCTTCATCATGGACAAGACCTGGTCCGAAGCCAACAATGTCCAGGAAGTGCAGGATTTCGCCGCCGGTGAATCCAACTATGCCGTGCTCAACACCAATGGCACCGGCCCCTATATGCTGACCTCGCGCGAGGTTGACGTCCGCTCCGTGCTGTCGGTCTTTGATGGCTGGTGGGGTGAAGCGCCAGAAGTGACCGAAATCATCTATCTGCCGATCGCCGACAATGCCACACGTATCGCGGCGCTGCTCTCGGGTGACGTCGATATCGTCCAGGACGTGCCGGTGCAGGACATCGAACGCCTCAAGAATTCGCCCGGCTTCAAGGTCGAGACCGGCCCGGAAAACCGTGTGATCTACTTCGGCTACAAGTTTGGCGAAGAGCCGCTGAAATCTTCCAACATCACGGACAGCAACCCGTTCAACAACCCGTTGGTGCGCGAGGCCATGGAACTGGCGCTCGATCGCGACGCCATCCAGCAGGTCGTGATGCGCGGCAATTCCATCCCGACCGGCGTGGCGACCCCGCCCTTCGTCAACGGCTGGACCGAAGAACTCGATCAGTATCCGGCGCCCGATGTGGAACGCGCCAAGGAACTGCTGGCCGAGGCTGGCTATCCCGATGGCTTCTCGGTGACCCTGGACACCCCGAACAACCGCTATGTTAACGACGAAGCGATCTCTACCGCCTACGTCGGCATGCTGGGCCAGATCGGCATCGACGTGACCCTGGCCTCGCGCCCGGTGGCCGAACACAGCCCGATCATCCTGGCCAATGACACAGATTTCTATCTGCTCGGCTGGGGCGTCCCGACCTTCGATAGCGCCTATATCTTCAACGATCTCGTGCACTCCAAGACCGACACGCATGGGACCTACAATGTGGGCCTCTACTCCAATCCGGAGCTGGACGAGAAGATCATCTCGCTGGGCACCGAAACCGATCTGGACGTTCGCAACCAGACGATCGCGGAAATCTGGGAGGTGGTGAAGGCCGATCGCGTGCTGATGCCGGTGCATAATCAGGTGCTTGCCTACGCCATGCGCGACGATATCACCCTGCCGGTGCATCCCGAAAACCAGCCTAACATGATCACGGTCGAATTCGCCGAGTAAGCGTCCTGCAATCCTGAACCGTCGCGCGGAGCGTCTTCGCCCTCGCGGCGGTTCTCAGTTATGGAGGGCCCAGAATGCTGGCCTTCATCGCGCGACGGCTCTTCCAGTCCGTTATCGTCATGCTTGCGGTGGCCTTCATCGCGTTCATGGTTTTCCGCTATGTCGGCGACCCGGTCAGCTCCATGCTGGGCCAGGATTCGACCATGGCCGACCACGAGGCCCTTCGCGAACGCCTGGGGCTCAACGAGCCCTTCTATGTCCAGTTCTTTGCCTTTGTGGGCAATGCGTTGCAGGGCCAGTTCGGCATTTCCTATCGCCTGCAGCAGCCGGTCAGCCAACTGATCATGGAACGCCTGCCCGCCACGATCGAACTGGCTTTTGCCTCTGCCTCCATCGCTCTGGTGTTTGGTGTGGTCCTGGGTATCTACACCGCGCTCCGCCCACGCGCCTTCTCCACCGGCTTGATCATGACCGGGTCGTTGATCGGTGTATCGCTGCCCACCTTTCTGATCGGTATAGGGCTGATTTACATCTTTGCAGTGGAACTCAAATGGCTGCCGTCCTTCGGACGCGGCCAGGTGGTCGATCTGGGCTGGTGGCGTACCGGCCTGTTGACCGAATCCGGGCTGCGTTCGATCATCCTCCCGGCCATCACCCTGTCGCTGTTTCAGTTGACGCTGATCATGCGGTTGGTGCGCGCCGAAATGCTCGAAGTGCTGCGCACCGATTATATCCGCTTTGCCAAGGCCCGCGGCTTGAGCCAGCGGGCCATCAATTTCGGCCATGCGCTCAAGAACACCATGGTGCCGGTCATCACCATCACTGGGTTGCAGCTGGGTTCAGTGATCGCCTTTGCCATCATCACCGAGACTGTGTTCCAGTGGCCTGGTGTGGGCTCGCTCTTCGTCAACTCCGTTGCCGTCGTCGACGTGCCGGTCATGGCCGCCTACCTCGTCTTCGTGGCGCTGGTCTTCGTGGTCATCAACCTCATCGTTGATATTTTGTACTTTATCGTCGATCCGCGCCTGCGCGACGGCGCCAAATCCGGGAGGTAGTCGGTGACCGATCTGCCCCATTCCCCAGAGCAGCCCGTGGTGGCTGCCAAGACCTCGCGCTGGAAGACCTTTCTGAGGTCGGATATCGTCTGGTCCTACCGGCACTCGCCGGTCACCATCGTTGCCTCCATTGTCGCGCTGGTGCTGATCCTGATGGCGGTGCTCGCCCCCTGGATTGCCCCCTATAACCCGTTCAATCCGGCCACGTTGAACCTGATGGACGGGTTCACCGCGCCCAATTCCAACTCCTTGGGTGGACGCTACTTCATTTTTGGCACCGACAATCAGGGCCGCGACGTGCTCTCCACCATCATGTATGGTTCACGCGTCTCGCTCTTTGTCGGTTTCTCGGCCACCCTGTTCGCCATGGTTATGGGCGTTGGTCTGGGGCTGGTCGCTGGCTATCTCGGCGGCATCTGGGACGCCATCATCATGCGCGTTGCCGATGTGCAGCTGAGCTTCCCGGCCATCCTGATTGCCCTGCTGATCTTCGGCGTCGCTCGGGGGCTCATTCCGCCCAACCAGCAGGAAGGCGCTGCCATCTGGGTGCTGATCCTGGCGATTGGTCTGGCCAACTGGGCCCAGTTCGCACGGACGGTGCGCGGCGCCACCATGGTCGAGCGGCAGAAGGACTATGTCTCGGCCGCCCGCATTCTGGGCGTCAATCCGTTCATCATCCTGCTGCGCCACGTGCTGCCCAATGTGATGGGCCCGGTGCTGGTTATCGGGACCATCGGGCTGGCGCTGGCCATTATCGAGGAAGCAACGCTCTCCTATCTCGGTGTCGGCGTGCCGCCCACCCAGCCCTCGCTCGGGACGCTGATCCGCATTGGTCAGCAATTCCTGTTCTCCGGCGAATGGTGGATCCTGCTGTTTCCTGCGGTCACCCTTGTTCTGCTCGCCCTGTCGGTCAACCTGCTGGGTGACTGGCTGCGTGACGCCCTCAACCCGAAGTTGCGCTGATGACCGAGCCAGTACTCTCCATCAAGAACCTTGTGGTCGAATTCCCCTTCCGCAATGACGTCTTCCGCGCGGTCAACGGGGTCAGCTTCGACATCATGCCCGGCGAAGTGGTCGGCGTGGTGGGTGAATCGGGCGCCGGCAAATCCATGACCGGCTCCGCTGTTATCGGCCTGATCGAACCGCCCGGCCATATCGCGTCCGGCGAAATTCGCCTCAAGGGCGAGCGCATCGATAATCTGCCTGAAGAAGCCAAGGCCAAATTGCGCGGCAGGCGCATCGGCATGGTCTTCCAGGACCCGCTCACCAGCCTCAACCCGCTCTACACCATCGGCGAGCAGCTGATCGAAACCATCCGCACGCATCTGCCGCTCAGTGAGGCCGAGGCGCGCCAGAAGGCCATCGATCTGCTGACCGAGGCCGGCATTCCCAAGGCGGCCGAGCGCATGGAGAGCTATCCGCACCAGTTCTCGGGCGGCATGCGCCAGCGCGTCGTCATCGCTCTGGCCATCGCGGCAGAACCGGAACTGATCATTGCCGACGAACCGACCTCGGCACTCGACGTGTCGGTGCAGGCCCAGATCATCAAGGTGCTCAAGAAGCTCTGCGCCAATCACGGTGCCGCGGTCATGCTGATCACCCACGACATGGGTGTCATCGCCCAGACGGCCGACCGCATGGTGGTGATGCATCAGGGCACGGTGGTCGAAACTGGCACGGTGGGCGACATCATTCGCCGCCCGCAGGAGCCCTATACGATCAAGCTGATCAACTCGATCCCGACCATCCAGCGCCAGGCTGGTGATGTGACCCCGGAAGAGGCCGCCAATGATGATGGCGCCTATGTTCAGGTCAAGCATCTGGTGCGTGATTTCGAGATCGGCGGCGGTGGCTTTCTCAAGCTCCTGCCCGGCAAAGTCGAGATGTTCCGCGCCGTCAACGATGTCAGCTTCGCTATCGAAAAAGGCAAGACCTTCGGCCTAGTGGGCGAAAGCGGATCGGGCAAGTCCACCTGCGCCAAGATGATTGTCGGGCTGCTGCGGCCCTCCTCGGGGCAGATCACGGTCGACGGCCATGATATCTGGGCCGGCGGCGCCGGGCATAGAGAGCGCCGCAAGCGGGTCCAGATGATCTTCCAGGACCCCTATGCCAGCCTCAATCCACGCTGGCGGGTGGCCGACATCATCGCCGAACCGATGCGGACCCTGGGCATTGCCCGCAACCGCACCGAGGTCGATCATCGGGTAGCCGAACTGCTCGAGCGCGTGCGCCTTGATCCATCCGTCATGCGCAAATTCCCGCATGAATTCTCCGGCGGTCAGCGCCAGCGCATCGCTATTGCCCGTGCCTTATCCAGCCAGCCCGAATTCATCGTCTGCGATGAGCCGACTTCGGCGCTCGACGTCTCGGTGCAGGCCCAGGTGCTCGACCTGATGCAGGAATTGCAGGACGAATTCGGACTGACCTATCTGCTCATCAGCCACAATCTGGCGGTGGTGCGGCAGATGTCGAGCGCCGTGGGCGTACTGCACAATGGCGTTCTGGTCGAAAAGGGTCCGACCGACGCCATCTTTGACAATCCGCAGGCCGACTACACCAAAATGCTGCTCGACGCTGTGCCCGATATTTCCCGGGTGGCATAGCTAGACAAGGCTCCCTCACCACTTCACCTCTCCCTCTGGGGGAGAGGTCGCCGCGTAGCGGCGGGTGAGGGGGCCTCCAGGCTAAACCTCCACCCGTTTCCCCTCTTTGCCAGACCGGATCAGCGCGTCGATCAGCCGGTGCACGTTGAGCGCGGTGTGACCTGTCGAAACCGGTTGCCGCCCCGCCTGTACCGCCTCGGCAAAGTCAGCGATCTGGGCCTGATGCCACTGGAAGGGGAAGGCCATGGGGTCGGCGCCGCCGCCCGAGGTGCTGGCCTCTTCCCCAACCGTTTCGGTTCGGCCATCGAGCCAGTTCAAGGTCAGAACGCCCCCGGTCAGCGTCGCACTGGCCTTGTCGAAATTGAGCGTCAGGCTTTCCGGGCCACCAGGAAAATTGGCGGTGGTAGCGATCAGCCCGCCCACCGCGCCATTGACGAACTCGACACCTCCGGCCACGAAGTCCTCGGTCTCGATTCTGTGCAGCCCGGTGGTCGCCGTCATGGCGGTGACGGCCTTGGCCGGACCGGTCAGGCTGAGCATCAGGTCGAGCGAATGAATTGCCTGGGTGATCAGCACCCCACCCCCGTCCTGGGCGAAGGTGCCGCGCCCGGGCTGGTCGTAATAGCCCTGCTGCGGACGCCACCAGGGCACTACGAGCTGCGCCGCCTGCAACGGGCCCAATTCGCCGCTGGCGACCTTTTGGGCCAGCGCCTGCGAGGCTGCGCGGAACCGGTGCTGGAAGATGACGCCCAGCGTCACCCCGGCAGATGCACACGTCTCGACAATCCGCTGGGCCGCTTCGGTCGAACGCTCCACCGGCTTTTCCATCAGCACATGCTTGCCCGCCTTGCAGGCCGCAGCCACGAGCTCTTCGCGCGCGTTGGGCGTGGTGAGCACCAAGATCGCGTCAACGCCGGGATCCTCCAGCAGCGCTTCATAGCTTGCAGCGGCCGGCAGGTCGTACTCGCGGCAGAACTGGTCGAGCTGCTCCCGGTTTCGTCGGTAGACGCCCCGCACCGAGATGCGATCCTTGAGGGCATTGAGTGCCAGGGCATGCGGCTTCGCGCCCATGCCGGCGCCAACCACACCAAGTCCGAAATTCCTGTGTTCATGTGCCATTCAGCCGCCTCCTTTTATGCCTTGGTTGCGCCATGATCGCGGCGCTCATCTCCCGTCCGGGACATTGATAGAGGGACCTATCATGAGAATCGTTGGAATTGTTGCTGCACTTTTCGTAGCGGCCGGAATTGCGCTGGCCGGCTGGTTTGTCGGCAGCTCGCTGGTGGAAAGCCGTCAGCCGTTGCGTGTGGTGACCGTCAAGGGGCTGAGCGAACGCGCCGTTGAAGCCAATCTGGGCTTCTGGCCCATTCGCTTCGTCGCCACCGGCCCGACCCTGCAGGCGGCCCGGGCCAGCCTTGAAGACGCCGAGGCCTCGGTACGCGAATTCCTGTCCGAGCGCGGCTTTGCTGAAACCGAAATCCAGGTTCAGAACGTGCTCGTTGAAGACCGGGCGGCGGGATACAACGCCAACGCCATGAATGACGAATACCGTTTCGTCCTGACCGAGGACATGCTGGTCACCACTGACCGCGTGCAGGATTTGGCCGAGGCGAGCCGCTCGGTGGCCGATCTATTGCGCCAGGGTGTTGTGTTCTCGTCGGACGCCTATAGTGCCGGCGCCAGCTTCGTCTTCACCGGCATCAATGATTTGAAGGGCGAGATGCTGACCGAAGCCACCCAGCGTGCCAAGGAAACCGCCGAGCAGTTCGCCGCCGAATCCGGGGCGCAGGTGGGCGATATCCAGACCGCCAATCAGGGTGTGTTCGAAATCCTGCCCGCCGTCGAGATTCCCAATGACCGGCCGGAGAAACAGATCGACAAGAAGGTGCGCGTGGTCACCACCATCACCTATTTCCTGGTCGACTGATATCGCCGACACCTTTTGCCGCAGGACGCTTGGGGGTCCGCTATGGCCGGCCCAGTCCTTCGAGGCCGCCGCGCAGCATCTCAGAACGAGGTTTGGAGCGCGAGCAATGCGTCATAGGTTCCGGTGATCGGACACGAACGAGGCGACCCTCTGGGGTGAGGGCCGGCCGCAAGTGTGCGCTAGGCCCTCACCCTGCCTGCTTGATGCGTCCCTCGCGCAGGAATATCTCCAAATTGTCGCGGGTCATCGGCCTTGCCAGGGCGTAGCCCTGCAGCACTTCGCAGCCCAGGCCCCTCAGGATTTCGGCGTGCTCCATGGTTTCCACACCCTCGGCGACGATCTCGATGTCCATTGACTTGCCGATATCGACAATGGAAGCCACCAGCTGGCGCTGCGCCGGCTCGTCGAGGATGGGGTTGATCAATTGTCGATCGATCTTGAGGCGGCGCGGATGCAGCTTCTGCAGCGACACGATCGACGCATAGCCGGTGCCGAAATCGTCGATCTCGACATCGATTCCCAGTTCCTTGATCTGGTCGATATTCCAGGCAACGATTTCGTCACTCTCATCGAGATAGATCGATTCCACCAGTTCAAATGCCACCCGCCCCGGCTGCAGGGGCAGGGCCCTTAGGCTTTCTACCAGCCCTTCATCGTGCAGGCGGCGCAAGGAGACGTTGACCGAGACGCGCGGCACGTTGAAGCCCTTGGCGTCCCACCGGGCCTGGTCGGCCAGGGCCTGCTCCAGGATCAGCTTGTCGATCTGGGACACCACATTGAGTTCTTCGGCCACGTCCATGAAATGGTCCGGGGCCTTGATGGTGCCATCCGGATGGCGCCAGCGGGCCAGGGCCTCGACGCCGATCAGCTCCAGGGTCTGCGCGTCGAACTGCGGCTGATAGACGGCGAAGAACGCGTCGGTATCCAGTCCCTTGAGCACCTCGTCCGCAACGCGCTTGGTGTGGACCACTTCCGCCTGCAGCGCTTCGGTAAAGAACTCATGCCGGTTGCGGCCCAGTGCCTTGGCGCGATAGAGCGCGATGTCGGCATTGACCAGCAATTGCTTGACGTTGATGTCTGCCGCACGCGACACGGCCACGCCAATACTGACGCCGAACCGGACCTCGTGCCCTTCGTGCTGTGCCGGGCGGCGCATTTCGCGCACGATGCGGTTGGCAATCAGCCGCAGCCGGGCGTCGCTCGGGCCAGCGCTCGAGACGATGACAAACTCGTCTCCACCGATACGCGCAACGAAATCGGTCTCGCGGCAATTGGCGCGCAACACCTTGCTGGCATGGATCAGCATGGCATCGCCCGCTGCATGGCCCAGCGTGTCGTTGATCTGCTTGAAGCGATCAAGATCGATATGCAGCAGGGCAATCGAGCCGCTGCCATGATAGCCGTCGGCGGCGTGACGTTTGAGGATATCGTCAAGATAGCGGCGATTGGGCAGGCCGGTCAGGCTGTCATGCAGCGCATTGTGCTCGATGCGGATGCGGACAGCTTCCAACTCGGTGCTGCGCGCCTCGGCCTGGCGCTTGGCACGCCGCAAATCTTCGTTGAGCTCGACGTCCCGGGTAACATCCCAATTCACCCCGACGACCTTGTGGGACTGGTCCGGCTCGCTATAGAGCGCGCCAACCGAGCGGATATAGCGTATCGCGCCGTCGGGCAGCAGCACGCGATAGTCGGTCTCGTAATAGCCCGAGACAATCTGCTCGCGAAACGCGGCTTCGGCCCGCTCGCGATCTTCTGGATGAACCGCCTGCTTCCAATGGTCATGGGTGCGCGGGCCGCCATCGGCCGGCAGGCCGTAGATTTCGTTATTGCGATCGTCCCAGGTTTCGGTGTCCGACGACAGGTCCAATTCCCACACACCGACCTTGGAGACGGCCAGGGCCAGGTTGAGGCGTCGGGTGACGCGATCCAGCTCGCTCTCGCGCTTGCCCAGCTCATGGATATGCTGATGCCGCTCGCGGATCATCCGCGCGGTAACAAAGATGGGAAACAGGATCAGGGCGCCCGCCGCCAGGATCAGGCCGCGCAGCGACCAGGTGGAGACCGGGTCGGCGCCCCAGCCCTGCCGGGGCACGGCGGCGATCTGCCAGGATCCAGAAGGCAGGACGACTTCGGCAGTGACCGGCTTTGCATCGCTGAGATCGGGCCCGAAAAAGCGCTTGCCGGCGCCCCCCGTGCCGTCATGACCGGTGATGGAAATGTCGAGGTCGAGGTGAGGATCGAGCAGGCCGCTATCGGCATAGAGCTTTTCTACGTCGACCACGGCGGAAACCAGGCCCCAGAAATGGCGGTTCTCGCCCGAGCCGATGAAAACGGGGAAACGTCCAATAAAGCCCTGGCCGCCCTGTACCAGATCGACCGGGCCGGCAATGCTGAGCTGGGCCGTTTCGAGCATGGTGCGCACGGCTGGCCACTGTGCCCGATTGTGCCGGTAATTCAGGCCGATGGCGGCCTCGTTGCCGGCCAGCGGATAAGTCATGGTAATGACCAGATCCGGCGCGGCAGCGACGGAGCGAAGCTGGCTGCCTTCCTCGAATATGTTGCTGACCAGGGCGTCATAGCGGGCCTGGTCCATGTCCGGCTCGGTCGAGATGACTGCCACCAGGCCCTTGATGAGCTGTATATTGCCCGCGACATAGCCTTCGAGCTTGGCCCGGATCACGGAAATCTGGTTGAGCGTGGTGCTGCGCAGATGGCTTTCGGCTATCTGCTGGTTCTGGCGATCAACGATGACAGCCGCCACCATCATGGCCAACAGCGCGAGCAGCACCGGAATGGCCATGGTGCGGCGCCAGTCGCCACGATGCTTCGCTTGCCGTTCCTCGCTCATACCCGCCTGAATCCCTGCGACACCTTCTGTGTCAGGAGCAGACCTTAGACGGGGGATGCTTGACGAGGTGCTTACCGCGCCGCCGAGTTACCGGAGTGGTAAATCAAGTGCTAACGCCTCTGGCTCAGGGCACGACGGTCTTGATGATCGAGGCGTCCAGGGCCTCGTAATCATGCAGGCCGATTACGTCGTAGAGCTCCTGGCGAGTCTGCATTTCGTCCAGCATCGCCTTGGTGCCCCCATCACGCTTGATGGTTGCATAGAGCTTTTCCTGCGCCTTGTTGGCGACACGCAGCGAGGAGACCGGCCAGATGACCATGGAATAGCCCAGCGCTTCGAATTCAGACGCGGTTTGGTAGGGCGTGCGGCCGAACTCGGTCATATTGGCGAGGAGCTTGACCCCCGGCATCGCCTTGGCGAAATCGCGGAACATGTCGATGCTGGTGAGGGCTTCGGGGAAGATCGCGT
Source organism: Devosia polycyclovorans (assembly GCF_042181575.1). Lineage (GTDB taxonomy): Bacteria > Pseudomonadota > Alphaproteobacteria > Rhizobiales > Devosiaceae > Devosia > Devosia polycyclovorans. The sequence continues at coordinate 165,317 of NZ_CP170082.1, read as the reverse complement.
CGGCCCCGGCCTCGATATAGAGCTTGGCGCGGGCGACGGCGCCGTCCAGACCTTCGCTGGCAGCCGCATCGGTGCGGGCAATGATCACCATGTCGCGGCGGGCCCTGGCGGCGGCAGCGACCTTGGCGGCCATGTCATGCGCATCGGCCAGCTTCTTGTCATTGAGATGCCCGCATTTCTTGGGCAGCAGCTGGTCTTCCAGGTGCACCGCACCGGCGCCGGCCTCCTCGAATGTGCGTACCATGTGCATCACATTGAGCGCTTCGCCATAGCCGGTGTCGCCGTCGACCAGCAGTGGGAGCCCGGAGGCGCGGGCGATCTGGCGGATGAAGAACGCCACCTCGTCCACGGTGATGACGCCCAGATCGGGCAGGCCCATCGAGGCGGTCATGGCCGCGCCCGAAAGGTAGAGCGCGTCGAAGCCGGCATTCTTCGCCTGAATGGCGGCATGGCCATTATGGGCGCCGGGGAGCTGCAAAATCTGCTGGCGGTCGAGCAGGGCGCGGAAACGGCTGCCGGCGCTTTCACGGGGCAGATCGGCGGAAACCAGATAGGGCATGGGCCTTAAGCCTCCTTGCGATCCTTCAATGGCACGAAGGCGAGGTCTTCGGGCCCGGTATAATTGGCGGATGGGCGGATGATCTTGCCATCCTGGCGCTGCTCGATCACATGCGCCGACCAGCCCGAGGTGCGGGCTATGACGAAGAGCGGCGTAAACATGGCAGTGGGCACGCCCATCAGATTGTAGGAGACGGCGCTGAACCAATCCAGGTTCGGGAACATCTTCTTGGCGTCCATCATGACGCTTTCGATGCGCTCGGCAATTGCATATTGGCGGCCGGCCCCTGCCTTGTCGGCAAGGCTCTTGGCGACGCGCTTGATGACCACATTGCGCGGATCGGATACGGTATAGACCGGGTGACCGAAGCCGATGATGACTTCCTTGTTGGCCACGCGTTCACGGATATCGGCCTCGGCGTCGTCGGGCGAGGCGTAGCGCTCCTGAATCTGAAACGCGACTTCATTGGCCCCGCCATGCTTGGGACCGCGCAGGGCGCCGATGGCCCCGGCGATGGAGGAATACATGTCCGACCCGGTGCCGGCGATGACACGGGCGGCAAAGGTCGAGGCGTTGAATTCGTGCTCGGCATAGAGGATGAGCGATGTGTGCATGGCCCGCACCCAGTCCGCGTCAGGTGTTTGGCCATGCAGCAGGGTAAGGAAGTGCCCGCCAATGCTGTCATCATCGGTTTCGACCTCAATGCGACGGCCATTATGCGCGAAATGATACCAATAGAGCAGCATCGAGCCCATCGACGCTAACAGTCTGTCAGCAAGAGCACGCGCATCGGCAGCATTGTGATCATGGCTCTCGGGCAGGGTGCAACCCAGCGCCGAAACGCCGGTGCGCATCACATCCATGGGATGGGCCGCGGCGGGCAGCGCCTCAAGCGCGGCGCGGACCGCCTGGGGCAAGCCGCGCATGGCTTTCAGCCGCGCCTTGTAGGCGCTCAGTTGTGCCTGCGTTGGCAGGGTGCCATGCACCAGCAGATGGGCCACCTCCTCGAACTCGCTGGTTTCGGCCAGGTCGAGAATGTCATAGCCGCGATAATGCAGGTCATTGCCGGTGCGCCCCACGGTGCACAGCGCCGTATTGCCAGCCGTCACACCTGAAAGGGCAACGGATTTCTTGGGCTTGAAGCCTGGTGTGTCAGTCATCGTCGCCTCCTTTAGAAAATCCCTGCGGGGGCCTCGGGACCAAGCTGGTCCGGCGAAACCACGAAATTGAGCGCCTTGACCTCGGCGGCGGTCAACGTCGGCAGGCGTTCGACCAGATCAAGGAACCGGTCCTGCTCTTCCCTTGAGACAATGCCTTCGGCGAGGGTGCGGAACTTCTCGATGTAATTGGCGCGCTTGAAGGGGCGGGCACCATTGGGGTGCGCATCGGCGACGCCCAGTTCGTCGGTGATGACCGAGCCGTCTTCCATGGTGACGATCACCTGCCCGCCATAGGCCATGTCCTCGCCCTTGGCGTGGTAGCGCTGGGTCCAGATCGGGTCTTCCTCGGTGGTGATCTTGTGCCAGAGCGCCACGGTTTCGGGCCGCTGGGCGCGCTCGGGAGCGTAGCTTTTTTCATGGTGCCAGCCGCCATCCTCGAGCGCCACAGCAAAGATATACATGATGGAGTGATCAAGCGTTTCGCGGCTCGCCTTGGGGTCCATCTTCTGCGGATCATTGGCGCCGGTGCCGATCACATAATGGGTGTGATGGCTGGTCTTGATCAGGATCGACTTGATTTTGGTCAGGTCGCCGATTTTCGGGCCCATGCGGCGGGCCAGGTCGATCAGCGCCTGGCTCTGATATTCGGCCGAATATTCCTTGGTATAGGTGTCCAGGATCGCGCGCTTGGGCTCACCCGGTTCCGGCAGCGGCACATGGTAGAGCGCCTTGGGACCAGAAAGCAGGTAAGCAATGAAGCCGTCCTCGCCCTCATAGGCCGGGGAGGGTGCGCCCTCGCCACGCATCGCGCGGTCGACCGCCTCGATGGCCATCTTGCCGGCAAAGGCGGGCGCATAGGCCTTCCAGGTGGAAATCTCACCCTTGCGCGATTGCCGGGTGGTGGTTGTTGTGTGCAGCGCCTGCTGGATCGCCTGATAGGTGATCTCGGTTGAGAGGCCGAGCAGGGCGCCGATGCCGCCTGCGGCCGACGGGCCGAGATGGGCAATGTGGTCGATCTTATGTTCATGCAGGCAAATGCCCTTGACCAGATCGACCTGAATTTCATAGCCGGCGGCCAGACCCCGCACCAAGGCTGCGCCATCGAGCCCCTTGGTCTGCGCCACGGCCAGGATCGGCGGAATATTGTCGCCCGGATGGCTGTAATCGGCCGCCAGGAAGGTGTCGTGAAAATCCAGCTCGCGCACCGCTACGCCATTGGCCCAGGCCGCCCATTCCGGCGAAACCAGGGTGTCGTCGGCCAAGCCGAAGATCGGGGCGCCGCGATCCGACTTGTGACCCAGCGCCTGCGCACGGGCCGAGCGGATTGGTCCACGCGCAATGGAGGCGGCGGCAACGGCAGCATTGTCGATGATGCGGTTGCCGATCATTTCCACGACATCATCTTCGACCGGCACCGGATCGGTGGCGACGGCGGCCAGCTTCCAGGCCAGTTGATCCTCGCGTGCCAGATGCTCGGCAGACTTATAGGTGCGCACGTCGTGGATTTTCATGGCTGTTCTCCGTTCGGCAATTTTGCGCCGGACCATATAGGCAGAATGGGTCAGGCCCAAGACAGGAAAAGGCAAGCCTGCTACAATCACACAAAGCAGAGTTTGCAATGTTGTGGAGTTGTGAAGATTGGCCCCCAAAAAGGTCTTTGCCGGCGCCCGCTTGCGCGCCCTGCGCGCCCAGCATCACCTGACCCAGGCCGAACTGGCGACCCGGCTCGACATCTCGGCCTCCTATGTCAACCAGCTCGAATCCAACCAGCGGCCATTGACCGCTTCGGTCATGGTGGCGCTCGCCGAGAGTTTTAATCTGGATCTCACTAGCCTCGCCTCGGACGCTTCGGACCGCCTGGTGGTCGATCTGCGCGAAGCGCTGGCCGACCCGGTCTTTGGCGATGCCGTGCCCAATCTGCAGGAATTGAAAACCGTCGCCACCAGTGCGCCGGACATGGCCCGAGCCGTGCTGGCGCTTTATGGCGCCTATCGCAAGACCAATGAGACCCTGGCCGGAATGGATGCAGCGCTGGCGCGCGATCCGCAATCCAATGTGCAGACCGCCTACGAGGAAGTGCGCGACTTCTTCCATTATGCCGACAACTATATCGACCCGCTTGACCGCGCCGCCGAGCAGCTGGCGGGCGATCTGGGTGAAATAGACGCGGACCGCTTGCGGCGCCTGATCGCCTATTGCGCCGAGATCCATGATGTTCGCGTCGTTCTGTCGGCCCCTTCCGCTGGCGACCGCATGACACAATTCGACCGGGCAAGCCGCGCACTCTGGGTCAATGCCTATCTGGAACCTTCAAGTCAGTTCTTCCAGATCGCCACGGTGCTGTGTGGGCTTGAACAGGCGAGCCTGCTCGAAACTTTGTTGGATGGCGCCAACTTTCAGGCGCCCGAGGCGCGACCGATTGCCCGGATGGGTTTGGCCAATTATTTCGCCGGGGCGCTGCACATGCCCTATGGGACATTCCTCGGAGCGGCAGCCCAATACCGGTTCGACCTAGAGGAACTGGCGCGGGTCTTCGGCGCCAGCCTCGAACAGGTGGCCCATCGCCTCTCGACCATGCAAAGGCCGCGCGAGAGGGGTGTCCCTTTCTTCTTCGCCCGGGTCGATGCGGCCGGCACCATCACCAAACGCCATTCGGCCACCGCCCTGCAATTTGCCCGCTTCGGCGGCGCCTGCCCGTTGTGGAATGTGCATCGCGCCTTTGAGGCGCATGGACAGATCATCAGGCAATTGGCCGAAACCCCGGACGGCAAGCAATATCTCTGTCTGGCCTGGAGCCACGAAAAGCGCCTGGGCGGCTATCGCGGGGTGACGCGGCGTTATGCCTATGCACTGGGCTGCGAAATCACCCATGCAGGCAAACTGGTCTATGCCGACGATCTGGACCTGACCAAGGCCCCTTTCGATCCCATCGGCATCTCCTGCCGCATCTGCGAACGCCGCAACTGCCCGCAACGCTCCGTGCCACCCCTGGCCGCGGGGATTTCGGTGCCGTCGGATAGGCGGAGCGTAGTGCCCTACGAGATCGGGTGAGCTGCGGAGGGCGTGGCCCGTCAGGCCGGCTCGAAATCCGGACCATGCCCGGGAACCGGCTTCATCCCCTTGGCGAAGCGCTTGGCATTGTTGACATAACGATCCGCCGAGGCGGTCAGCGCCGCGATACCCACGGCATCGATCTCGCGCACCACCTTGGCGGGCGCGCCCATGACCAGCGAATTGTCTGGAATGACTTTTCCCTCGGTGACCAGGGCATTAGCGCCAATCAGGCAGTTCTTTCCGATCACCGCGCCATTGAGCACGGTGGCGCCCATGCCGATCAACGAATTCTCGCCAATGGTGCAGCCATGCACGATGGCGCCGTGACCGATGGTGACATTGTCCCCGATGCTCAGCGGAAAGCCCTTGTCGGTATGCAGCACGCAGTTTTCCTGCACATTGGTGCGCGCGCCGATAGTGATGGGTTCGATATCGCCCCGCGCCACCACACCGAACCAGATGCCGGCCTCGGGGCCGACATGAACGTCACCAACGAGCACGGCGGTTGGGGCAATCCAGCCGACACTCTCGTCAATCTTTGGCGCGACGCCGTCGAGTGCGTAAACGGGCATGGTTTCCTCCTGGTCGCTAGGGCGTCGTGCCGTATGCATCGCGCATCTGAGCGATTTCGGAAAGCGTGTTTTCGAACAGCGTCCAGTCATCAGCCTCGGTAATCGGGGCCCAAATCGCTTCGACCTCGTCGATCAGCATGGTCCGCGGTTTTTCACGAGCGAAATAGGGGTGGTCCAGATTGACACTGTCGACCGGCCCATAGTCCTCCATCAGATCGGCGATCGGGCGAAACGCTTCGCTGGCATAGTGATCGGCGGAGGGGCTCTTTGCCGCTCGTGGGCTGCTCAAGGCGCCGCCGCGCCAGTCGAAAAAGAACTGCTCGTAGGGCGCCTGGCTTTCTGAGAGGAAGCCGAAGAGAGCCGTGACGAAGGCGCCGTCCTGCTCCACGTCGCGCGTTTGCAGGCCCAGCCGCCGCAAGATCTGACGGGGCAGTTCTTCGCGAAACACGGGCCAGACGGTATTAAGCGCGGGTTCCAGCTTTTCGATGGACGACAGCGGCAATAGGCATTCGGCCAGCCGGGTCAAATTCCATGCCAGCGTGTCGGGCTGGCGGCCAAACGCGTAGAGGCCGGTTTCATCGAAATAGGCGGCAGTGAAGGCAGGGTCATAGACGGGCAGGAAGCGCCAGGGCCCGTAGTCGAAACTCTCGCCGGTGATGTTGATATTGTCGGTGTTGAGCACGCCATGCACGAACCCGGCGGCGATCCATTGTGCGCCGAGCCGGGCGACATTTGCCACCACCGCCTCAAGCAAGGCGACGGCCTTATCCCCCGCCCCGGCCAAGGCGGGATAATAATGGGCGATGCAATGGTCCACGAGGCGGGTGAGGTTTTCGGTATCTTCGAGATAGGCCAGGCGCTGGAAGGTGCCGATGCGGATATGGCTGTGGCTCAAGCGCGTCAGCACCGAAGACCGTGTTGGAGAAGGCTCGTCGCCGCGATAGAGCTGCTCGCCGGTTTCAACCAGGCTAAGACTTTTCGAGGTATAGACCCCGAACGCCTCCAGCATCTCGGTGGCCAGCACTTCGCGAACACCGCCCTTGAGCGTCAGCCGCCCGTCGCCGCCGCGGGACCAGGGGGTCTTGCCCGAGCCCTTGGTCCCGAAATCGAGCAAGCGTCGGTCGACCGGGTCGATGCATTGCGCGAAGAGAAACCCGCGCCCGTCCCCCAATTGGGGATTGTAGGAGCGGAACTGATGACCGTGATAGCGCAGGGCCAGGGGGCGCTCGAAAGAGCCTTGCAAAGGTTCGAAGCGGCCGAAATGCCTGAGCCATTCAGTTTCGCTCAAATCCCCCAGCCCGATCCGCTCGGCCCAGCGCTGGTCGCGGTGCCGCAAAATGGTCTGGGGGAAATCGGCCGCATCGACCGGATCGAAGAAGGCGTCGCCCAACTGCGCATGGGCTCTTGAGGGGGTGAACTGGGTCATGTCGGGCCAACGCTATCAGAGCTCATTTCGTTCGTCGCCCATGCCGCGCCCTCGCTGCAGATCCGATCTGCAAATGGCTGTCTGGCGATTGTCGTCAAATCGGCCTATAGAGGGAAAAATGAATTCTGCCCAACTCGCCGCTCCCGCTCTCATCCGCCTCGCGCCATTCGATGCCGCCATTTTCGACATGGATGGCACCCTGCTCGATACCGAAGCGGTGTTCCGCGATATCGTCTTCGAAGTCTGCACCGAACTCGGTTTCGAGATGACCGACGATGTGCACCGCTCCATGGTGGGGTCGAGCCACGAAACCACCAATCGGCTGCTGATCGAGGCCTATGGCGTAGCCTTTCCCTATGCGATGTTCGACGAGAAATGCCGCGTCACCATGCGCGAGCGCAGCCATGCCGGCGTGCCGGTCAAGTCCGGGGCCGTTGAGTTCATCACTGAACTGAGGACACGCGGTATCCCTACGGCGGTCGCCACCTCTTCGCGCAATCCCCATGCTGCGCATCACCTGAGCGCCGCCGGGCTGCTCGACCTGTTCGAGACCGTGGTGACCCGCGACGACGTGGTCAACCCCAAGCCACATCCGGAACCCTATCTCACGGCTGCCCGGCGTCTGGGCGTCGACCCGACGCGGTGCCTGGCGCTCGAAGACAGCCACTCTGGCGTCCGCGCCGCCCATGCCGCAGGCATGCAGACGGTGATGGTGCCCGATCTGGTCGGTCCCGATGACGATATCCACGCGCTGGGTATATCCATCATGGAAAGCCTTGTTCACGTGCATCTGGCAGCCTTCGACCGCGACTGAGCGGCAACACTTGTGAACAAAAATTAACCATCCGCGTAAATCGATAAAGCTTTACCCAATCGGGTAAGGCCGCGTTCAGCACGCCAAAAACTACGAAAAAACAGGGGTTTCCCTGGCATCACGGGGGCGTTAACTCTGCCTTAAGTCGCTAACGGTTATGGTTAACCAGCCGTAAATTTCGACTTCCATCCCGTGGTCAGCTTGTCTAGTGTGCCGCCCGGGAAGTGCAGGGACCTTTGGTGGTCCTGGATTCTAGAAGGCCTGCCGGAAGACCGGACAGGCCCAGGGGTAAGGACCGGGCATGCAGTTTGGCTGGCAACAGAAAATAGCGCGTGCCGTTTCGCCCATGTTGGCGATTGGTGCTGCTGCACTGGTTCTGTTCGTCACCCTCTCGCCTGCCCATGCCGAGACCGATATTTTCCCCCAGGTCATGCCTGAAGAGATCAGCGCCCTGCGCGAACAGGCTGCGCTGGGCGCAACGGCCACGCCGCTGGCGCCGGGCCAGCAGAAGCTGACACCGGCTCTCCTCGCCAATTACATCGAACGACAGCAGCAATTGCGTTCGGTTGAGGTGACGCTGGGCGGCCCCAAGCCCGCTCTCACCGATGATCTGTTGATGAGCTATATCAGCCGTGGCTCACTGGCCGGCAGCAACACCGCGCTCTCGGCCATTGCCAGCTTTACGGACCCATTGCCGCGCCCCACGCCTTCGGTCTCTGCCGATCTGCTCTCGGATTATATCTCGAATGGCTACCAGCCGACCGCCAAGCGCGTCGAATACGCCAATAGCGAGCGCGAATGCCTGGCTCAGGCCATCTATCACGAAGCTCGCGGCGAAACCGCGACCGGCCAGAGGGCTGTGGCCAATGTGATCGTCAATCGCGCCCGTTCATCGAAATTCCCCGGCTCGCTCTGCGGCGTCATCTATCAGAATGCCGACAAGGGCCGCTATCGCTGCCAGTTCACCTTTGCCTGTGACGGCCGCGACGACACGCCGGGCGAACGCCGGGCCTGGGCGCGCTCGATGGAGCTGGCCAACAAGATCTATGCCGAATTCGCCTTGGGCGAGGAGATCGGCGTCGTACCTGGCTCAACACTCTATTATCACACCACGGCAGTGCACCCGTCCTGGGCCAATACCTTCGCTCGCGTGGCGGTGGTCGATAGCCACATTTTCTACGCGCCCTGATCGGGTCGCATCGGTCCGGGCATGAAAAAGGGCGCCAGTGGCGCCCTTCTGGTTAGCGCCGACTACTCAGCAGCCATTTGCAGCCTGGGCCCCGCCTCGGCATTGGCCTCGGGGCCGAACTTTTCAAAGTTCTTGCGGAACAGGGCGACCAATTTGCCTGCCTGCGCGTCATAGGCATCGCCGTCGGTCCAGCACTGGCGCGGATCGAGCAGGCGCTCTTCAACCCCCGGCACACTCATGGGCACTTCAAAGCCGAACAGCGGGTCGAACCGCATCTCGACAGTGTCGAGCTCGCCGTCCAGCGCCGCCGACAGAAGGCGCCGGGTCGAGGCGATGTCGATGCGCTTGCCCACCCCATAGGCGCCACCGATCCAGCCGGTGTTGAGCAGCCAGGCCTGGGCGCCGCTGGTGCGCAGACGCTCAGCCAGCATTGCACCATAGACGGTGGGGTGGAGCGGCATGAAGGGCGCGCCGAAACAGGCAGAGAAGGTCGCCTGCGGCTCGGTGACCCCACGTTCGGTGCCCGCGACCTTGGCGGTGTATCCCGAAAGGAAGTGGTAGACCGCCTGTTCCGGCGAGAGCCGCGCCAGCGGCGGCAGGACACCGAAAGCGTCCGCAGTGAGGAATACGACGGTCCTGGGCGTGCCCCCGACACTGCCCTTGGCGATCGAGGGCAGCACGTCGATGGGATAGGCCGCACGGGTGTTTTCAGTCAGCGAGACGTCGGTGAAGACCGGTGCACTGGCCTCATCAAGCACGACGTTTTCGAGCACAGTGCCGAAACGGCGCGTGGCTGCGAAAATCTCCGGCTCAGCTTTTGCGCTCAGATTGACCGTCTTGGCGTAGCACCCGCCCTCGAGGTTGAACACGCCATTGTCGCTCCAGCCGTGTTCGTCGTCACCAATCAGGGGGCGTTTTGGATCGTTCGACAGCGTGGTCTTGCCCGTGCCCGAAAGCCCGAAGAATAGCGCCGCTTCCCCCTCCGGTCCCAGATTGGCCGAGCAGTGCATGGGCAGTACGCCCTGATCCGGGGCATGGAAATTGAACAGCGAGAACACGCTCTTCTTGATTTCGCCCGCATAGCGCGTGCCGACGATCACCACGATATTGCGGCTCATGTCGAGCGCAATTACCGTTTCGGTGCGGCAGCCATGCCGGGCCGGATCGGCCTGGAACAATGGGGCATGAACAATGGTGACCGGCATGGTATGATCGGAGGCGGCAACATCCTCGCCGCGGCGGATCAGTAGATTGCGAATGAACAATGCGTGCCAAGCGCTCGGTGTCAGCACTGTGACGTCATATTGCAGTTCCGGGTCGGCGCCGGCGAGCAAGTCCTGCCGGTAGAGCGCCTGGCCGGCCAGATGCGCCGAAACGTCTCTGAGCAGGACATCAAAATGCTCTGGGCTCATCGCGCCCGAATTATCCCACCAGACCCGATCCTGGGTCAGGCGGTCGCGGACGATGAACTTGTCCTTGGGCGAGCGGCCGGTAAAGGCACCGGTTTCCACTACCAGAGCGCCGTCCTTGGTCAGGCGCGAGCCGCCTTGCCCGACGGCTGCAGCAACCAGGGCAGGTGCGATGGCGTTATCGCTAAGCGAACTTGCCGCATCGGCAATTCCAGTCCGGAGTTGAGTGTGGTCGAAACCCGGCATTTTGCTAACTCTCCACGGAGCCGACCAATCGGTTTGGCGGCCTCTAAAGAGCAAAATAGGGGCTTGGCCGGGCGGCCAGCCATCCCGAAATCGGTCGTAAGACGGAAGTTGGATGACGTGAAACGGACAAGCAAGACTGGCGCAATGCAGGCGGGCGCCTTATTTAGTACGTAATTGTCGCCTGCAAAGCCGCTTGAACGGCGCGCCTGATCTTGGGTGTGTCAGGTTTGAGCTAGCGTCACGAGAAGAAAGGCAGCCAATGCCAAAGATCGCCCTGGTGGACGATGACCGCAATATCCTCACCTCCGTTTCCCTGACCCTGGAAGCGGAAGGCTACCAGGTGGCCACCTATACCGACGGCGCCTCGGGCCTTGAGGGATTGACCACAGACAAGCCGGACTTGGCCATCCTCGACATCAAGATGCCGCGCATGGACGGTATGGAATTGCTGCGCCGGCTCCGGCAGAAATCCGATATTCCGGTGATCTTCCTCACCTCCAAGGATGAGGAAATCGACGAACTCTTCGGCCTCAAGATGGGTGCCGACGATTTCATCACCAAGCCGTTCAGCCAGCGTTTGCTGGTTGAGCGCGTCAAGGCCATTCTGCGCCGCTCGGCTCCGCGCGATCCGGCTTCCGGTGGCGGCACGGCCGAGCCCGCGCAGAGCAAGGCGCTGATCGAGCGTGGCGCGCTGGTGATGGACGAAGAGCGCCACACCTGCACCTGGAAAGGGCAGCGCGTGACCCTGACGGTCACCGAATTCCTGATCCTGCAGGCTTTGGCGCTGCGCCCAGGCGTCGTCAAATCGCGCAATGCGCTGATGGACGCGGCCTATGACGACCAGGTCTATGTCGATGACCGCACCATCGACAGCCACATCAAGCGCCTGAGGAAAAAGTTCAAGGCGACAGATGACGACTTCGAGATGATCGAAACGCTTTACGGCGTCGGTTATCGGTTCAAGGAGCAGTAAGGACCCTAGTGGCCACGCTCGACCCGCACGCTGGCGAACCGGAGTCCCATCGGGGCGCCGCTTCGGACGAGAACGCCGCGCGTTCCGGCCGGCGGGACCGGCGCGTGCTGCTGATGCCGTTGTTCAAATTGCTCGACGCAATCCGCCGCTTCGTGGATTTCACGATCTTTTCTAGCCTTACCCGGCGCATCGTTGTGCTCAACATGGCCGGGCTGCTGGTGCTGGTGGTGGGCATCTTGTATCTCAACCAATGGCGCGCAGGCCTTATCGATGCGCGCGTGCAGTCGCTCCGGGTGCAGGGTGAGATCATTTCGGCGGCCATTGCCGCGTCCGCCACTGTGGACAGTGACATCATCTCCATCGATCCCGACCGGCTGCTCGATGCCCAGGCGGGCAATATCTCGCCCTTCTCCTATTTTGATCCAACGCTCGAGTTTCCGATCAATCCCGAGCGGGTCGCGCCGCTCTTGCGCAATTTGATCACCCCGACGCGTACTCGGGCCCGTATCTATGACGGCCAGGGCCTGCTCATCCTCGACAGCGAGAATATCTACGCTAGCGGTGAGGTCCTGCGCCAGACCATCGATACGTCCAAGACGTCCAGTTTTTTTCTGACGGATTGGTGGAATGCGCTGATTTCCTGGGCGCCAGGCGGCAACTACCCGACCTATCAGGAATATCAGGCCGATGAGGGGACCCGTTACCCCGAGGTTGCCTCGGCTCTGGCGGGGGCGCCGGCCGATTTCGTTCGGGTCGACGCGCAAAACCAACTCGTGGTGTCGGTGGCTGTGCCTGTTCAGCGCCTGCGCGCCATTGTCGGAGCCATCCTGCTTTCCACCGCGCCCGGCGATATCGACTCGGTCGTCGCCCAGGAACGCTGGAGCATCCTTCGCATTGCCATGATTGCCGCCGGGGTGCAGATCGTACTCTCGCTGCTGATGGCCGGGACCATAGCCGGCCCGATGCGCCGGCTGTCGGCGGCGGCCGAGCGGGTGCAGACCGCTGGCAATGCCCGCGCCGAAATTCCCGACCTCAGCGACCGTCCGGACGAGATCGGGCACCTTTCCGGGGCGCTGCGGCGCATGACCGACGCGCTCTACAACCGCATCGAGGCCATCGAGCGTTTTGCGGCCGATGTCGCCCATGAGCTCAAGAACCCTCTGACCTCGCTGCGCTCGGCCGTGGAAACTCTTCCGCTGGCCAAAAAGGCGGAGGACCGCGAGCGGCTGACCAATATTATCCAGCACGACGTCCGGCGCCTCGACCGCCTGATCACCGATATTTCCAGCGCCAGCCGGCTCGACGCCGAACTGGCCCGTGAAAGCGCCGAGCAGGTCGATGTCGAAAAGCTGGCCGAGGCCATGGTGGCCATTCAGAAGGACGTGGCGGCCGAGCGCGCGGTCAATGTTGTCATGGGGCCCCGTGTCGGCCGCGGCTCGACGCTGGTCAATGGCCACGAAAGCCGCCTGGCGCAAGTCTTTGCCAATCTCGTGGACAATGCAGTGTCCTTCTCTCCGCCTGGCGGTACCGTGACGGTGGCCATCTCGACCGAGGGCGAGGCCATTCGCGTCACCGTGACCGATGAGGGGCCGGGCATTACCGGCGACGTCAGCCGCATCTTCCAGCGCTTTTATACCGACCGGCCGGAAGCCGAGAGCTTCGGCAATCATTCGGGCCTGGGCCTGTCGATCTCCAAGCAGATCATCGAAGCGCACAAGGGCCGCATCCGGGCACAGAATCGCACCGACCGTTCGGGCGCGATTTTTGCAATTGTGCTGCCGCGGGCCCGCAAATAGAATCTGCGGCATGAACAAGCCAGTCAACGTGCATGGGACGGGACTCGTCCTGGGGGAATTGGGTGTTTTGCTGCGTGGGCCATCCGGCGCCGGCAAATCGGTGCTGTCCATGGCGCTGCTCGATCGCTGGGAGGGGCGCGGTCTGCCCGCTTTCCTGGTGGCGGACGACCGGGTCGACATTGCCGATGAGGGCGACAGGCTGGTCATGCTGGCACCACCACAATTGGCGGGCCTCATCGAATTGCGGGGGCGGGGCATTGTCTCTCGGCCGCACCGCGAATGGGCCCAATTGCATCTGGTGATTGATCTGGTGCCTGAATTGACCCGCATGGTCGAGGAGGACGATCTGCAGACAGAGTTCTTCGGCCGTACCCTGCCTCGCGCCCCGGTGCCCCATGCCGGCGTGGTCGGTCTCGGTCATCAGATTCTGCTGGTCGCCGAGGCAGCGGCGCAAGCTGTTCAACAAGCTGCGCCGTGACAAATTATCCCTTGCAACCCTGTGCGATGGAGACAAGACTGTGCGCCGTTTGCTTGGCGGCGCCACGGCCCGCTGCAAGCGGGGGGCTCTAGAGCTGTCGCGACGAGAATTTCCGGCTGCGGCAGCCGTTTGGGGAATGTGCATGATTGGATTGGTTCTGGTGACGCATGGCGCGCTGGCCGATGAGTTCAAGCTGGCGATGGAGCATGTGGTTGGGCCACAGGAATACGTGGAGACCATCGCCATCGGCCCCGAAGACAATGCCGAAAGCCGGCGCGACGATATTCTGGCCGCGCTCGGCCGGGCCGATACCGGCGATGGCGTCATTATCCTTACCGACATGTTCGGTGGCACGCCGTCCAATCTCGCCATTTCGGTGATGCAGAACCACAAGGTGGAAGTGATTGCCGGGGTCAACCTGCCCATGCTGGTCAAGCTGGGGCGCATTCGTGCTGAAATGACGATGGAAGAAGCCGTCGCCATGGCTCAGGACGCGGGGAAGAAGTATATCACTGTCGCCAATACCATCCTGGGTAGCTGATCTGATGGATGCCGACAGGGCCGTCGCCCAGCAATTGACCATCGTCAATACCAAGGGGCTGCACGCGCGCGCCTCGGCGCGGTTCGTGCGCACCGCCGAATGCTTCGATGCCACCATTGCCGTGGTCAAGGACGGCACTTCGGTCGCCGGCAATTCCATCATGGGCCTGATGATGCTCGGGGCCGGTCCCGGTTCCACCATCCTGGTGCAGGCCAGTGGCAAGCAGGCCCGCGAAGCCCTCGAAGCCATTGTCGAACTGGTCAACAACGGCTTCGACGAGGATGTGGACGGGCTGGAGGCTTAGGCTGTTCCGGAACCACTGACTTTATTCTGCCGTTCCGAGCTGACACCATTTGTCGAAAGCGGCATGGGGAAACAGATGTGTTCAGACGATTGATCGCCGGCATTGGCGGCCTTGCTCTGGCCACCACACTCAGCCAGTTTCCCGAATATGCCCAGCAATATACCCAGCGCCTGGGCGGCGCGGTGGATGAATTACGCGTCATCACCGAGGAGTTCGACCGCGCCGCGGCCGAAGGCGGGCTGGACCGGCAGGCGGCGCTGCAGCGCTACAATGCGTCCAATGACGACTTCCTGGCCGGCCGGGGCAATTCGATGACGGCGACCTTCGAGCGCTATGACATGCTCTCGTCCACCCTGGCCCGCATCGAGGGCGCGGGGCCGGTCGAGCGGTTGCAGTCCCTGCCGGCCTATCTCGACACCGATATCGGCCGCCGCACGCTGGAAAACTACAAGCCCGCCATCCCCGTCACCATGGAAGGCGTGCTCTATGCCGGTGGTGGCTTCATTCTGGGCTATCTCGTCCTGTCGGGCCTGGCCCGGCTCCTCGGCATGCCGTTCCGGCGAAGGGGGCGCGGGCGGATCAGGGTGACGCGGAGCTGATCGCGCGCCATTCGAGTCTTGCTGCTAGGTGATATAAACAAATCTTTATGTCCGTCATTGATCGGTAACACCCCCTCCCGTATAGGAGGGGCAAGACATTGATCCATTCCGGAGCCCGACCCATGACCAAGAGCCCGACCGACTACGCGGTCCGCGATATTTCCCTGGCCGATTATGGCCGCAAGGAAATCTCAATCGCCGAAATCGAAATGCCGGGCCTGATGGCCATTCGCGAGGAATATGCCGCCGCCCAGCCCCTCAAGGGCGCGCGCATCGCCGGCTCGCTGCACATGACCATCCAGACCGCCGTCTTGATCGAGACACTGGTGGCGCTGGGCGCCGACGTGCGCTGGGTTTCGTGCAACATTTTTTCGACCCAGGATCACGCCGCTGCCGCCATTGCCGCCGCCGGCATTCCGGTCTTTGCCCATAAGGGCGAGAGCCTGGAAGAATACTGGGCCTTTACCGACCGCATGATGGAATGGGGCGATGGCGGTACGCCCAATCTCATCCTCGACGATGGCGGCGACGCCACCATGCTGGTGCTGACCGGCGCCAAGGCCGAAACGGATCCGTCCATTCTCGACAAGCCCGGCAATGAGGAAGAAGAAATCTTCTTTGCCACCATCAGGAAGCGACTGGCCACGCACCCCAATTTCTATTCGACCATCCGTGACAATATCCGGGGCGTCTCGGAAGAGACCACCACGGGCGTGATGCGGCTCTATCAGCTCCATGCCAAGGGCGAGCTGCCCTTCCCGGCCATCAACGTCAATGACTCGGTGACCAAGTCGAAATTCGACAACAAGTACGGCACCCGTGAATCGCTGGTCGACGCCATCCGCCGCGGCACCGACGTGATGCTGGCGGGCAAGGTTGCCATCGTCTGCGGCTATGGCGATGTGGGCAAGGGCTCGGCTGAAAGCCTGCGTGGCGCCGGCGCCCGCGTGCTGGTGACCGAAGTCGACCCGATCTGCGCCCTGCAGGCCGCCATGGAAGGCTTCGAAGTTGTCACCCTCGAAGAAGCCGCCCCGCGCGCCGATATCGTCGTGACCGCCACTGGCAACCGCGACGTGCTCATGGTCGACGACATGCGCAAGCTCAAGGATATGGCGATCGTCTGCAATATCGGCCATTTCGACAATGAGATCGATGTGCTGGGCCTCCGGAATTTCAAGTGGACCAATGTTAAGCCGCAGGTCGACATGATCGAGCAGCCCAATGGCAACCGCCTGATCCTGCTCTCCGAGGGGCGCCTGGTGAATTTGGGCAATGCCACCGGCCACCCGAGTTTTGTCATGTCCGCCTCATTCTCGAACCAGACCCTGGCCCAGATCGAACTCTGGACCAATGGCGACAAGATCGAGAAGAAGGTGCATGTGCTGCCCAAGCATCTCGACGAAAAGGTCGCCGAACTGCACTTGGCCAAGCTTGGCGCCAAGCTCACCAAGCTTACCAAGGCCCAGGCCGATTATATCGGCGTGCCGGTCGAAGGGCCGTTCAAGTCCGGCGAATACCGCTATTAGGGGAGACCGCTGCGCCGGCACGCGCAGCGAAAGTCACCGAAAATTAACCATCGACCGAAAAAAGCCCGGGCATAGTCCCGGGTTTTTACTTTTCAGAAAGGTTTCTGTTTCGTTCACGGGTCAAGCCCTTTCCTTGCGCTTTGCCCGCAACGCACAGCCATCAAGACTCTTTTGCACGATTCCGCTGCCCGGTATGGTCTTAGTGATTCGGGTTGCGGGGGGACACGCAAGCCGATTTTGGGGGCAGCTTGAGCCGATTTCGGCTCTGCGTCAGCGGCCTGTTTGAAGTTGGGGCGTACCGACTGTTCTGGTCGGGTTGGCATCGCAAGCAAAGCGAAAGAGGGCTGGTATGACGCCGGATCATTTCCGGAAGCAATTGGGATTCGCAGGTCTGTGTTCTGCGCCCATTACTCTGGCCACGGCAGTTCCCGCCTTGTCCCAGGGCCTTGTTCCGGCAAGTCTGGGCGGAATTGCCCCTTTTGCAGTCGCCATTGGCGCGGGCGGTTTCGCTCTGCTGTCCATGGTGCTGGTCCGCACCCTTCTTACCGACAGCCGCGCCGCACGCCGCAGGGCCGCCGAGCAGATTGCCGATCTGCGCGCACTGGTCGACGAATATGAAAACCTGATCGCCGGTACGCGTGAGTTGACCGTGCTCTGGCAAAGCCACGAGGCCCCGCGCGTCCTGGGGCAGGCCGGCGCCGTGCTTCCGCCGGGGCGGCAGCCGCAAAGCGTGCTCAATTTCCATTCCTGGCTGGGCCCGGCCGAAACAAATCGGCTGACCAGCTTGGTCGAAGATCTGCGGCTGCATGGCCACGCCTTCGTCACCAGTCTCGATACGCTGGACGGGCGCCTTGTGCGCGCCAATGGCTGGGTCATGGGCGGCGCCGTCGCGCTGCGCCTGCGCCCCGCCTTCAGCCAACCCGACGAACAGGCCGCGCTGACGGCAGAAGCACAGGGCAGCGACCGGGAAAGCGCCCGCGCCATTCTCGCCCTCCTGTCAAAGCCGGCTTTCCTGCGCGATGATGCCGACCGGCTGATCTACGCCAACTCCGCCTATCTGGCGCTTGCCAGCGAAATGGGGCGCACCAGTCCCGACGCCAAGCCGCCCGAATTGCTGGACGCTACCCAATTGGCGCAGCACCTCAAATCCTGCCACGCTGCGATGACCCCCGTGAACCTGCCGCTGGACCTCGGCAAGCATGGCCGGTTCGAGCTGGTCGATTTTCCCGTGCCCGGTGGCCGTGCCGGCTATCTCCGCCCACAGGACAAGGTCGCCCAGCCAGTCGCGCCGTCCGATCAGGGCTTGGCGCATATCGGCGGTATTATCGATGCTCTGGGTACGCCCATTGCCATCTTCAATGCCAAACGTGAACTGACCCAATTCAACGCGGCCTACGCCAATTTATGGAACCTGGACCGCAAGTTCCTTACCCCGGGCCTGGATGAACGCGCCATTCTCGACAAATTGCGCACCGAGGGCATGCTGCCCAGCCAGGTCGACTATCACACCTGGCGCGCTAAGCATCTGGAGAGCTATGCTCGCAAGGAGCCGCACGAGGCCGACCCCTGGCATTTGCCCGACGGGCGCACCATCAAGGTGATTTCGGCGCCCGCCGGCCCCAATGGCGGCGTGATCTATGTGTTCGAGGACCTCACCGAGCGGCTGGAGCTGGAAAGCACCAACAAGGCTTTCACCAATGTGCTGCGCGAAACCATCATGGCGCTCAACGAGGCCGTGGCGGTATTCGGCACCAATGGCCGGCTGACCCTCTCCAATCCGCAGCTCTCCAAGCTCTGGAAGCTGCCCATGAACGAGCTGGGCAACAATCCCCATATCGACCGGCTGGCCGAGGCCAGCGGCCGGGCCATTCCCGAGGACGGCGCCTCGATCTGGCGCGACCTCAAGCGCACGATCATTGACCTCAATCCCACCCGCACCGACCGCCAGGGGCGGATCACCCGATCAGACGGCCGGCTGATCGACTACGCCATCACCCGCCTGCCCAATGGGCAGACCATGATGACCTTCCTCGATGTCACCGAGAGTGCGGGCTATTCCAAGGTGCTCAAGGAACGCAATGACGCCCTGGTGGCCGCCGACCGGCTCAAGGACGCTTTCGTGGAAAATGTCTCCTACGAACTGCGCTCGCCCCTGACCAATATCATCGGCTTTGCGGATCTGCTGGCGGATACCGAGGGTGGGAGCCTCAATGAACGCCAGCGCGAATATATCGACTATATCCGCGCCTCATCGGTAACGCTGGGCGTATTGATCGACAATATTCTGGATCTCGCTTCCGTCGATGCCGGCATTGCCGAACTCAAACCCGAACCGCTCGATGTCGTCGCGCTGGTCGAAAAGGCCCGCGCGGGCATGAGTGCCAGCTTCCCCGAGGTCTCGGGCGAGGCGCCGCATCTGGTGGTCGATATCGCGCCGGACCTGCCGCTCTTCATCGCCGATGGCACGCGGCTGGTGCAGGTGCTCTATAATCTCCTTTCCAACGCGGCCCGCTTCTCTCCGCCTGGCGGGGAAATCCGGCTTTCGGTCAGCCAGCGTGGCGACCGCATGCTGTTTGTTATCGAGGATGAGGGCCCAGGCCTCACCGACGAAATGAAATCGGCGATCCTCACCCGTCTCGACAATCCGGCTTCGGGTGGCCGGCAGCGCGGCGCGGGGCTTGGCCTTTCCATTGTGCGTACCTTCGTCAATTTGCATGGCGGCACCATTTCGGCCGAGCGGCGCGACCCCAAGGGCAGCCGCATTATCGTCAACCTGCCGCTCGACAGCGCGCTGGCAGGAGTGGCGGAGTAAGGTAGCCGATAGCCCGCGTCGTTGACTCGGCCACGATTTCGGTTCACCCCCAACCTTCATCCCTCCCCACAAGGGGGGAGGGTGGGGTGACAGCGGGCCGGATGACCACGATGTTTTTGCCGATTGAAACCTTCCTCTCTGATGACGACGCAACGGCCCGTTTCGGAGCAGAGCTTGCCACGAGCTTGAAGCCCGGGGATATCGTCAGCCTGGAGGGTGATCTGGGGGCGGGCAAGACGGCCATGGCCAGAGCCATATTGCGGGCGCTCGCCAATGATCCGGCGCTTGAGGTGCCTTCGCCGACCTTTGCCATCATCCAGCCCTACGACACGCCAGTGGGCCCGGTGTTGCATGCCGATCTCTATCGGCTGGCCGATGCCACCGAAGCTGACGAGCTGGGCCTCCTGGATGACCCCGAGGCCATCGTGCTGGTCGAATGGGCCGAGCGCGCGCCGCAGGTGGCCGAGGCGGTGAGCCTCGTCGTGCATCTGGACATTCCTCCCGGCGGCGAGGGACGAATTGTGCGGCTGACCGCAAGTGATCAGTTCAAATAGCTGACCTGGATCCCGTTCTGTGGATCACGCAGCACCTGAATGCGCCGATGCTCGGTGCCGCCCGGCACGCGCCGCGGATCGCCCCGGCTGACCCGCTCCAGCCGCCGCCGGTCCGGTCCGAAATACTGCGGCGAATCGATGTAGAGCACTTCGTGCCCCAACTGGTCGGTCAATGTCTTGCTGACCTGTTCGATCGGATCGCTGAGAAACACCACATCGTCAAAGCCCATCTCGACCTGCGGCACCATTTGGTGCCGCGGCCCTTGGGGGATGACACAGATGATCGGCGCATATTTGCGCAACGGCTCATCGGTCGAGCGCAGGCCGCGCAACAGGCGCTGCTTGAGATGATCGACAACGCCATTGTGGATCAGGAAGAATGGCAGCGCCTTTTCAGGCAAGGCGTTGAGCTTGGTATGCTCGAGCACATGGCCGAAGCCCAGCGTACCGGCCAGAGCGGCCATATGGTCGTAATGGCGCCCATCCGGGGCGAATATCAGTGCTGCGCAGTCGGCCAGAGTAATGGTATCAATAGAAGGCATGGTCTGCTTCCTTGACGCAATTCAGCTGTTCACAACAGTGCGCTCAGAAGTATAACGAAATATAAGCGAAATAAATATTCATGACGATACCGTTTTGCTGCGCCTCCGTAGGAATGCATAAGCCTGACAACCCCGCTCAGGCGTCCAACAGCGCCACGGTCCGCACATCCTCATGCCCGTCATGAAAGGCGCTGAGCGCGGCGCGGAACAGGTGCTGTTCGGGCCGGGCGCGGGCAAACAGGGTCATCGAGAAGATGAATTTCTTGTCGTCCGGCGCGCCAAAAATGGTGCCCAGATCGCGCGGGACCACAGGTGGTCTCGGCGGTGACTATCGCCGTCCATCTCGACATCCCAGAGGGCGGGGAAGGACGCAAGGTCAGCCTGACGCGGAACTGATCGCCCTTGCCTGGGTTGGTCCTGCGACAAATGGAGACCGCCCATGCCAATGCAGATGCCCCCGGTGCAACCCGATCCTGCCCTTCCCGACGAAGTCGAGCCTGTTCGCGACCCGACCCTGCCGGATTGAATGCACCGGTCTCGCTCGCCTTTAGCCAGGGAGATATTGCGCCATGACCGACATGGACCATCTCGATCACATCCGCACCGAAATCCGCGCCGAGATCGGCCTGCTCAACAGCCGTTTGAATGCGCTGCTCTCGTCCCAGAGCTTTCTCGTCATCGCCTATGGCTCGGCGCTGGGCGCCGGCTATGGCGACTGGCATGGTCTGTTCACCCTCCTGCTTCCACCATTCCTTGCCCTGCTCGGCTTCGTGCTGGCGCTCGAAGCCAGACCCGGCATTTCCGCGGCTCAGGAGGCCATCGCCCACTGGCGGCATCGCGAGGCGGTCATGCTCGACGAGCATCCCGAGTTGCAGCCCCTGACCCTGGCCACGGATGCTGCCGAGCGTGAGCGGCTGCAGTTGCGTCAGCATGCCGGCACGATTTTCTCCACCCGGGTGCCACTTATCCTGCTCTCGGCCTGGACCTTTCTCTTCCTCCTGCCGTTTGTCCTGCGGTTTTTTGGCCGCTCAGGCCTCTAGCAGCGCCACGGTCCGCTCGTCCTCATGCCCCTCATGAAAGGCGCTGAGTGCGGCGCGGAACAGGCGCTGTTCGGGCTGGGCACGGGCAAACAGGGTCATCGAGGAGATGAATTTCTTGTCGTCCGGCGCGCCAAAAATGGTGCCCAGATCGCGCGGGGCCACGCCATCGGGCGCATGCAGCAGCACCGCCTCGGTGCATTCGACCAGCCGCGCGCCCAGGATCGGATGCGCCGCAAAAGCCCTCGTCTCATCGAGGTTCGCCAGCGCAAAGCGCTGCGCCATCTCGCTCATGCCCAACCCCGCCAGCTGAGGGAAGATGAACCACATCCAGTGCGTCTGTTTCCGCCCGGCCCGCAATTCATGCAATGCCGTGGGATAGACCCGGTCCTGCGCGGCGAGAAATTTGGCGATCATGGCGCCGTGGGTCTCACTCATGGCTTCCTCCTGCCTGTGGTCCAGGCAGTCTAGTCCCAAAGCCGTCCGGAGCCAAAACCGGGACTTCGGGCATGGCTCGAAGCCGCCCGGCCTCTCGGCTTGCGGATACACGGTAACGAACGGCCAGTGGCCCTTCCAAAACGAGGTAGAACGAGCCACTGGCCGTTCGTCACGGAAACACGGATTTTCCACGGGTCCGGATTCAGGCGGCTGCCGCCACTCAAGCATAGCTTTCGTGGCCTTCTTGTTTCAAATCTCTCCACCGGAGAGATTTGTCCGGCAAGTGCCGGATCAACAGCGAAGTATTGCAGGTCCGGCTGCCGAGCTTCTACCCGCGTAAAGAGGCGCCCCTCTTCCCGGCCTCCCCATCCGGCCCTGCGTCGGGGCCGCGTGTGTGACGGGGATGGAAGGAGGATAGGGGAGGATTTTGGGGCGGGGATATCTTTTTGAGGGGTGGCAGTTTTCCAGCCGGCGGGTGTTTAAGGGATGAGATTTCATCCAACAATTCTGCGGATATCCCCACCCAGCCTCCCCCTGATGAGGGGGAGGAGTGCATTGGGGATGCAGCCGTATCAGTGAAAGACCCGAAACATCCAAAGCCCTTCAAACAAGGTTTTACGCACGGCCAGGACGCCAAACGTGCAAGGCACTCAATCTACTCCTCCCCCTTCTTCAGGGGGAGGTCGGGTGGGGGTGCTCTTGCGTGAACACGATGCTAATCTCGGCCAAGGAGACCCCATGGCCGATCCTGTCACATTCGCCCGCAAGCTGCGGCGGGAACAGACCCTGCCCGAACGCCGGTTCTGGGCGCTGCTCCGGGCCTGGCGCGATGCGGGCCTGCATTGGCGGCGGCAGGCGCCCATCGGCCCCTATGTCGTGGACTTTGTCTGCAAGAGCCGAAAGCTCATCGTCGAGATCGATGGCGACACGCATTATTCCGATACCGGCGTGGCGCACGACGCGCAGCGGACGGCGTATTTGGCCGGGCGCGGCTACCGCGTGCTGCGCTTCACCAATGCGGATGTCATGCAGCGAGGCGAGGGGGTGTTTGCTGTGTTGATGGAGGTTTTGGGTGATCCGGTGGATGAGTCTTAGCGGATACCCCCACCCAGCCTCCCCCTGATAGGGGGAGGAGCGCATCGGGGGTGGCGCTGTTCCTGTGAAGGTCCCGAAGCGTCTGAAGGTCTCAAGAACTGCTCCCCCCCAATCTACTCCTCCCCCTTCTCCAGGGGGAGGCCGGGTGGGGGTGCTCTTCAGTCAATAAAGCATACTCATATTGCCCAATGTTACCCTTAGCGGAATCGGACGAACAACAATGATCGCAAAAGACTCCGATGGGTCATCGCTGCCTAGATAGGCTCCAAGTCTAGCATTTAGTCCGAGAACGACACTGTCATTGTCGATCAAGCAATGCCACCGCTGATTTGGCTCGAGGTCGTCCAAGTGTTCGCCTATCTGCGCAGGCGCCTGGAGCGCGTCTATTATCCGTTTGATGCGGTTGTCCAAGTCGCCTGCGCTGATGACTGGCTTCTGCTCAGGCATTCCCGTTAGTAGTCTAATGTCCAATGATACGCCTACGCCAATTGCGTTGCCGTACAGCGGAAGGAACAGTTGGTCTCCTTGCCGCAGCCAAAATTCGGGAGCACCCGCTGCAAAATTGGAGTCCTCCCATTGCTTCAGTATGTCGAACGGCTCCTTCCCCCAAAGTTTCCTCAGTTGAAGGTCGAAGGACCGTCTCATATCCCAGATGGCACTCTTGCTGCTGGTCTTGGATGGGATCTTTCCTCGATAGGTAAGGACGATCTCCATTCAGTGAGCCTCATCCCAATTCTTGGCCGCATGGGCGTCCACCTGGATCGGCACGGTTAGCCGAACCGCAGGCTCCGCCGCGCCTTCCATCACCTTCTTAATGACCGGGATGGCCTGATCTTCCGTCCCTTCCGGCACTTCGAAGATCAACTCGTCATGCACCTGCAGCAGCATGTCGGCTTCGACGCCGGCTTTTTTCAGCTCCGGCTCCATGCGGATCATGGCGCGGCGGATGATGTCGGCGGCTGACCCCTGGATGGGGGCGTTGATCGAGGCGCGTTCGACAAAGCTGCGCTCGCTTGGATTGCCCGAATTGGCGTTGGGGAACTGGATCTTGCGGCCGAACAGCGTGGTGACGTGGCCATCGGCTTTCACCTTCAACTTCTGGGCGTCCATATAATCCTTGATGCCCGGGAAGCGCTCGAAATAGGTTTTTATGTACTCGCCCGCCACCGAGCGCTCGATGCCGAGCTGGTTGGCGAGGCCAAAGGCGGAAATGCCGTAGATGATGCCGAAATTGATCGCCTTGGCGCGGCGGCGTACATCACTGGGCATGCCATCGATCGGCACGTTGAACATTTCGCTCGCGGTCATGGCGTGAATGTCCAGCCCCTCCTCGAAGGCGTCCTTAAGGGCCTGGATATCGGCGATATGGGCAAGGACGCGCAATTCGATCTGGCTGTAGTCGGCCGAGATCAGCGTCTTGCCCTCGGGAGCAACAAAGGCGGAGCGGATCTTGCGGCCATCCTCGGTGCGGACGGGAATGTTCTGCAGGTTCGGATCGTTTGAACTGAGCCGCCCGGTGAGCACGGAAGCCTGCGAATAGGAGGTGTGCACCCGCCCGGTGCGCGGATTGATGTAATTGGGCAGGGCATCGGTATAGGTGCCCTTGAGCTTGGTGAGCTGGCGCCAGTCGACAATGGTGCGTGCCAGCGGAATGCCCTTGGCGGCCAAGCCCTCGAGCACATCGGCGCCGGTGGCCCAGGCGCCGGTCTTGGTCTTGGTGCCGCCCTCAATGCCCATCTTGTCAAAGAGGATTTCGCCCAATTGCTTGGGCGAGCCGAGATTGAAGCTTTGCCCGGCCAGTTCATGCGCTTCCGCCTCGAAAGCAGCGGCGCGCTGGGCGAAATCGCCCGAAAGCCGCGCCAGGATCTGCCGGTCGACAGTGATGCCGCGCGCTTCCATGCGGGCCAGCACCGGGGCCAGGGGCCGCTCGATGGTTTCGTAAAGCGCCGTGGCGTTTTCTGCCGCAAGGCGGGGTTTGAGCACATGCCAGAGGCGCAAGGTGATATCGGCGTCCTCGGCGGCATAGCGGGCCGCTTCGCCGATTGCGAGCTGGTCGAAGCTCTTCTGGTTCTTGCCGGTGCCGGCGAGCTCGGCATAGGTGATGGTCTTGTGGTCGAGCCAGTGCTCGGCCAAGACATCCATGCCATTATAGCGCGGGCCATCCAACGCATAGGAAATGAGCATGGTGTCGTCGATCGGCGCCATGGTGACGCCGTAGCGGGTCAGCACTTCCATGTCATATTTGACATTCTGGCCGATCTTGAGAATGGCCTTGTCCTGCAACACGCGTTTCAGGGCCTCAAGCACGAAGCCGATGGGCAACTGGCCCTCGACCAGCCCTTCGCCGCCCTCGAACATGTCGCCGCTCTTGCGGTGGCCGACCGGAATATAGCAGCCCTCGCCGATCTCGGTGGACAGGCATATGCCGACGAGGTCCGCCTGTTGCGGGTCGAGCCCGGTGGTCTCGGTGTCGATCGCGACATGGCCCTTGGCAAAGATCTTGTCGATGCAGCGCTCCAGCGCATCGGGCGTGGTGACGATCTCATAGGCCTCGTAGTTGACCGGAATGGCTTTGATACGGGCGTGCTCTTCGGCGGCATGGCGCGCCGGGCCGGAGCCGGGCACCATATTGGCGGCCAGCTTGGCCTTGGCCACCGAGAGCGAAGTGGATTTTTGCGGCGCGCCGGGAACCGGATTGTCCTTGTTTGCAGCCAGGTCCGGATCGGGCTCGAAATCATCAGGATTGACCTCGAGCAGGGTCGCGAGCCGCTTGGTGATGGTGGCAAATTCCATCGCCTTCAGAAACGGGAACAGCGCCGAAGGGCTCATGGGCTGGCGGATCAGGCCGTCGAGATCGATCTCGACTGGCACTTTTTGCTCAAGCGTCACGAGTTGTTTGGAAATGCGGGCGAGGTCCGCATTGTCGATCAGCTTCTGCCGGCGGGCGGGCTGCTTGATCTCCTCGGCGCGGCTGAGCAGGGTCTCCAGATCGCCATATTCGGTGATGAGCTGGGCCGCGGTTTTCACCCCGATGCCGGGAACGCCCGGCACATTGTCGACGCTGTCGCCACACAACGCCTGCACGTCGATCACCTTGTTGGGGGTGACGCCGAACTTGGTGAAGACCTCATCGGGGCCAATCCACCGCAGCGGCGGCTGGCCGGGACGCGGGATGGTGTCGAGCAGGCGGATCGAACCATCCGGCTCGACCAGCTGCATCAGGTCCTTGTCGGAAGAGGCAATGGTAACCTTGAAACCCGCGTCGCGTGCCATGCAGGCATAGGTCGCCATGATATCGTCGGCCTCCCAGCCCTCCATTTCGATGGAGGGAATGGAAAAGGCACGCGTGGCCGAACGGGTCAGCGGAAATTGCGGCACCAGCTCTTCGGGCGCGGGCGGGCGCTGCGCCTTGTACTGGGGATAGATGTCGTCGCGGAAGGTCTTGCCCTTGGCGTCGAAAATCACCGCCATATGGGTGGGCGCGTCATCGCCATCCATATCCTGGGTGAGCTTGTAGAGCATGTTGCAGAACCCCTGCACACAGCCGACCGGCAAGCCATCGGACTTGCGGCTCAATGGGGGCAGGGCGTGGAAGGCGCGGAAAATATAGCCCGAGCCATCGACGAGCAGCAGGTGCATCTTGGCGATTCCTCTTGTTTTGTCGGCGACCTTATCGCCTCGCAACAGAGGATGGCACCCAGTTTCGACAGATCGCGTCACCATCGCGTCATCAGCCGGATAGCCAGTGGACGCACTCATGCCATTATTCTAGCCTAGACGCGGACGCTTGAAGGGAATGCGGTCCATAGCATCCCGCAACCGGCCCGTTGGGGCCTTTAAGGACATCTCGTGACAGACTGCCCACAGCGGGGCGTCGGCGCCACAATTTTGGTGGTGGACGATGATGCATTGATCACCCTGAATACTGTCGATGTATTGACCGAAATGGGCCACACGGCCCTCGAAGCCTTTTCCGCCCGGCAGGCGCTGAGCCTGCTCCAGACCAATCCCCAGATTGGCGCCCTGATCACTGACTACGCCATGCCCGGCATGAATGGCATCGAGTTGGCCGGCGCGGCGCGCAAGCTGCGTCCGGAGCTGCCCATTCTGCTGACCTCTGGCTATGATGAGGTGCCCGATGCGGCGAGCCTGGCTTATGCCCAGCTCAGAAAGCCGTTCCGCGAGGCCGAGCTCTCGGTCCGCATCGCCGAACTGCTCGCGCCGCGCGCGGAGTAGCGGTTCAGCGAAGCCCGCTTTTTTCCAACAGTCCCAGGCGCTTGGCGTCGTAATAATAACCGCGGGCGTAAAATTGCACGGCGCGGTCATCGTTCTTGCCGGCCGTCATATAGGCCCCGGCAAGATAGCGTACGGCATAGCGTAGATTGGTTTCCGCATCGAGCAAACCCGCCGGTTCACCGCGGTAACCCATGCCGCGGGCCGTGGCGTGGCTGATCTGCATGAGCCCGTAATAGGGACCGTTGCGGGCGGCCGGGTTGTAGCCGCTTTCGCGCACGATCACCCGGCGCACCAGATGTTCGGGGACATCATATTGGGTCGCGTAATGGGCAATCAGCCCGTCCAGCGCGCCGCGCTCGGACCCGGCGTAACCCAGTAGCATGCTGCTGGGGGCAGCGGGGACGGCCGCGGCCTTGGGCACGTGCCCGGCCGGCGTCGCGCCGGCGGGGTCAAAGGACACGAGGGCGGTGGCGGCCGACTTATTGCCGGGCATCGGCTTGATGCCGGCCATCGAGCAGCCGGCCAGCACCAGGGCCATGGCCAGGGAACCTGCAATGGGGAGCGGTCGCGCCGTCATGGCCATTACCATACCTCTATTCGCTTGTTTCGTCCCTTGCATCGCCCGCTACGCGGCAAACGCGGCGGCTTGATGGCGGAAATGCGACCTGAGGGCAAGTGTGAGCGGCGCAAAGCCCCATCAGCCGGGGATTTGGGCGCTAAGCTTTACATCTGAGCCTCAGGCTCTACACTTGGGACTTCGCCGTCGCGCGTTCCCGCGGTCGTTTTTTGACCGCCTCATCGCCGCTCCGCCCGCCTGTGGCCGAGCGGCCCTCTGCGCGACTGAAGCTGACGGCCCTTCCCAAAGAGAAGGGCGACAGAAATCCGAAAGGCTCGTCCCATGACAACTGCCGCACCCGGCGACATTGTGCGTATTCACTATTCCGGCCGCCTGACCGATGGCACCCAGTTCGACAGCTCTGAAGGCCGCGCGCCGCTGGAGTTCAAGCTTGGCGAGGGCCAGGTGATCAAGGGGCTCGAACAGCATGTCGCCGGCATGGAAACTGGCGCCAAGAGCACCGTGACCATCCCCGTTGCCGAGGCCTATGGTCCGCGCCGTGATGACGCCATCCAGCAGCTCGACCGCGACAAGGTGCCTGAGGGCATCGATCTGCAGGTCGGCACCCAGCTCCAGGCCCGCACCGCCGATGGCGGCATGCTGCCCATCACCGTGGTGGGCGTGGATGATGCCAGCGTGACCGTCGACGCCAACCATCCGCTGGCCGGCAAGGACCTCGTGTTCGACGTCGAGCTGGTCGAGGTCGTGAAGGCTGCGTAGGCGTTCATCCGTAGGATGATGAAAGGCTCCGGTGGAGCCTTTCAAGCCGGAGCAGGCCATGAGCGCTATGCGCGAATGGCAGGTAGCCGTAGGATGATGAAAGGCTCCGGTGGAGCCTTTCAAGCCGGAGCAGGCCATGAGCGCTATGCGCGAATGGCAGGTAGCCGTAGGATGATGAAAGGCTCCGGTGGAGCCTTTCAAGCCGGAGCAGGCCATGAGCGCTATGCGCGAATGGCAGGTAGCCGTAGGATGATGAAAGGCTCCGGTGGAGCCTTTCAAGCCGGAGCAGGCCATGAGCGCTATGCGCGAATGCAGGTAGCCGTAGGATGATGAAAGGCTCCGGTGGAGCCTTTCAAGCCGGAGCAGGCCATGAGCGCTATGCGCGAATGGCAGGTAGCCGTAGGATGATGAAAGGCTCCGGTGGAGCCTTTCAAGCCGGAGCAGGCCATGAGCGCTATGCGCGAATGGCAGGTAGCCGTAGGATGATGAAAGGCTCCGGTGGAGCCTTTCAAGCCGGAGCAGGCCATGAGCGCTATGCGCGAATGGCAGGTAGCCGAGGCGGGGCGACCGCCTACCGTTTCGGCGGCATGCCCAGGACGCGTTCGATATCCGCGGCCACATATGGCTTGGACAGCCAATCTACCTCCTCGCCCAGACCCGCCAGATCGGCTTCGTTTTCTCTATTGTACCCAGAGGCGATCACAATCCTGATTGACGGCCATTTCTCGCGCACCTGCGAGGCCAGGGATATCCCCGAGACACCAGGCAGGCCGATATCGGTGATAAGCACGTCAACAGGATGTGCCTCGAGCAAGGCCAAGGCCTGTTGGGCTGTGGATGCCTCGTAGGCGGTATGGCCAAGGTCTGTGAGTATGTCGGTCGTGGACATACGGATGAGCACATCATCCTCCACCAGAAGAACGTTCAGCGCCGCTGAAGTCTTCTCGATGTCCGATTGTTCAGACGGGGTCTCGCCATCATTCTTGCGCGCGTCCAGGCACTTTCTCAACCTGTGGGCCAGGTCATCGCGTGAATAGGGTTTGCTGAGCAGCTCGACCCCCTCGTCCAGCCTGCCGCCATGAACGATGGAGTTTTCGGTGTAGCCGGAAGTAAACAGGACTGCCAGGTCTGGCAGCTTTTCCTGCGCCCGCCGGGCCAGCTCGCGGCTTGGCACGGGGCCCGGCATCACCACGTCGGTAAACAGCAGGTCAATCGGGACGCCGCTGTCCACGATGGCCAGACCGCTGGCGCCATCTTTGGCGCGAAGCACGCGATAGCCCAGTCCGGCAATAAGCTCGACCACAGTGGTGCGGACATCGTCATCGTCCTCGACCACCAGAATCGTCTCGGTGCCGCCGCGCACCGGCCCGGTGTCATGCATGGACCTGGCCGTTTCTTCCTGTTTCGTGCGGGGGAGATAGATGCGGAAAGTCGTTCCCTCGCCCACTTCGCTATAGACTTTGATGTGTCCCTTGGACTGCTTGGTCAGGCCATAGACCATGCTCAGGCCAAGTCCTGTCCCCTGGCCAACCGGCTTGGTGGTAAAGAACGGCTCGAAGATCTTGTCGAGTGCTTCGGGGGGAATGCCACTTCCGGTGTCGGTCACTGCGATCATGACATATTGGCCTGGCTCGACATCGGGATGCTGGCGAGCATAGCGATCGTCGAGAAAGGCGTTGCCCGTTTCGATCGTCAGCTTGCCCTGTCCATCCATGGCGTCCCGTGCATTGATTGCCAGGTTCAGTATCGCATTTTCCAGTTGGGTGCTGTCGACAAAAGTGTTCCACAACCCGCCTGACACGATGGTTTCGATCTCGATGCCCTCGCCAAGAGCGCGCCGGAGCAGGTCATCCATCCCGCGGATCAGCTTTCCGGTATGGACGACGGTCGGGGCCAGGGGCTGCTTGCGCCCAAAAGCGAGCAATTGCGACGCCAGGCGCCCGCCGCGCGCGACCCCGGCGATGGCGTTTTGCACGCGCTGTTCGGCCCGGATATTGCCCGCGACATCGCGTGATAGCAGTTGCAGGTTGCCCCCGATCACCTGCAGCAGATTGTTGAAGTCATGCGCAATGCCGCCAGTCAGCTTGCCGATGGACTCCAGCTTCTGCGCCTGGAAGAGTTGCTGCTCGATCGCCTCGCGCTCCGACACCACCTCCTCGACACGCGTCTGCAGAGCCACATTGAAATCGGCCAGGGCAGCTCGTGCCTCAAGATCTGCAGCAATGTTGCGCACCTCGATGACCGTCCCGACGGGCTTGTCGTTCTCGTCGTGGATAGGACTTGCTGTAAACGCCACCGGATAGAAGCTGCCGTCCTTGTGGACGAAGGTTTCCTCGCCGTGAACCTGGAAGTCTTCCGGAAAGGCACGGTCGATTGCGCACTCGTGCAACGGGAAGTGCCGCCCGTCCGGATAGGTGTGGTGGATCACATCGTGCAGGGGACGGCCGCGGGTCTCCTCGAAACGGTAGCCCGTCAGCTCCTCGGCGGCGGCATTCATGTAAATGCATTCCTGACGGTCATCCATAAGAAAGACCGCCATTGTCGTGTTGTTCAGCACTGTATCGAGGCGTTGCACCGCCTGCTTCAGCTCGCGACGCGCCGCATCGCGCTCGGTCGTGTCATCAATGGCCGCAAAGAATACGGGATGATCTTCGTCCTGAAGCAGTTGCAAGGTCACGAAAACGTTGTAGTCCGTGCCGTCCTTGCGCCGATGGATGGTCTCGAAGTGCTGCACGGATTTCTCGCCGGTGCGCAGCGGCTCGATGATGGCGTCAAAGGCCTCGGCATCGAGCAGGGGCTTGATGTCCAGGGGGGTGAGTTCCCTGAGCTCATCCATTGAATAGCCGAGATTGTTTCTGCCACCACGATTGACCAGGATGAACTTGAGCGAAGTCGCATCGAACAGATAGGTCTCACTCGCAGCGTCCTCAACCAGACGCCCCAATCGTTCGTTGGTCGATGTCGCAACAATCCGCTGCAATTCGGCAGCCGCACGGCCTGCGAACAGCTCGAGTGTTTCCTTGGGCTGGAGCGAAAGATCGATGGGTCCGTCGTTCATTATGGCCAGGATGCCCAGAGAAACCGCCCCGGGCCCGCGCAAGGGTGCACCAAGGTAGCTGTTCACCCCCATCTCGCGCAGCAGCTCGTCATGGGGAAACCGTTCCGCGACCCCTTCCGGATAGAAACACAATCCGTCGCTGAGAACATTGTCACAGGGCGAACCGGCCAGGTCGTACTCGACAGGCTCCATCTTCTGCCCGTCGCTCCAACCCGAAAGAACGCGGGCGCGCTTGGTGTTGTTGGGGTCGATATCTGACAGGATCACCCAGCGCACATTCAGGGCATGCGCCAAGGCTTCCACGACAGCATCAAGAAATTCGCGCCCAACAAGCCGCGAGCATTCAATCAGCCTTTCCCAAGCGGCGTCCCTGCGCTTGCGCTGCGTAATGTCGCGCGCGATCTTGGATGCCCCGATGACCTTGCCGCTGTCGTCCTTGATCGGTGAGACGGTCAGTGAAATGTCCAGAGCCGTGCCGTCCTTGCGGATGCGGCGTGTTTCGAAATGACTGACGATTTCCCCGTTCTTGATCCGGCTGAGGATTTCGTCTTCTTCGGCATGACGGGCCGGCTCGATGATGCGCTTGATGGACTGGCCGAGCATTTCGTCGCGCTCGTAGCCGAACAGCTTGAAGGCTCCCATGTTCCAGCTCGTCACGATGGCATCAAGTGACAGGCTGATGATGGCATCTTCGCAATGCTCGACGATGGACGCAAATCGCGTCGTCTCGGCAGAGGTCGCGGCGCTTATTGTCTTGGTCATACCTACTCGCACTCTCGGCCAGTCTGCTCACGCCTGAGGCGCGCGAAGCTGTGCACCTGCCTGTCCTATCATTTAAGTTGAGCGAGGGAAGTAAATCTTGCGGTGCAGTTGGCGGCAAGTTCCCAATTGCGAGCAGGCAATGCCCTGGCGGGCAGGTCGGGAAGCTAGCCCTGGCCCGGTACGGCAAACCGCGCCCGCATCTCTGCCGCTCTCTTCCGGGCGATGCAGCCCTCCTGGTGGTCATTGACCAGCCCCATGGCCTGCATGAAGGCAAAAACCGTTGTGGGGCCGACAAATTTCCAGCCGCGCTTCTTGAGCGCTTTGGAAAGGGCGATCGATTCCGGCGAGGTGGTCTGGCTTTGCGGCTGGGCGGGCTCTTTGGCCTCATAGCGCCAGACAAAGGCTGCAATGGAGCCCGCTTCAGCGATCAGCTCCTGCGCGCGGGCTGCATTATTGATCACCGCCTCGATTTTCCCGCGATGGCGCACAATGCCCTTGTCGGCGAGAAGCCGGTTCACGTCCGCCTCGCCAAAGGCCGCCACCGTGTCGATGTCGAAACCGGCGAAGCCGGCACGGAAGGCCTCCCGCTTGTTCAGAATGGTCCGCCAGCTCAACCCGGACTGGAACCCTTCAAGGCTGAGCTTTTCAAACAGGCGCCTGTCGTCGCTGACCGGAAAGCCCCACTCATGGTCGTGATAGGGCACAAATTCGGGTGCCCCGCCGCACCAGCGGCAGCGTGGCAGGCCATCAGCCGCAGTGAACAGGCTCATGCGTCCCCCAGCAGAAATTGCAGCCGCGCATCGGCGCGGGCCGGCGCAATCTCGATGATTTCGGGCGTCACCACGCCGCCGCTGACAAAGGGGTCTGCGTCCACGCGCTGCACCAGTGCGTCTGTCTCCAGCCCGCGCACCAGGATTGCGCCGCCACCATCTGGCTTGAGGCTGCCCCAGAGCAGGAAATGGCCCTCTTCAAGCCCCTGTTCCAGCCAGGCCTTGTGCCCGGCCAGATAATCACCAGCCCGCGCCGGATCGGCGGGCCGCAACAACACGATGTGCACGGTTCCTTCTCCTCTCAGGGCGTGGCGCTGTCGGCCGGCACCGCGCCATCAATCCAGTCTTCCATCGCCGCCATTTCACGGGCGACGAATTGGGGGTCGCGATAGGCGGTGGCAAGCATGGCTACCCCTTGGCTGCGCATCAGCAGGTGCAGTGCCAGGGTCTCGGCATCCGCACAGCCAAGAGCACGGAATTGTTCGGCCAGCCAGCCGACAAAAAGGTCAAACAGCCCCACGGCTGCCGCGCGCGCCTCATGCGCCAGCTTACTCAGTTCGGTAGCCAGCGAACCCACCGGGCAGCCATAGCGCATGATCTTGTCGCCATTGACCTCGAGAATGCGCACAAAGGCGGAAAGCCGCGCGCGCGGGGTCGGGTTGTCGTTCTCCCATTGTGCCAAAAGAGTCTGCGTAGTCTGCATGCGCCGGGCGATCACGGCGTCCAGAATCTCGTCCTTGCTGCGGAAGTGATAGTAGAAATTGCCCCGCGCGATCTTCACCGCCCCCGCAATATCGGCGAGGGATGTGTGCTCGAACCCGCCCTCGTAGAAGAGCCGGTCCGCCGTTCTGACGATTTCGGTCCGCGTTTCGGCCCCGCGCATCGCATTCACCTTCCTTTTTGCCAGCGCTGATGGCTCTGCCAGTCGTTAGGGCCGGTGTCACCGTGATCGATACCCGGCCGGATCGGCCTGCCGACCTTGGGAAGCTGCCCAGGGACGACCCCGCGCGGTGTTTTGCGATTTTATTAGGACAAATGACCTAAATGATCAAGCGGTCGCGATGGCCGGAATTTTGGGGCAGCGCACACCTGGAGCGGCCTGCCCGGAGAACATGAATGTCCTCCGGGCCAGGCAGCTTTGGCGGGCAGGCGAGGGGGGGGCTAGACCACCAAACGGCTGCGCGTCAGTTCGGCCAGCGACTGCTGTGAGCGGTCCCGCGGACGACTGACCGTCTCTACCCATTCGATCAGTTGCGCCATGCCCGCCTCGAAGTCCTGCTGCGGCTTGATGCCGAACAGGCGTTCAAGCTTGCTGGTATCGGCAAAGCAATGCCGGATGTCGCCGACGCGGTACTGGTTGAGAATGGTGGGCGCAATATTCTTGCGCAGCAGCCGCGCCAGGGTCATGGCAATCTCGTTGACGGTCCTGGCCTGCCCACTGCCGACATTGCAGGTTTCCCACACGGTCAGATCGCTTTCCAGCACACTGGCAAAGGCATTGGCGACGTCGAGCACATGCACAAAATCGCGCCTTTGCTCGCCATCCTCGAAGACAATCGGGGGCTGGTCGTTAAGCAGGCGCGAAATGAAGATCGCGGCCACCCCGGTATAGGGGTTGCTCAGCGCCTGACGCGAGCCATAGGCGTTGAAGAGCCTGAGGGCGATGGTCGGAATCTTGAGCGCCCGGCCCACCGCGAGGAACATTTCCTCATGGTCGCGCTTATTGACCGCATAAATCGAGGCCGGCTGCAGCAACTTGTCTTCGCTGGTGGGCACTGGCCGGAGCTCCGCGCCATCCCGGCTCAGTTCCCAGCGATGCGCCTCAAGCTGGCTATGATCGCGCATCTCCGGCATGACGGGGCGGCCCGTCTTGGCATCAACATATTGCCCTTCGCCATAGATCGACATGGAGGAGGCCACCGCCATGCGCTTGACCGAATGCTCGGTGCGCGAGAGCACCTCGAGCATGATCGCGGCGGCCATGGTGTTGTTGCGCGTGTAGTCGACAATATTGGTCATGCTCTGCCCCACACCCACCGAGGCGGCGAGATGGGCCAGATGCGTGATACCGGTGAGGGCGCTCTCGAACACGCCGTCGTCCAGGATATTGCCCCTGATGCGCCGCGCGGCGGGGTTGAGGTAAACCGGCCAGCCATCGGCGTCGCGCTCGGCGTCGCCATGCACCTGCTCCAGCAGGCAATCGAGAACCGTGACGTCAAAGCCGCGCGCCAGCAACAGCTCCACCAGATGCGACCCGATAAAGCCGGCGCCGCCCGTTACCAGAACATGTCCTTTGGCCATATGTGTTACTCCTTACAAACTCGTCATGCGCCTGATGAGGTTTTTTCCACCCTGCTTTTCAGGGCGGTCACTACGCCGGACCCGGCCGGCTTGGCGGTTGCTGCCAGATTGGGCTTCTTGCTGCGGGTCACGCGGACCAGATCGTGATTGGCATCGGTCTTTTCGGTGCGCTCCCACACCAGCCCCTCATTGAGCAGGAACATGCGAAAGCCGATCCAGAGCGGAATGAGCCAGACCAGCCACCAGGCCATGATGAAGACCGGATTGACCCGCAACAGAAAGCGGATGCGGTCCTTGCGCCGGGGCAACACCAGTGCGGTGCGGCGCCAGGTCCGCACATAGAGCGCCGTCATCGACAGCCCGAAGGCTGCCAGATTGGCCAGCGAGAGCACAATGGCCCAGTCCGGCAGCATGTTGTTCCCTGTCCAGGCCATTGCGGTGGCCCAGATGCCAAGCGGAATGCCCACCGAATTGAGCGAGAGGGACAGGCAGGGCAGGAAATTGAGCCAGGCCTTGAACCGCGCCGGCCAGGGCATGCCCATGGCCTTGAGCGGATAGGTCAGGCTCTGGAAGAAGCCCGCCACCCAGCGTTTGCGCTGGGTAATGCCATGCGCAAAGGTCAGTGGCACTTCTTCGATCAGCGGGTTCTCGATGACGCCCAGCTTCTTGCCATTGGTCCAGAAGCGCATGCCCACTTCCGGGTCCTCGATGGTCAGCCAGGGATGGAAACCACCCAAGGCGATCAGATCCGAGGCGCGGAAGAACAGGCCCTTGCCCAGCACCCAATAGGGGTGTTTTCCATTGGCCGAGAGATGGGGATATTTCGCCCCGTCCCAGGCCATATGGTCAAAGGCGTGCCAGCTTGCCGCCCAGCTGGCATTGAGATTGCCGGCAATGTTCTGCGCCTGCAGCACATCATAGTGTCCCATGCCGGCGGCCGCGGCCAGGAAATGGTCGCTGGGCGGGCAGCTGTCCGCATCGATGTAATTGACCAGGAAATCCTGCGAGCCCATGACGCGCTCGGCAATCTGGTAGAAGGCATAGATCAGTTGCCGCGTCTTTTTCGGGGGCAGGTTGCGGTTCTGCGCGAACTTGCCCTCGTGCCACCAATAGGCCTTGGTGCAGCGGTCCCACGCCTTCCACACCACCCGCCAGGTTTTGTGCGAGGTGGGTGGCACCTCGATGATCTGGAGAAAAGGGAATTCCTTCTGCAGCCGCCGCAGGGACCGCACGGTGAAGGCGTCGTCGGCATTGGGAATGGCCACCACGCTGAACTTGTCCTTGGGATATTCAAGCTGCGAGAGGCTCATGAAGGTGGTGCGCATGGTGGATTCGAGTTCGCGCAGCACGGGATAGAACAGGACGATATAGGGATATTCTTCCGGCGGCTTGGCGCGGGCGGCATTGGGGTCCACCCAGTTGACCGGTCGCGTGAAGAAATAGAGATCCACGCATTGCGACAGGGCATAGGCGATCTGCACGGCGCAGAACGCGAAGATCAGCACTAGGGAGATCGTCTCGCTGGTTTCCATGACCCGCCCTCTCGCACTGCCCGATTACCCGCTCAGACCATCCCGCAGCGCCGGACGCGGCTGCTGCGGCCTGGATCCGTTCATGTAGACCCTCCTGGCCCCCTTGCCTGGGCGGTGCTGGTGGATCGGCACAACGCCGTGCCGCCTGGGGTGCAGCGGTGGCCGGCCAATGGCATGCACGGCAAATCCGGCCTCGAGGAAGCTCTGGGGATCAAGGAAATTACGCAAGTCTACCAGGACCTTATGGCGCACCAGCTCCCCCAGCCGTTTGGGGTCGAGCGTCAAGAACTCGGGCCAGTGCGTGGCCAACACAATGCAATCCGCACCTTCCGCACACACATAGGGATCATCGGCGAACCGCACTCCCTCCAGGCGCATCCGCGCCCCGCCCATGCCTTGCGGATCAAACACTTGCACCCTGGAACCGGCCCGCTGCAGCGCATCGATCAGCGCCAATGACGGGGAGTCGCGCAAATCGTCGGTATTGGGCTTGAAGGTCAGCCCCAATATGGCAACGACGCGACCATAGAGTTCTCCATGCATCGCCTTGGCAACGCGCCGGCTCATGGCCCGCTTGCGCGCCTCATTGGAGGAGATAACGGTTTCCACCAGCCGCAGATTGACGCCATGTTCCTGCGCAATGGCCTGCAGCGCCGTGGTGTCCTTGGGAAAACACGACCCGCCATAGCCGGGCCCTGCCTGCAGGAACGCCGCGCCAATGCGCGCGTCCAGCCCGATGCCATGGGCGACCTGCTCGACATCGGCGCCCACCGCTTCGCACAGATCAGCCATCTCGTTGATGAAGGCGATCTTGGTAGCCAGAAAGGCATTGGCCGCGCATTTGACCAGCTCGGCCTCCCGCCGGCCCATGCACACAATCGGTGTGCCGGATTGTTCAAGCGGCGCGTAGAGGGCCCTGAGCGTATTGCAGGCCGTCTCGTCGCCGGCGCCGACTACAATCCGGTCGGGGTCCATGAAGTCGTCAATCGCCGAACCCTCGCGCAGGAATTCGGGATTGGAGATGACCGAGAAGTGCATCTCCGGCCGCGCCTTGCGCACCAGCGCCTGCACGCTGTCGCCGGTACCAACGGGAACAGTGGATTTGATGATGACCATCTGCGGGTGGACCGCACGGGTAGCGATTTGCCGGGCCACAGCGAAAATGGCACTCAGATCAGCGCTGCCATTGGCCAGGGGCGGCGTGCCCACCGCGATCATTACCGCGTGGACTTCCTTACCCAGCGCCGGCAGTTGGCTGGTGAAGCCGAGGCGGCCCTGCTCCACATTTCGGGTGATCATCTCGGAAAGTTGCGGCTCATAGATGGGAATCCGGCCGGCCTGAAGCTGTTCTACCTTGCTGGCGTCGGTGTCCACGCACAGCACCTGGTGCCCCAGCTCCGCCAGACATGCGCCCGATACCAAACCAACATAACCCGAACCGATAATGATGAGGCGCATGGCTCTAAACTCACTCTGTTACGCAAACTAAATCTGCACGACGGACTCGCTCCGGGCGCCTGGTCTGAAGACCGGTCCATGCAAGGCTGGAGCCAGCGTCGGGCCAAGGCTGGCAAAATAGCGGATGGTCTTTTCCAGCCCCTCGGTCAGCGGCACGCGGGGCCCCCAGCCCAGAAGTGTACTGGCACGGGTGATGTCAGGGCGGCGGCGGCGCGGGTCATCGACCGGCAAGGGGCGATGTACGATCCGCGACGGCGACCCCGTCATCTCGATCACGATCCTGGCCAATTCGCCCACGGTGATCTCCGCCGGATTGCCGATATTGACCGGGCCATCGACCTCCGGGCCGGACGCCATCAACCGCGCGAACCCCTCGATCAGGTCGTCGACATAGCAGAAGGAGCGGGTCTGCTGGCCTTCGCCATAAATCGTGATGTCCTCGCCCCTGAGGGCCTGCAGGATGAAATTGGAGACCACGCGGCCATCGTCGGGCTGCATGCGCGGGCCGTAAGTGTTGAAGATCCGCACGATCTTGACCACCACCCCGCTCCGGCGTGCGAAGTCGGTAATGAGGGTCTCGGCAAATCGCTTGCCCTCGTCATAGCAGGAGCGTGGCCCGACAGTGTTGACATTGCCGCAATAGTCTTCGCGTTGCGGATGGATTTCCGGGTCGCCATAGACCTCCGAGGTGGAGGCATGCATGATCCGGGCTCCGTCCCGCTCGGCGCGATAGAGCACATTGGCTGCCCCTTCGGCGCAGATCAGCGCCGTCCGCACCGGGTCGCTCTGATAATGCACGGGCGAAGCGGGGCAGGCGAGATTGTAGATTTCGTCAAAGGCCGGCAGACGGTCGGGCAAGGCGTCGATGACATCGTGTTCGACCAGTTCGAAGCGGTTGCTGCGCGCCAGGTGCGCGACATTGTCCGGCCGGCCGGTGTGGAAATTGTCGATGCAGGTGACACGGTGGCCTTCGTCAATCAGACGGGCACAGAGATGGGACCCCAAAAAGCCGGCTCCGCCAGTCACGCAGATCGATTTGGGTGCGCCGCTCCGTTCGCCGGTGCGGATTGTCCGTACCGGTCCGGTCACGCTATGGCGCGGGCTCATTGCTGCACCAGGCCGACGCCGAGCGTCAGATCCTTGGGGCGGGGCAGAGGCATGGGAATGTCGAGCAGGCCGACTTTGGCCACGGCGTCCTTAGTCAGCCAGCCACCTGCAGGTGGCCGTACCACGGCGCGATATCCGGTCTCGTAGATCGGCAGCAACCCGGCCTGGTAACTATAGTGCACCACATCGCCATTATGGATCAGCACCATGTCGGCAGAGGTGACCTCGATATCATTGACCCGGACAAAATCGATGAACAGGTTGCGATCGAGCACCCCGTCCTCGCCGGCGCCATCCAAGCGGATGAACTTGTCATTGGTCAGTATCAGGCTGATCTCGGCATCAGGCGTAAGCACATCGTCTGGGACGGTGAAGGAAAACTGTTCCAGGAACGTGCTGGGCCGCGGCTTGGTGAACAGACGGCCATCCGCCTCTGTTCTTATGGCCTTGCTCAGGGTGCCACTGCCGATCACCTTGTCATTGATTAAGAGATCAAAGCTGGGCGGACCATCATAGGCCTCGCCGGCAATGGAAACGACGACCAGCGAATCGGCCACCGCGGGAAGCGCTGCCATGAGGGTCAAGGCTGTTGCCATTCCCAATGACTTCGCGATCACTACTTGTGATATCTTGCACATATTGACTCACCACAAACAAATTTGCCGTACCACAAAGCTCTATGCAGAAATGTTCCCGCACCAATTTACTCTGTCCCTTGATAGTCTAGACCTTGATTTAAGGAGTGGCCATTAATACAATGATTTAGACAGTTATGACTAATTGCCCCTGTCGGGTCCTTGCTTCATTTTTTGGTCTTTAGGGCAAGTCGCTTGTCGATTCGGGGAGGCACAGGTGAAGCGTCGAAATCTGATCATAGGCGCGGCGGCCGCGCTCAGCATTGGGCAGCTGGTTGGCTGCGCGCGCGTCGACCGAACCCAGACCGGATCGACCACCACCACGCTGGATCAGACCGAAGCACGCCAGCCGCGCCCTGCCGCGCCACCTCCGGTGCGCGCCCTGCGTTCTGCGGCCTCTTCACGCGGGCTATATTTCGGCGCCGCGATCCAGA
Source organism: Devosia polycyclovorans (assembly GCF_042181575.1). Taxonomy (GTDB): domain Bacteria; phylum Pseudomonadota; class Alphaproteobacteria; order Rhizobiales; family Devosiaceae; genus Devosia; species Devosia polycyclovorans. The sequence continues at coordinate 124,564 of NZ_CP170082.1, read as the reverse complement.
GCGGCACCCTGGGCGACAGCCGGCTGCGCGCCAGTGTTGTCCGAGACTGTTCGGTCATCACCCCGGAATGGGCGATGAAATGGGATTCCATCGCAGCCAGCCGCAATTACAATTTTGGCGAAATGGATCAGCTCGCCAGCTTCGCCTCTCGCAATGGCCTGAGCATGCGCGGGCATACCCTGCTCTGGCACAAGAGCCTGCCGCGCTGGGCGGCCTCCGCGCTGGCCTCGAACCGCGATTGGGCTCTGATCGATGATCACTTTTCCAAGGTCATTGGCCGCTATGGCAATCAGGTGCGCGAATGGGACGTGATCAATGAGCCGATCGAACCCAATCACGGGGCAAATGGCCTGCGCCGCAACCAGTTCTACCAGGCCTTCGGCGAGGCCTATATCGAGCGTGCCCTGGAGGCGGCCAAGGCCCGGGCACCGCGCGCCCGCATGGTGATCAATGAATACGGGCTCGAATACAACAGCGGCTATGAAGGCCAGCGGCGCCTTTCCCTGCTGCGGCTGCTCGAGCGGCTCAAGTCGCGTGGTGCGCCGGTTGATACGGTCGGGTTGCAAGCCCATCTGGATCTGCGCAAGGGGAATGTCTATGCCGACGGCATTTACGGCATGATGCGCGATATCCGCGGCATGGGGCTCAAAGTGGCCATCACCGAGTTGGACGTCGCCGAGGCCAATACCGGCCTTTCGCTTGAGCGCCGGGACACTCTGGTGGCCGATGAAACCCGCCGTTATCTCGATATCGTGCTGCAGTTCAACAATGTGCTTGGTGTCAGCACCTGGGGCCTGAGCGACAGCCACTCCTGGTTGCGTACCCAGCGCAGCGCCACCAATCGCGGACTGCCCTATGATCGGGACTGGCAGGCCAAGCCGATGCATGGCGCCATTCTGACCGCCTTCGCGTAAGGCCGGTGTCCCGGCTCAGCGCACCGTATCCATCAAGTTGACATATAGCGCCCGCGTCTCGGGGCTGGGTTCAACCCCCAGCTCATTGGCGAGGAGGCTGTGCATGGAGGCGTAGAGCTCGCTGACCCGGGCATAGTGCCGCCGCTCGGCCGCCTCTTCCATCAACACGCAGACCGCATCTTCCCGGTACGGATCAAGTTCGAGCAAGCGGCGGGCGCAAATGCTGCGCTCGGCCTGGCTGTGATCTGTGCCCGGACGGATCCCTTCGGCAATGCCATCCACGGCATGCAACAGCAATTCATTGCGCCGCGAAGACAGCCAATCCTCGAATTCCTCGCTGCTCGGATCCTGGTTGGCCAGCAACTCCCCGCCATAAATCCTGGCAAGCTGCAGCGGGGTGAGCCTGGTCTCGCCCTCAATATGCCGGGCCATTTCGATCAAATCGCAATAAACGCCAGCGCTGGGGGCAAGGTGCAGAGTCGAATTGCTGGCTTCAATCAGCACGAAGTCATGCTCGTCCTGCACATGCCGGATCCGGGCGAGCGACTGGCGGAGATTGGCGGCCGCCTTACCATCGTCGGCATTGGGCCAGAACAGTGCGGCAAGCTGGCTGCGCGCCTGCACCTGCTCAGGCGTGGACAGGATCAGATAGGCCGCGATCCGGAAAAAACTCGCAGGGACACCCTGGACCAAACTATTGCCGGCAAGCAGGCAACACGGGCCAAGCAGTCTGATTGTTATAAGGCGTGGCGCTTGAGTACCCATCGCGCCCTCCATCCCTCACTCACGCATTATTTTTATGAACTAGAATTATTCATTCTATCCCAATTTGACGCTATTTCGTAGAACCTACTTCTCCCGCCTTCTTAGGTCACGGAATTTTTGTTCCAGGCCGCGAACGGCCCAAGCTGAGGCTAGGGCTTGATGCCGCTGGCGGCGAAAAATGCCCACATGTCCCGGTTGACCGCGGTGATCGCTTGGATCGCCGCCTGCACCCGTTCAAACTCCGTGTCGTCCAGCGCTTCGGCCTTCCCGTATTTGAGAGCGTCGTCAAACTCGACGATGCGCATCAATTGCGTCCCGCTCAGTTCACCATTGGAGTCGAATGAGTAGATGCAATGATTATACTTGTTCCGCACCTTGGTCTCCCTTTTGAGGCGCTCGGTCAGATCCAGCACTGCGTGTCGGGTCTCCGGTGGGGTAGCCGGCAGTTTTGCCAGCCTGTCGAGCAGGTCAAGCCGCGCCCTGGTGGTGTTCAGCGTCAGAAAGATGATGACCGCAGCATCCTTGGACGTACCGGCTAGATGGGCGATCAGGTAGATGAACAGGCTTTCCGTGTTGGTCCACACATAGTTCAGCTGCCCGACCTGCTGGAGTACCCTGTCCAGGCTGGGCATGGCATCACCCCAGCGCGGTGGCCCGGCGGCGGTCACCATTGCCTGGGGCGATTGAGCCCCTGTCGAGCCTGTGCTCGTGCAGATAGGCAGCCGCCTGCGTCCGGTTCGTCACCCGCAGCTTGGCGATCAGATTATGCACATGCGCCTTCACGGTATGCTCCGACAGCGCCATACGGTCTGCGATCAGCTTGTTCTGATAGCCTTCTGAGACCAGGGTGAGAATTTCCCGCTCGCGGGCCGTCAATGTGTTGAGCCCGTTCTCCGCCTCGGCCATTGTTCCCTCCAGCTGGCGATCGATGCTGTCGGCGACTGCCCGGCCTCGTGGGAGTTGGGCGCTACCCGCTGTGGCCATCGGCATCGGCGGGTTGGAAATACGGTGTGGCGGCGCGAAATGGCTGGTGGCCGCACCATTGCTTTGCGGCAGATATTCACCACCGGCCATGACCAGGCGCATCAGCGCAAACCAGACGTCAAGCGGCAGTGTGGTGGGCAGGATGCCTTGGATGAGCCGCTGCTCGATCAGTTGGGCGTCCACCACCGGCAGGCCGTTGTCGACAGCCACCGCAATAGCCGCATTGGGAAACCGGCGCTGACACCGCTCGATCACGTCCACGCCGATCAACCGCGCCCCTGCACCCAGCAAGACCAGCCTGACGCCTTGGTCGGGCTCGGAGCTGTCGTCGATGCGGTCTACAAAATACACCTTAGCATCGCGAAATTGATCCTGCAGCGCGCTGCAGAGGCACTGGAATATCGCTTGCTGCGGGGCAACAAAAACGATCCGGAACTCGTCTGGATTTGTAGGAAAGTCTTCGGCCTGACGCGATTTGCGTTGACCGTCATACGGGTTTTCACTCACTTTACCACTCCCTCCCCTCGCGATAACTGTGGACTTGCGCCCCAGCGTTTCTGGCACCATCGCTCTCAAGGTTGACAAAACGTTAACATCCGGGGCGTGACTCTGGCGTGATTCCTTCCCTCGCAAGCTTAATGCAAAAGATTGAGGCGATCCGGCTCTTAAGCGCCAAAAATCGTCCATTCGATTGAGAATTGGCGCACTTCCTCCCCCGTCCAGGGCATTGAAAACGATCTAGCTCGCTAGTGCAGCCGACACATGTTCTAGATCGATAAGATGTATTTGGGTCCTTCAGCCTAGCCTGAAGTGGCCACTATACTTTGACCCTCAGCGGTCAATACTCAGGTTTGCGGCCCGCGATTTTGTGCGTCGCGCTGGGTAATTGGGAATCTGACATGCAAGGGTGCTGAAAAGATACTGCGTACAGCGCCAGCCATCTGTGTTTCCTGCGTTTGCCCTTCAGTAATGAGCAGCCGACATGCCTCCATTTGAGATGACAGGAGGTGATGGTCGCTCAGCCATATAGCCATCACAGAGGAGAGTTCCAATGGCTGACAATTTCCAAAACAATGGTGCGTTTACAGACAACTCCCAGCAGAATGACAATTCTCAGGACAATGATCTGAACGCCACCATTCAGGACAACGGCAACGACAAGTCGACCAATAACTCCAACAACGACAATTCTCAGGATAACGACCTGAACGCGACGTTGCAGGACAACGGCAACGACAAGTCGACCAATAACTCCAACAACGACAATTCGCAGGACAACGACGTCAGCGTATCTGACACTGCGAACAACAAGTCGATGAACGACTCGAATAACGACAACTCGACAGATCTCGACGTCGATGTGGATGATGTGGCCAACAACAAGTCGACCAATGACTCCAACAACGACAACTCAACATCCAACCAGGATGTGGCCAACAACAAGTCAACCAACGATTCGAACAACGACAACTCTCTCGATATCGATGTGGATGACGTGGCCAACAACAAGTCGACCAATGACTCCAACAACGACAATTCCACGACGGATTCGAACAACGACAACCGGGATCAGTCGACACACTTTGCGATGGCTGACTCGCAGAACAACAACTCGATGAACGACTCCAACAACGACAACTCCCAGGACAACGACCTGAACCTGGATGTTAAGGTTGACGATGTTGCCAACGACAAGTCGACCAATAATTCTCACAACGACAGCTCGACCAGCAATCAGGATGTCGGAAACAACACTGACGTCGGGAATAACACTGACGTTGGGAATAACAAGTCGATGAATGATTCGAATAACGACAATTCGAATAATTCGATGAACAACTCCAACAACGACGCCTCCACTCATCTTGATGCCGACATCGATGTCGCTATCACGGACGCCTTCAACAGCTCCGACGATGATGGGTCGCACAACTCCGATGATGACTTCGCCGATCTCGATATCGGCACCGCGACGATGGACAATCTGTTCATCAACAGCGGCTCGCTCGAATTCGATCCGGGCGATGACGTCAACTTCGAGAACGTCTTCAATGGCGCCTTCTCGGGTGGCGGAGGTGACACTGGCTTTGCAATCAGCCAGGTGGCCGACATCGTCGACAACGACACCTTGAGCAACGTTCAGAACAATGCCAACGGCTCGTTCAACGCCCAGGCATTCGGAGCTCACGCTGACGCTTCTGGCAACGCCCAGAGTTCAAGCGGCGGTGACGATGCCTCGACCAGCGCCGGTGCGGACGCCAGCGCATATGTGTACGGCAGCGCCTTCAACATGGAAGTCGTGCTCGGTGCCAATCTGCAGCAGAACGCGGTCGATGCGACCGTGGTGGGTGGCAACAACCACATGTACAACGACGCCGGCAACGACGACGCATAAGCGAGCGCCCCCAACGCTTGCAAGATCTGCGCGGTAGCGCCCCCACCGCGCAGATCATCTTACTTCCGCCAGTCCGCCGGGAAACGAATTGGCGAGTAGGAGGTCTCCAGTGTTTTTTCCAAGTGATCCATTTTCAGAAATTGTTGCCCACTTTCTCGGCTACTTCCAGATCGCTGCCGAGGACATGAAGGTCCGGCTGGAAATGGCCCTGGCCGAGCATGAGGCAGAAGCCGCGCCCCAGACGCCGGAAATGCAACAGATTTCCGTCGATATGGTGCAGTCTTATGCCCTGGGGAATTATGCCCCCGGCGTCTTCTACGCTCCCCCCGAATTCCTGATCCGCGGCGAGGCCACATTTGGCCCCAGTCCTATCGGACTTGCCAATACCCCTGATTTTACCGCGTCCGAGCTCGGAGCGCCCCCCGCCCATCGGACCGCCTCGCCTGATGATCCGGTGATCCCGCTGATCGGCACTGCGCCCGGATCGGTGATTGCTCTCTTCTCCCAAACCGTCAGCCTGTCCGACGATGACGTGTTCATAATGGGTACTCTCGACGCGCCGCTGACCTTCCATTCCGGCGCCGATACCGGCCTTATGAGCCTGCAATCGGCCAGCAACGCGGTGCTCGGCCCGATCGGCTCGGGGCCTGGCATTTCGAGCTACGACGACGTGCCGCTGGTCATGCAGAACGTCAACGCCATCGCCAAGGCGCATCAGGACAATCCCGATATCGAGTTTCAAGAAGTCGACTCGCTGACCGGCACCTTTGTCAATGGCGCCAGGGTCGAAGAGGCTCCCGAACTGTCCGACTCCCTCCCCAAGCATCTTCAGGATCAAGAGGAGGATGCCACGCCGCCCGGCACCATCAAGGTCTCCGGCGAGTATGAGGCGCACCTCCAGATTTTAGGCGACGATATCGAGGGCACCATCAACTACAACAGCGGCGGCAATTTCCTCGTCAACGAGGCTTCCGTGCTGAATGGCGGCCTGGCTAGCACGCACTTCGTCGTGGGCGGAAATTTCCACCAGCTCGACGCTATCATCCAGATCAACAGCTATTGCGACACTGATTATGTCAACGATGACGTACCGCTGGCGCGATCGCCCGGCGGTGGCACAAATGCTGTCAATGTCGCCAGCTTCGTGCAGGAGACCCTCGACACCGCTGGGGCCCGTGCAGAGGCAAATCCGGGGGTGATGCCGCAGAACTGGCAGGTTACCTGCGTGACAGGCGACATCATCTTCCTTGAGTGGATGAAGCAACTCACCTTCATGTCCGATCAGGATATCGGCGTGCTCACCGCCGCAGGCACCAATGCCGTGGTGACCAGCGGCGAGAATATCGGCATGAACAGCGTGAGCTTTGCCAATATAGGCCTGTTCTACGACCTCATACTCGTTGGCGGCAATGTCTACGATGCCAACATCATTGTGCAGACCAATATTCTCTACGACAACGACACCATCACCCTGCTGGGCGCGGACCATGAGGGTATGGCCTATCGAGAAGCCGGCACTCTAAACACCAGTAATAACCTGCTCTGGAACCAGGCCTCGATCCACAATGTCGGAGCCACCGAGGTCAAGCAAGGCATCTCGGACCACAACAAGGCAGCAATGGACGGGCTTGCTAGCGGCAACAAATCCATGCCTTACAGCTTCTATGCCGCCGAGGAATTCGAAGGGATCGCCATCCCCCGCGTGCTCTATGTCTCGGGCAGCATCTACGATCTGCGCTATATCGAGCAGACCAATATTCTGGGCGATGCCGATTTCGTCGCCCTGCAGAAAAAGGCCTTCCTCGATGACCAGCCGGCCACGGAATGGAACATCGACACCGGCTCCAATGCCCTGGTCAACATCGCCACCATCAAGGACTACGACGCCTACGGCGATACCATCGAAGTGGGCGGCAACCACTACTCCGACTCCATCCTGATCCAGGCCAATATTCTTCAGGCGCAAGGTGACGGAAGCGACGACGACGCTCTGGTGAGCGAGGTGGTTGCCTTCCTCGATCACACCGACACGCTCGCCGATACCCCCGACTACGCCCTTGGGGGCACGACCCATGACGCGGCCCCGGTCGACCTCATGCAATCCGTCCTCGCGTAATTCAGTTTCCGGATAGAGCACATGACCTTTGAGCACCTGAGCCGTACCGACCAACAGGCGCTGGGCCGTCGCTTGCGCCACGCCACCCGGGCCCGGTCCGATCAGATGGATCAGATCATGGACGATATCCATCTGGCAGCCGCAGAACTCGATGAACTGGCCCGCGGCTATGCCCCCTCTTCACAGGCTGGAGAAGACAATAGCGCGCAGCGGGCTGTCGAAGCACCCTCCCGTGCGGGTGGCAACACGCCCCCGACGCCCCGTGCCGTGTTGCGTCCCCGGCCTGAAGAAGCTTCCCAAGCAGCTCCCGCAAATGCGGATCGGCCGGACACATTGGTGAGCACGCCAGCATCGGCCGGGTCAGCCGAGGCAGCCCAGCAGCAGCGTCCCGAGGGACCCCCGCCGCCCGGCACCGCGGCAGCGGAAGCCGAGCCCGCCCCAAAGGCCGAGCGCCAGACGGCTGCCGAGCCGGAAGGCAGAACAGCTCCGGACCCGGAGCCCGCGCAGCAGCAAGAGGCTCGCGCCGAGTGGCCGCAACGTGAATTTCGAACGCCGGAGCCCGACAAGCCCAAAACCCGCGTTCCGCCCATCGTGGAGGGCGAACGCGGACCGCTCAATACGTCCAGGAAGACCTCCTCTGGCGATGGTGGCGGAAAGGGCGTCAAAGGCTCCGGCAACGGAGGGGGCGGGGGTGGCGGCGGCGCGGGTTTTCACAAACGCGCCGCCCAGCCCAATTTCACCGAAAGCCTGGCCAAGGGCATGGCGGCGGTGCGCACCAATCTGGGCATCGTGATGTTCTTCACGGTGTTCATCAATATCCTGGTGCTGGCGATCCCGATCTATCTGTTCCAGATCTCGGACCGTGTGCTGACCAGCCGGTCGACGGACACACTGGTCATGCTGACCGCGGCCGTGGTGGGCGCCGTCATTCTCCAGGCCATTCTCGACGCCGTCCGCCGCTTCATTCTCATGCGCACGGCAGTGGAAATCGCGGTGCAACTGGGTTCTCCCATTCTGAGCGCGGCCGCCCGGGCCTCGCTGCACAGCAATGGGCGCGACTATCAGGTCCTGGGCGATCTGCAGCAATTGCGCAGCTTCATCGTCTCGGGGACCCTGCTGTCCTTCCTTGACGCGCCGATGGCCCCGCTTTTCGTGCTGGCCGTCTTCCTGATCCATCCCCAGCTTGGTCTGGTGGTGGTCGGCGCTTCGATTTGCCTGATCATCATTGCCATGATCAACCAGCGCATGACGGCGCGGCCCTTTACCGATGCCAACAACCTGCTGAGCCGGGCAGCGCTGCACCTCGATTCCATGTCGCGCAATTCCCAGATCATCAACGCCATGGCGATGATCCCCGAAGTGGTGCGCATCTGGGGCCGGGATACCGCCGGATCGCTGCAGGCCCAGGTCAAGGCCCAGGATCGCAACATCGTCATGTCGTCCGTCTCCAAGGGTGTGCGCCTGCTCACCCAGGTCGCCATGCTCGGCTGGGGCGCTTTTCTTGCCATCCAGGGAGAGATTACCGGCGGCATGGTGATCGCCGGCTCGATCATCGCGGCCCGCGCCCTGACCCCGATAGAGGGCACGATCGAGGGCTGGAACGGGTTCTCCCAGTTCCGGGCCTCCTTTGGCCGGATCAAGGGATTGCTCAACTCTTCACCCTTCAATTTCCAGCGCCTGCTGCTGCCCGAACCCAAGGGGCGGCTGGATGTGGAACGGATTCTCTTTGTGCCGCCGCCCAACAAGAAGGTGCTGCTCAACGGCATCACCTTCTCGCTGATGCCCGGCGAGTCCCTGGCCGTGATCGGCAATTCCGGCTCGGGAAAAACCACGCTGGGCAAGATGCTGGTCGGCTCGATCCTGCCGACGTCCGGCTCTGTCCGGCTCGACCTGATGGATCTGCGCAACTGGGACCAGCGCCAGTTCGGCGAGAATATCGGCTATCTGCCGCAGGACGTGCAGCTCTTTCCGGGCACCATCAAGGCCAATATCGCGCGTATGCGTGAGGATGCCAGTGACCAGGATATCTTCGACGCCGCGGTTCTGGCCGATGTGCATGAATTGATCGCCGGCCTGTCTCAGGGCTATGAGACCTTTGTCGCGGCAGATGGCGCGCCGCTTTCGGGCGGTCAGAAGCAGCGCATTGCGCTGGCCCGGGCCTTTTTCGGCAATCCCAAGCTGGTTGTGCTCGACGAGCCCAATTCCAATCTCGACTCGCAGGGCGAGGCGGCGCTGGCCAAGGCGCTCGAGCACGCCCGCAAGCAAAAGATCACCGTGGTTACCATCACGCAGCGTCCGGCCCTGCTCAATGTGGTCGACAAGATCCTGGTGCTCAACAACGGCTCGGTATCCATGTTCGGCACGCGCTCCGAAGTCATGACGGCGCTGACCGGCAAGCCGGGCAGCAATCCATCCAGCATCAACGCGCCCAAGCCAACCGGAGGAAACTAGACCATGTCGGCCGTCGGTGAACTGCAGAACCTGGAATGGTACAGCGGCGTGCCGCGCTCTATCCGCACGCCGGTCTGGATCGGCGCGCTGCTGGTGGCGCTGGCCTTTGGCGGCTTTGGCACCTGGTCGGCGACGGCGCCGCTCTCGGCGGCGGTCGTTGCCCAGGGCAGCTTCGTTGCCACAGGCGAAAACAAGATTGTCCAACACCTCGAAGGCGGCATCATCAAGGACCTACTGGTGCGCGAGGGCGACAAGGTCATCGCCGGCCAGAGTCTTCTGCTGCTCGACGAGACTTCGGCCAATGCCACCACAATGCAATTGCAATTGCGCGCCATCCGGCTTGAAGCCATTCGCGCGCGCCTGAATGCGGAAGCCCTGGGACTGGATGAATATGTGCCCCCTGACTCGGTCAGGCAGCATATGGCCAATCCGGACATTGCCGCCGTTGTTGAGGGGCAGCGCACCAACTTCCTGGCAGGCCGCGAAAAGCTCAATAACGAACTGGGACTGATCGAGCAGAACCTGGCCGCATTGCGCTTCCGCATTTCGGGCCGCCAGGCTCAGATCGCATCCATGCAAAGCCAGTTGGCCCTGTTGCGCGAGGATCACGCGGCCATGCGTGAGCTGTTTGCCAAGGGCGTGGTCGCCCAGTCCCGCGTGCGCGTTGCGGAGCGCGCCATTCTCGATGCGGAGGGCGATATCTCCCGGCTCGAGTCTGAAGTTCAGGAAACCCAAACCCAGATCGAAAAATACACCGGTGAGATGGTCCAGGCGCGTGACGCTGTGCGCCAGGCCGCGCTCGATGAAATGCAGACGGTGGAAGCCGAACTCGAAGCGCTGCGCGAACAGACCCGCCAGGCCCAGAACATTCTCAACCGGACCACGATCTCTTCGCCCGTCGCTGGCACTATCGTGCGCATGTATTACCACACGACCGGGGGCGTGGTGGAAAGCGGCCTGCCCATCTTCGAAATCCTGCCTGCCGATGTGCCACTCATCGTCGAGGTGCTGATCCCGCGCATGCAGATCGACGAGGTCAAGGAAGGCCAGGCGGCCAATATCCGCCTGACGGCCCTTAACCAGCGCACCACGCCCGTGCTCGAGGGTGAGGTGCAGTATATTTCGGCCGACACGGTCGCCGGGGTCGAGGGCACCCAGCGGGACGTCTACCTGGCGCGGATAACCATTTCATCTGACCAGATCGGACGCATTCCCGGCTTTTCGCCAACTCCGGGCATGCCGGCCGAAGTGCTGGTGCGAACCCGCGAGCGCACCTTCCTCGACTATCTGGTCAAGCCGGTCACCGACAGCATGGCCCGGGCCTTTCACGAGCAATAGCCGACCGCACGGTCCCTTATCAGTCTGGCGCGAAGCGCCATCCTCCTGCGCATGCCCATCCGTTCGCGGGCCGCTTCCTGGCCCTAGCGAGCCCCTTGCTTGCCAGTCATTTGGTTATGTAGAATAACTAAATGTCCGGGCGCTAGTTTGGCCGGTCCGGGGTAGAATGCCGGGAGGGCATCGCGTCATGGCATCAGATCAATCCCGGTCGTCCACAACCGCAAAGGCGCTGGAGGCCGCAGGAGACCGGGAAACGGCGCATGACATCGGAGCCCTGGACACTGCAAGTGCCGGCGCCGACGCCAAGCTGGCGCCGACCCGGCCCAGCCTGGTCCAGCGGCTTATCTATGGTCCGCCGCCCGGCGCGGACGAGCTTCGGGCCGGCGGGGTCATGGCGGCCGCCCTGACCAAGGCGAGCCATCCCGTTGTCGACAAAGCGTTGGAAAAACTGGCGGCGGGTGATGCCTTTGCGGCAGACGGCAAATTGTCCGAAGGCCTGCGTGCCACGCTGGCAGCGGAAGGGGCCTATGGTCTGACCGTGGCATCAGAATTCGGTGGGCGGGGCGAGAGCTATCTGCAACTGGCAGCGGTCGAAGAGGCTCTGGTTGCCAACGGCCTGGGCCCTATGGCAGTGGAAATTTCCGGGCATCTGACCATCGGCGCAGGCTCACTGATCGGCTATGGCTCCGAGGCGCAGCGCAGCACCTTTCTGCCCCTGGTGGCCGAGGGCGTGCCGATGGGCTTTGCGCTGACCGAGGTCGGCATCGGCGTCAATGCCAAAAAGATCGAGGCCTATGTCGAGCGCGACGCCGCGGGAGATTTTCGTCTCTTTGCCGAAGGAGCCCGCAACAAGCTCTGGATCACCAATGCGCGCCATGGCGCGCTGGTCGCTATCGTTGCGCGTCTGGGGCAGGGCGGCATGCAGCTCGGTCTGTTCCTGACGCAATTGCCCGATACCGATATCGAAGCCGAAACCGCTGGCTGGTCCTTCCGCTGCGAGCCTTCCGGCGTCGCAGCCTTCACGGCCAACCACAATAGCCGCCTCCATTTCTCCAATTATCCCATCCCCGCGGGCAATCTCATCGAGGGCGACGGGGTCGAGATCCTGTTCTACAGCCTGCGCCTTGGGCGCTGTATGCTGGCGGCCATGTCAGCGGGCTACCAGCGCATGCTGGCCTGCGACGCGGCCAACTATGCGCGGCAGCGGCAAGGCGTGGGCGGTCTGGTCATCCGGCACGAACTGCCGCAACTGGCGCTCGGGCGCATGCTGGGTGGTTCCCTGCAGGCGCGCGCGCTGGCTTTTCTCGCGCTCAGCCAGGACGCGTCGGGCGCCGATCTTGCCGGTCTGCGCGACCTGACCAAATCGGCTGCGGCCCAGACAGGACTGGAAACCATGGTGGCCTGCGAGCACGTCCTGGGCGGGCGCAGTTTCGCTGCCGGCAGCCGGGTCAATGCAGCGCGGGTCAATCTCCATTTGTTCGGCGTGGTCGAAGGTGAGGATGAGATGATCCGCATGGGCATGGTGCGCGACGTGACCATGCCGTTTGTCGAGCGCTACCTGGCGCCGCTGCTCGGCGAATTGCGGGCGGTCAACACCGATGACGCCGGCAAGATCATGCCCGCTGATCAACGCATTCTGGTCGTTGGCCCCAGGGCGCTCTGGCATCACCCGCGCAGAACGTTGACGGCGCTTGGACGGATGATCCGCAATCCGGCCCTCTATCGGCTCGGTGCCTGGATCGGACGCAACCTGTTAGTGGACCTCATGCGTCCGATCTCGCCGGTTCGGCGGAATGCCGGCCAGGATCTGCCCGACAAGGCGCTGCGCGCGCACGCCCGCTTTGCCACTCGCGAACTGGCGCGCCTGCGCTGGACCTATCTGCGCCTGAGCCTGACTTTCCAGTTGGAACTGGCTTCCGCGCAAATGGTCATGCAGCGCTTCGGCCAGCAGATCGAATGGCTGGTCTCCATCCTCGCGCTCTGCCACCATGCTGCCGCGGAGGATCCGAGCCAGTGGCGGGCCGCTGATCTCCAATGTACGCTTCTGACCGAAAAGGTTCGAGCGGGACGGGTGGGGCTCCGCACAGGCAATTTGCGTCGTCTGCGCCGGCGCGTCGCAGCCGTTGGCGCTGATCTGGTGAACGGCTCGGCGTCCCTGTTGCACGGATTGGAGCCCGAGCCATTTGCACATCCCTTTGATCTTGAGGACAGTGCCGCACCCTAGGCAGTCCGGCACCACCGGAGGCCCCGCACGGTGTTCAACACTTGCATCTCGTTTAGTTATGCGACATAACTAAATACAGGAGGCGTATGTTCATGAATGCTCAACTGACCCCGTACCGTGCGGTCCGGCTCGGAAACATGGCTGCGAAGGCTCATCGCCGCGCCGACGGCACGACGATCATCGGTTCGGTTGATCCGCTTGGTCCTCATCCGCGCTCCATTGTCGACGCGCTGGAAGCCTGGGCGGGCAAAACGCCAGACGCCCTGCTCATTGCCGACCGCGAGGGCGATGGCTGGCGCAGGCTGAGCTATGCTGACGTCATGGCGCGCGTTCCGCCGCTCGCGCAGGCGCTGCTCGATGCAGGGCTGTCGGAGGAACGTCCGTTGATGATCCTCTCCGGCAATGAGATCGAGCATTTCCTGCTCGGCATGGCCGCTATCTGGGTTGGCATTCCATATGCCCCAATCTCGCCGGCCTATTCGCTGATCTCTACCGACTTTGGTAAGCTGCGTCACATTGCCGGCCTTCTTACCCCCGGCATGATCTACGCGAGCGATGGTGCGAAATTCGCTCCTGCGATTGATGCGGTCTTCGGTGCCGATGTGCCGCTGATCGTGCGCTCCAATCCCATCGCCGGTCGCGCCGTCAGCATCTTTGCCGATCTGCTGCAAACCGCGGTCACCCCGGCCGTGCAGCAGGCGCACGACGCCATTACGCCCGAGACAATTGCCAAGGTGCTGTTCACCTCTGGCTCGACCGGCCTGCCAAAGGGCGTCATCACCACCAATCAGATGATGGCCTGCAACCAGCAGATGATCCGCCAGGCGCTGGCTTTTGTTCAGGATGAGCCGCCCGTCTTGCTTGACTGGATGCCCTGGAACCATGTGGCCGGCGGCAGCCACAATACCGGTATCGCCATCTATAATGGCGGCAGCTTCTATATCGATGATGGCCAGCCCACCCCGGCGCGCTTCGGTCGCACATTGGAGAACCTCAAATCGGTCCAGCCGACCCTGTTCACCAATGTGCCCAAGGCCTATGAATTCCTGGTCGCCGCATTGGACGAGCATCCCGAAGCGCGCCGCAATCTGTTCGCGCGGTTGAAGCTGCTGCAATATGCTGGCGCGGGCCTCAGCCAGCATGTCTTTGATGGGCTCGACAAGGCGGCGCGCGCAGAGACCGGCGAGCGGGTGATGATCATCACTGGCTATGGGTCGACCGAGACGGCGCCCTTCGCCTTCACCACCACCTGGCCCGTCGAGCAAGCCGGCCATATTGGCCTGCCCGCTGCTGGCATGACCATCAAGCTCGTGCCCAACGGCGACAAGACCGAATTGCGCCTCAAGGGTCCCAATGTCACGCCAGGCTATTGGCGGGACGAGGACAAGACGCGCGAAGCCTTCGACGAAGAGGGCTTCTACAAGATCGGCGATGCCGCGCGCTTTGCCGATCCTGATGACCTGACCAAGGGCTTCGTCTTTGATGGCCGGGTCTCCGAGGACTTCAAGCTTTCAACCGGCACCTGGGTCAATTTCGCGGCCGTGAGAGGGGGGGTTATCTCCGCCTGCGCGCCGCTCATCCGCGATGTGGTCGTCACCGGGCTCGACCGCAATTTCATCGGCGCCATGATTTTCCCCGACCTGGCTGCCTGCGCCCGTTACGCCGGCTTGCCCGCTGAAACGGACGCGGAGCGCATTCTTGCCCAACCCGCCGTGCGCGAGAAATTTGCTGACAGCCTGGCTGCCTTGGCTCAACGCTCCACCGGCAGTTCCAACCATGTCGCGCGTGCCTTGCTGATGGCAGATGCGCCCGACATCGACAAGGGCGAGGTGACCGACAAGGGGTCGATCAATCAGCGGGCGGTGCGCACCCATCGCGCCGCGCTGGTTGAAAGCCTATATGCCGACACCCCCGGTCCCGATATTTTCGTTCTTTCCCGGAAAGGCGCCTGAACCATGAGCAAAGGCCTTCGCCTCACTTTCGATGACGCCTACCTGCTCGGGGGTGCGCGGACACCCTTCGTGGATTATCGCGGGGCACTGGCGGATATTTCCCCGATTGACCTTGGCATCAAGGCGGCCCGTGCTGCCATCGAGAAGACCGGCGTAACGGCTGCCGATATCGGCCACACCATTGCCGGTTCGATGGCCCAGGCCTCGTTCGACGCCTATGTCACCCCCCGTCACATCGGGCTTTACGCCGGCGCGCCAATCGAGGCGCCGGCCCATCTGGTGCAGCGCATCTGCGGCACTGGTATCGAGGTCATCGCCCAGGCTGCTGACTCGGTGTCTCTGGGGCGCGTTGACCTGGCGCTGGCGGCGGGCTGCGAAAGCATGAGCCGCAACCCGATCGCCGCCTATACCCACCGCAATGGCTTTGCCATGGGCAAGGTGGAGTTCAAGGACTTCCTTTGGGAGGCGCTCTACGATCCCGCCGGTTGCGTCAATATGGGCGACACGGCTGAAAATCTGGCCAAGCAGTACAACATCCCGCGCGAGCGGGTGGACCGCTTTGCCGAGCGCAGCTTCAACCGCGCCATTGCGGCGCGGGATGCCGGCATTCTGGCCGAGGAAATTGTGCCGGTGATCACCGAGAGCTTTGAAATCGAGACCCTCGACAAGCGCGGCATCAAGCTGCCGCGTGGAGTGGAGAGCGTCGATACCGATAGCCACATCCGCCCCTCACCCTACGAGGTGTTGTCCAAGCTGCGTCCCGCATTCGGCGGCGTGCAGACCGGCGGCAATTCTTCTGCCATCGTCGATGGGGCAGGGGCCGTGCTGGTGGCCTCGGGTGCGTATGCAAAAGCCAATGGGCATACCCCTCTCGCCCGCATTCTCGCCAGCGCTGCAGTGGGCGTGCCACCCCAGATCATGGGCATCGGCCCCGCCCCGGCCATCCGCGCCGTTCTCGAAGTGGCGGGCATGACACTCGACCAGATCGACCGGGTGGAAATCAACGAAGCCTTCGGCGCCCAGATCCTGGCTTGTGTCGATGAGTTGGGCCTTGATGAAGACAAGCTCAACGTCAATGGCGGAGCGATTGCCATTGGCCATCCGCTGGGCGTCACCGGCATTCGCCTCGGCCTGACCCTGGCCAATGAACTCAAGCGCTCCGGCACCCGCTATGGTATCGCCTCGGCCTGCATCGGCGGCGGGCAGGGCATTGCGCTGCTCATCGAGAATCCGGAGGCGGCGTAATGGAAGTTTCCGGTAAGGTTGCTTTCGTCACGGGCGGCGCTTCAGGTCTGGGTGCCGCCACGGCGCGCACGCTGGCCGCCGCGGGCGCGAAGGTGGGTATTTTCGACCGCGACGCCGCCGGGGGAGAAGCCATTGCCGACGAACTGGGCGGCCGCTTCTTCGCGGTCGATGTTTCCGATGCTGCCAGTGCCGAAGTGGCGGTCACTGCGGCTATGGAAGCGCTCGGCGCCCCTTCGGTGCTGGTCAACTGCGCCGGCATCGGCACAGCCGGGCGGATCGTGGGGCGGGACGGCCCCATGGCGCTCGATGCCTTCACGCGGGTCATCAATGTGAACCTGGTGGGCAGCTTCAACATGATGCGGCTTTGCGCCCATGCCATGTCGCTGGCTGAGGCCGACGCAAATGGCCAGCGCGGCGTGATCATTTCCACCGCCTCGGTCGCTGCCTTCGAAGGCCAGATCGGCCAGGCCGCCTATGCGGCGTCCAAGGGCGGTATTGTTTCTCTGACGCTCCCTGCGGCGCGCGAATTTGCCCGCTTCGGCATTCGCGTTCTCGCCATTGCGCCCGGCCTGTTCCTGACGCCGCTGCTCGAGGGTCTGCCGCAGGACACCCAGGATGGTCTGGCCGCCGCCATTCCCAATCCGCCGCGGCTCGGCAAGCCTTCCGAATTTGCTGACCTGGTCCTGGCCATGGTGGGCAATGACTATCTCAATGGCGAAGTGGTGCGGCTCGACGGCGCCCTGCGCATGCAGCCCAAATAGGAGCCGGCTATGTTTTTCAACACCACGCGGGTGGAAATCCAGTTCGGTGACTGCGATCCGGCGGGCATCGTCTACTATCCCAATTATTTCCGCTTTTTCGACAATGCCACGGCCGCCATGCTCTCGGCGGCCTTCGCCATGCACAAGCGCAATTGGCTCGATCATTTCGGTATTGCTGGCATCCCCATGGTCGATACCGGCGCCCGCTTCATCCGGCCCTCAAGCTTCGGCGATGTGGTCGAGATCAGAAGCCAGATTACCGATTTGGGCCGCTCCAGCTTTGCGGTAAAACACAGCCTTCTCAGGGAAGGCGAACTTGCCATTGAGGCTCATGAAAAGCGCGTTTGGGTGGTGCGCGGCGAGGATGGTGGTATTCGTTCTGCACCGCTGCCCGACGAGGTTCGTACGCTATTGAGTCAGCCAGCATGACCAGCCCGAAGGAAGAATTGATGACCAAAGAGCAGGTGCTCACCATCACTGAAACGGGCGCGATCTGCCATTTGCAGCTCAACCGCCCGGACAAGCGAAACGCGCTCAACGACGACCTTATCGCCGCACTCGACGGCTTCTTCGCGGCCGTGCCCGCTTCGGCGCGGGCGATCGTCATTTCCGGCACGGGCGGGCATTTCTCTTCCGGACTCGATCTCTCCCAGCATGTGGCCCGACAGCCTCTGGAGGTGATGGCCCATTCGCGCAATTGGCACCGGGTGATGGCGATGATCGCCAACTCGACCGTGCCGGTGATCGCGGCCATGAATGGCGCGGTCATGGGCGGCGGTCTGGAACTGGCCGCCACCTGCCATGTGCGCGTGGCTGAACAGACTGTACGCTTCCAAATGCCCGAGGGCCTGCGCGGCATTTTTGTTGGCGGTGGCGGCTCGGTGCGTATCTCGCGGCTGATCGGGCCTGACCGCATGACCGAAATGATGTTGACCGGCCGCTCCTATTCGGGCGTTGAGGGTGAGCGCCTGGGGCTCGCCCACCACGTGGTGCCCGAAGGGCAGGCGCTGGACAAGGCATTCGAGCTGGCCGAGCGCATCGCCAAGAACTCGCCAACCATCAATGGCTTCATCATCCAGGCCATCGCCCAGATCGGCGCCATGCCGCCCGAAGCAGGCCTCTATGCGGAAAGCCTTACGGCGGCGCTGAGCCAGACCGGCCCGGATGCCGAAGAGGGGCTGCGGGCGTTCTTGGAGAAGCGCCCCCCGGTATTCCGATAGCTTCGCCTTGTGGCACTGCGGGTAATCAGGGAGGATGTCAGATCAGCCGGTCCAGCAGGGCCAGCAATTGTGCTCGCGCCTCCGGCCCTCCCAGCAGCGTCACCGTTTCCTCTTCGAGCTGCGCGTGCCGGGCCTGCGCCTTGGTCAGAAACGCCTTGCCCGCGCCCGTGAGGTGCAGGGCATTGGCCCGCTTGTCTTCGAGCGAGGGGATGCGTTCCACCAACCCACGTTCCTCTAGGCCGTGCACCAGCGTAACGAAATTGGCCCGCTTGATGCCCAGTACTTCAGCGATTTCGGTCTGCTTGCGGCCGGGATTGTCGCCAATCAGCACCAGCACCGAGTATTCGGCCGGCCGGAGCTTGAGCTCGTCGAAGACGGCCAGGAATTTCTGGAACACACTGAGCTGGGCACGGCGTAGCCGATAGCCCACAATGGAGGTCGTTGCATCCGTCCGCAGCGCGGCGTCGCGTTCATCAGGGGCAGCAGAAGAGGTCTTGTTCCGGCGCATCGTCAGGCGACCCTAGCGGGGAGAACCAGGAAGGCAAGCACACATGCGGGCACAGGATGCGAATGCGTGGGATAACTTCAACTCGCGCCAGTGACCAGAGAGCATGCTGCACACGATTCGGTTATCAAATCAGGGGGCGCATTTGCCAATTTGGCGGCACTTCTCCACAATCCTATAATCTGGGCGTTATGGGTTGGCGTATAATTGTCATTTTACTTGACCAGCCTCGGCGCCCTAAAAACGCTACGATGCATGGGGGGAGACCTGAGTGTTTAGAGACGAGTCCCCGTTAGGACGAACTGTGGTGGGCTTGGCCAGAATGCTGGCCATTGCCGGCGGGCTGGTTCTGCTGGCCATGGTTGCCATGATCGTGATCAGCATTATCGGGCGCGCCCTTCTGTTCATTGGTCTCAAGCCGATCACCGGCGACTATGAACTGGTGTCGATCGGCATGGGGTTCGCAGTCTTCGCCTTTATGCCCTGGGCTCATCTGACCCGCAGCCACGCCCTCGTTGCCTTGGTAACCGACAGTTTTGGCATGCGGGCCAATAGCTGGATCCTGGTGATCACCGACGTCATGATGGTCGTCGCCTCCTGGTTTATCGCCTGGCGCCTGTATTTTGGCATGATGGACAAGTTCGCCTATCGCGAAACCACGCTGCTGCTGCGCTTCCCGCTCAGCTGGGCCTATGCAATGGCCTTTGTCGGCGCCGTCGCGCTGGCCGTGGTCGCGGTCTATGTTCTGGGGCGTTCCCTTACCTGCGCGCTTCGGGGTGAAGCTGAGCCCAAGCGGGCAGGGGGCGAGCTATGACCCCTTTGATGCTGGGCTTTCTCGGCCTGCCCGCCGTTCTCATCCTGATCTTTCTGCGCGTGCCCATCGGCATCGCCATGCTTGGCGTCGGCATCTTCGGCAGCTGGCTGATCACTGGCAGTTTCAATCCCGTCGCTGCCCAGTTCAAGAATCTCACCTATTCCACCTTCGCTTCCTATTCGCTGTCGGTGGTGCCGCTATTCCTGCTCATGGGGCAGTTCGCCACCCTGGGCGGCCTGTCTGCAGGTCTGTTCAATGCGGCCGCAGCCTGGCTTGGCCATAAAAAGGGCGGGGTGGCCATGGCCGCTATCGGCGCCAGCGCCGGCTTTGGCGCCATTTGCGGCTCCTCGCTGGCAACCGCAGCCACCATGGGCCAGGTGGCCCTGCCCGAGTTGAAGAAATATGGCTATTCCGGCGCCCTTTCGACCGGCGCAGTGGCAGCTGGCGGTACGCTGGGCATTCTCATTCCGCCCTCGATCATCCTGGTGATCTTCGCGGTGCTGACCGAGCAGAACATCGCCAAGCTCTTCATGGGCGCCTTCGTGCCGGGGATACTGGCCGCCATCGGCTACATCATCGTCATCATGCTCTATGTCCGCATGGTGCCCGGGTCCGGTGGCGTGCGCGAAAGGTTGCCCTATAGCGAGCGGTTCCGGGCCCTGGCCAGAACCTGGCCGGTACTTGCCGTCTTCCTGCTGGTGATCGGCGGCATCTATGCCGGCATCTTTACGCCCACGGAGGCAGCAGCTGTGGGTGCCGCCGGGACCTTCATTATTGCACTGGCGGCCCGCAGCCTGGATCGCAAGACGATCATGGAAGCCTGTCTTGCTACCGCCAGCGCCACCGCAATGATCTTCCTGATCGTGCTCGGCGCCGCCGCACTCAACAGCTTCCTGGCGCTGTCTCAGGTACCCCAGGTCATGGCGGCCTGGGTCGGCGAGCAGGGCTTTAATCCCTGGGTGGTCATGATCCTGGTGTTGATCTTCTATCTGGTCATGGGTTGCGTCATGGATTCGCTCTCCATGATCCTGCTGACCGTGCCGATCATCTTCCCCATGATGTCAGTGCTCGATTTCGGTCTTACGCCGGATGAGTTCGGTATCTGGTTTGGCATCATCGTGCTGATCGTGGTCGAGGTTGGCCTGATCACGCCGCCGGTGGGCATGAATCTGTTCATCATCAATTCCATGTCTTCTGGCACCCGGCTGTCCGAGACATATCGCGGCGTCCTGCCCTTTGTGGCCAGTGACCTGGTCCGCACCATTATCCTGGTCGCATTCCCCGCCATCACGCTCTGGCTGGTGTGGCTGTTGTACTAGGAAAAACTAGGGCGGCGTTCGGCAAGCAGGCCGAGCGTCGCATCTGAAACGGCCATGTTGGCCACGACGAGGGAGGAATACCCAATGAAGACCAAGACTTTCGTGACAGCAGCGCTGGCTGCGCTTGCCCTGTCCACGAGCGCTTTTGCCCAGGAAGTGACCCTGCGCATCCACCAGTTCCTGCCGGCCCAGGCGACCATGCCGGCCCAGGCGATTGAGCCTTGGGCACAGAAGGTCACCGATGAGTCCGATGGCCGCATCAAGTTTGAGCTTTATCCGGCCATGCAGCTCGGCGGCGCCCCCCCGGAACTCTACGACCAGGCCAAGGACGGCGTGGTCGACATCATCTGGACCGTGCTCGGCTATACCCCCGGCCGCTTCCCCAAATCGGAAGTGTTCGAACTGCCCTTCATGATCCCGAATGGCGAAGTGGGTTCGGCCGCTTTCTACAATTACGTGCAGGAAAACTCGGCTGACGAGTTTGCCGGCGTTCACGTTATCGCCCTGCACACCCACGGTCCGGGCCTGTTCCACTCCAAGGATCCGATCAACAGCCTCGAAGACCTTGCTGGCATGAAGGTGCGCGGCGGTTCGCGCATCATCTCCGACATGCTGGCCAAGCTCGGCGCCGAGCCGATCGGCATGCCGGTGCCCCAGACGACCGAAGCGCTGTCCAAGGGCGTGATCGATGCGACCACCGTTCCGTGGGAAGTGACCCCGTCCATCCGCATCGCCGAACTGGTCAAGAACCACACCGGCTTTACCAGCCAGTACGGTCTTTACACCCAGACCTTCGGCTTCGTGATGAACATGGACAGCTATAACAACCTGCCCGACGACCTGAAGGCCGTGATCGATGCCAATTCCGGCCTCGAGACCTCGCGCATGTTCGGCCGCGTCATGGACAATGGCGACGCAACGGGTCTGTCGATCGCGGTGAATGCCGGCAACAATGTCGTGCAGCTCGACGAGGCAGAAACCCAGCGTTGGATCGAGGCCGCCCAGCCAACCATCGATCAGTGGTTTGCCGATGTGGAAGCCCAGGGCATTGACGGCAAGGCTCTCTACGAAGCGGCTCGCGCCGCCGTCGCTGCCGAGATGTAAGCAACTTTTTTAGATGCAAACAATGAGCCCGGCCAGGAAGCTGGCCGGGCTCTTTTTATTGGAAGCTTTTCGCGGACGCCGGCAGGCTGAGCTAGCTTGGCAGGCCCACATAGTTCTCCGCCAGCACCTGCTGGGCGGCGCGGGAGCCGGCCAGATAGTCGAACTCGGCCCTCTGGATGCGGCGCCCAAATGGTCCGTTCTCCGGGAAGGTATGGAGCAGGCTGGTCATCCACCAGCTGAAGCGCTCCGCTTTCCAGATGCGCGACAGGGCCCTGATCGAATAGTTGTCGATTCCGGCCTCGGACTTCTCGCCATAAAGCTCAATCAACGCGTCCGCCAGCATGGCCACATCGCTCATCGCCAGGTTGAGGCCCTTGGCGCCGGTCGGCGGCACGATATGGGCCGCATCCCCTGCCAAAAACAGCCTGCCGAACCGCAGCGGCTCGGCCACGAAGCTGCGCAATGGTGCAATGGATTTCTCGATCGACGGGCCGGTCTGCAGGGCCTCGGCGGTTTCAGGGTTGAGCCGAAGGCGAAGCTCGTCCCAGAACCGGTCATCGCTCCAGTTCTCGACCTTCTCGTCGTTGGGCACCTGCACATAATAGCGGCTACGGACATTCGAGCGTTGCGAACACAGCGCAAAGCCGCGCTCGTGGTGCGCATAGATCAACTCATGGGCAACCGGTGGCTTGTCGACGAGAATGCCCAGCCAGCCAAACGGGTAGGTGCGCTCGAAGGTGGTCAGTGCCTCTTGCGGCACACTGGCCCGGCTGACGCCGTGATAGCCATCGCATCCGGCAATGTAGTCGCATTCGAGTTTATGGGTGACGCCGTCCTGCTCCCAGCTGACACTGGGGTTGCCGTCAAAGTCGCGAATAGCCACATTGGCCGCTTCATAAATGGTGTTGCCCTGCCTGGCTTCCATCAGGTCGCGGGTCACCTCGGTCTGGCCATAGACGGTGACATGCTTGCCGACCAGACCAGTGAAGTCGATCCGCAGCCGGTCTCCGTCGAAGCTGAGATCGGTGCCGTGGTGTATCAGCCCCTCGGCTACAAGCCGGTCTGCCACCTGTGCGCGGTGCATGAGATCGACCGAGCCCTGCTCGAGAACGCCGGCGCGAATGCGTCCGAGCACGTACTCGGCGCTTTTACGCTCCAAAATGACATTGTCGATGCCGGCCAGATCGAGCAGACGGCCCAGCATGAGGCCAGCCGGACCGGCCCCGATGATAGCAACTTGGGTACGCAAGTGTTCCTCCCATTTGTTGCGCTCATCATGCCTTCATCGAGACATTGGGAGAATGGACAGAGCGGGCAATTCCTTGCACTATCTAAACATGAGCTCGATCCCGACCTATGCACTCTATGGCGAAACCGAGGGCGAAACCCAGCACGATTGGTTGCACTGGGAAACCATTCAGGCGCGCAGTCGGCTGCATGATTATCGCATCGCCCCGCACCGGCATGACCAGTTCCTGCAGGTGCTGCATCTGACAGCAGGGCAAGCCGAAATGACGCTGGATGGCGACAACCATCACCTGGAGCCAAAGAGCATTGCCGTGGTTCCTGCCGGCACGGTGCATGGCTATGGTTTCAGCACCGATGTAGAGGGCCTAGTGGTCACGCTGATGGAGCGCGACATTGCCGGGCTGGGGATGCCACGACCAAGACCAATGGTGATCCACGGGGATTGCCGGGAAATCGCCGCAACTCTCAATCGCCTGACAGCCGAGGCCGACCGGCCTGGGGTGGGCCACAATCTGGCGATGCGGGCGCATTTGATGCTTTTGCTGGTGGCGCTGCGGCGCGGCGACGTGGCTGCAGCCCCGGTTGAAGACACGGGCCGGGGCGCCCAATTGCTCGCGCAGTTCCGCGATCTTGTCGAGTTGCGCTATCGCCAGTCCCGCCGTGTGGCAGACTATGCCGACGCGGTCGGGATCAGCCACACCCATCTCAACCGGCTGTGCCGCCAGCGCCTTGGTTGCTCCGCGCTGGATGTCGTCGAACAGCGCATCGCGCTCGAGGCCCGGCGGCAATTGCTGTTCTCAACACTCACCATCAAGCAGATCGGCGCGGAGCTGGGCTATGAAGATCCGGCCTATTTCTCCCGCTTCATCACGCGCCGCTTCGGCCTGCCACCAGCCGCACTGAGAGAACGGATGCGCGAGCCACAGGGCGAATAGCCGCCTTCATTGCCCGTCCTTCCGCAGGCGTTCGGCGACCTCACGCACGCTTTGCATCAGCCTGGCGGTGGACAGGGAGGTCGGGGTATCGGTGCGGGTGGTGAAGCCCACCGGCCCCAGTGTCTCGCTGGTATCTACCGGCAGCAGCGCCAGCCGGCCCTCGGCGACATCGTCGGCCACCACGCCTTCGGAAATGATCCAGATCGCATCGGTCTGGCGCACATAGGAATGCCCAAAGGCATTGGATACGGTTTCGATTTCGTAGCGCAGCCGGGTCACGCCGTGGGCCAGCAAGACGCGCTCTACCACTGGTCGGATCACCGAACCAGGGGTGGGCATCAGCGTCTGATAGTCTTGGATCAGTCCGAGGTTGAACTCGGCCGCCGCGAGTACCGGATGCCCGGGGCGGACCGCCAGCACCACGCGTTCGGAATAAAGGTGCTCGAAGCTCAGCCCCCCCATCGCGTTCGGCTCGGCCATGCGGCCGATCACCAGGTCAACGTCACCGGTGCGCAGTAGGGAGAGCAAATAGCCGTTGGGCCCGGTAATGATGCGTGTGGTCACCCCACCATTTTCCTCGGTGAAGGCGCGTACCGCATCGGGCAGCATGTGCGCCGATACGGTAGGCAGGGCGCCAACCCGAACCATCGCTGCATCGTGGGTGCCGCGCGCCGCATCGATTCCCTGGCGCAGTGCTGCCACGCTGGTCGAGGCGTAGCGGAAAAACACCTCCCCAAAGGCTGTCAGCGCCAGCTTGCGGCGGCTCCGGTCGAACAACTGCCCCCCAAGCAGACCCTCCAGCTCCTGGATAGTCTTGGTTGCGGCGGGCTGACTGATATTGAGTGCATCGGCCGCTCCCGCCATGGAGCGCAGCCGGGCCACCTCAAGGAAACAGGCGATGTGCCGCAAGCGGATCCTGGGGTCGATAATGCGCTCGGACATTGCGCCTCCGGTTATGTCTTCTGGCCACCAGATAGCAAATTACCAGATATTGGCGCAAATTCGATAATCAAGAAGTTATAGGTTGGGTCGGACTTATCATTTTACAGCGGCGCCAGCTGTCCCTTAAATCAGGGTCAAGAGGAAGCCATGTCTTTTGTCCGTATCAACAGCACCTTGCTGCATTACCGGCTGTCCGGGCCAGAAGGCGCGCCGACTCTGGTTTTTGTCAACTCGCTGGGCACTGACGCCCGCATCTGGGATGCGGTGATCGCCGCGTTCGCCGACCGCTATCGCTGCTTGTCCTATGACAAGCGTGGTCACGGGCTGAGCGATGCCCCCGCAGGCGAATATGCTCTGGACGATCATCTCGAGGATCTGAGCGGATTGCTCGACCAGTTGAATATCGACCGGGCCGTTGTCATCGGCGTCTCAATAGGCGGGTTGATCGCACAGGGTTTCGCATTGCGTGCGCCCGAGCGGGTCGCCCGTCTCGTTCTGTGCTGTACCGCGCCGCGCATGGGGGACACTGCCATGTGGGCCGCCCGCATCGAAACTGCTCGATCCCAGGGGCTTGAGCCGATGGCCGATCCGGTCATGGAGCGCTGGTTCAGTCCCGATTTTCGTCAGCATCGCCCCGACGAACTGGCCGGCTGGCGCAATCTCTTCCTGCGCACCAATCCCATTGGCTATGCCAATACCTGCGCCACACTGCGCGATACCGATCTCACCCTGAGAATTGGCGATATCCCGGTGCCGGCACTGATCGTGGCCGGTGACGCCGACCTGGCGGCGCCTGTCGATCTGGTGCGCAATTGCTCTGCCATTCCGCATTCCCGCTTCGAAATTCTCGAGGGCGTCGGTCACATCCCATCCATCGAGCAGCCGGCCCGCCTTGCCGACATGATCGAAGCGTTTCTAAAGGAGGCCGCTTATGGCTGATACGTCACTGTTCGAGCGCGGCATGGCGACCCGCCGGGCGGTTCTGGGCGATGGGCATGTGGACAAGGCCACGGCCCGCACGACCGCGCTGGATGATGCTTTCCAGACCTTTATTACGGAAGGCGCCTGGGGGTCGGTATGGTCGCGGCCGGGTCTCAGCAAACGCGAGCGCTCCATGATCACTTTGGCCCTGCTGGCCGGGCTCGGTCACGAAGAGGAATTCGCCATGCATGTGCGCGCCACGGTCAACACTGGCGCCACGGCCGAAGACATCAAGGAATTGCTGATGCACGTTGCCATCTATGCGGGCGTGCCAGCCGCCAACAGCGCCTACAAGATTGCAAAGCACGAACTGGCGCAACGTGAGGAGACGGCCCGATGAGCGGCATCATTCTACCCGGGGCCGATGGCATGCTGTTCCAGCGCGATCGCGACTGGCATCCCAAGGCGGATACGCCCGGCTACAAGTCGACGACCTTCCGCGCCCCAAAACACAGCTTGCTCTCGCTCGGCCCCACCAATTCGGAAATGACCGGCCCAACCTTTGGTCATGAAAAGCTCGGCCCGCTGGACAATGACCTGATCCGCAATTTCAGCCAGGATGGCACCGACGCCATCGGCCAGCGCATGATTGTTTACGGTCAGGTGCTCGACGAGAATGCGCGGCCTGTGCCCAATACGCTGGTCGAGTACTGGCAGGCCAATGCCGGCGGCCGCTACCGGCACAAGAAGGAAGGCTACGTGGCCGCCCTCGATCCCAATTTCGGTGGCTTTGGCCGTTCGATCACCGACGAGAATGGGTTTTACCACTTCCGCACCATCAAGCCCGGCGCCTATCCCTGGCCCAATACCGGCAATGACTGGCGTCCCGCCCATATCCACTTCTCGGTCTTCGGCCACGCCTTTGCGCAGCGCCTGATTACCCAGATGTATTTCGAAGGCGATCCGATGATCTGGCAATGCCCGATCGTCGCCACCATCAATGACAAGGCCGCCATCGACCAACTGACAGCGCGTCTCGACCGGCTCAACACCACGCCCATGGATGCGCTCTGCTATCGCTTCGATATCGTGCTGCGCGGCCGTCGCTCGACCATGTTTGAAAACAGAAAAGAGGGGAACTGATGTTGCACCCAACCCCCACCCTCAAGGAAACGCCGTCCCAGACCGCCGGCCCCTATGTCCATATCGGCATGACGCCCAATATCTGCGGCATTACTGGCGTGATTGCCGAGGACCTGGGCAAGACCATGATCTATGGTGACGTTGAGGGCGAGCGGATCAAGGTAGCGGTCAACGTTTTTGACGGCGCCGGCGTGCCGCTCTTCGACGGCGTCGTCGAAATCTGGCAGGCCGATGCCAGCGGCAACTTTGTCGGCCCTACCGCGCCCGGCTCCAATCCTGCGCCCGCCTTTACCGGCTGGGGCCGCCAGCCGCTGAGCGAAGCGGGTGCCGCCACGTTCGAAACGGTCAAGCCCGGCCGCGTGCCCGGCCCTGATGGCAAGCTCATGGCGCCCCATATTGCGCTCTGGATCGTGGCACGCGGCATCAATATTGGCCTCCAGACACGCCTCTATTTTGAGGACGAGGCCGAGGCCAATGCCGAGGATTTCGTGCTCAACAAGATCATGGACAAGCGCCGCCGTGAGACGCTGATCGCACGCAAGGACGGCTCCACCTATCGGCTCGACATTCATTTGCAGGGCGACAGGGAAACGGTGTTTTTTGATATGTGATGGGGCGCATCCCCACCTGACCTCCCCCTGAAGGAGGGGGAGGGACCTATCGAGCCTGCCGCCAGGGCGCCGTGAAATCGCGAATCTTTTCCTCCTCCCCCTTCTTCAGGGGGAGGTCGGGCGGGGGTGGCGACGCACACCGCAGCCAGCTAGGATTTGTCCATGACCCTCCTTTCCGCCCTCGCCGGTGATCCCGAAATCGAAGCCCTGCTTTCGGACGCGGCCCAGCTTGACGCCATGCTGGCCTTCGAGCGTGCCCTGGCGGAGGCCAGTGCCGAAACGGGCTTCATCTCCGAGGACGCCGCTGCCGCCATCGGCGGGGCCGTCACCGGCTTCACGCCCGACTGGGACGGCCTCGAGGCCGGCATGGCGCAGGATGGGGTCGTCGTTCCTGCGCTGGTCAAACAGCTCAAGTCTGGCCTGCCCGAGCCGCACCGTACGGCTCTGCACAAGGGCGCCACCAGCCAGGACGTCACCGACACCGCGCTGATGCTGCAACTGGCCAAGGTCTTCGATGTGTATGAGGCGAGGCTCACCGCGCTGCTGGACACGCTCGACGCTCTGGCAGCCGAACATGGCGGCAAGCCGCTCATGGCCCATACCCGCATGCAGGTGGCCCTGCCGACCACCTGGGGCGCCAAGCTCAGTTCATGGTCCGAGCCACTCAAGCGTCAGCTGCGGGCGCTGGTTTCCATGCGCCGGACCCTCCTCGTCGTCCAGTTGGGAGGCCCAGTAGGCGATCGCGGCAGCTTCGATGGTCATGGCGATGCCATTGCGGCTGCCATGGCGCGAAAGCTTGATCTGGGTCTGGCGACGCCCTGGCAGGCGACGCGCGACCCCATCGTGGCACTGGGGAGCCTCCTGGCGCAGATCTCCGGCGCGCTGGGCAAGCTGGGCATGGATATCGCGCTGCTGGCACAGAACGAAGTCGGGGCAGTCAGGCTGGCGGGCGGCGGCGGTTCTTCGGCCATGGCCCACAAGTCCAACCCGATCAATGCCGAGGTGCTGGTGGCGCTGGCCCGCTACAATGCCGGACTTTCGGGCACGCTCAACCAGGCGCTGGTGCATGAAAACGAGCGCTCGGGAGCGGCCTGGACGCTCGAATGGCTGACCCTGCCGCCCATGCTGGTCGCGACCGGAGCAAGCCTGAGGCTCGCCAGCCTCCTGCTTGGGCAATTGACCATTGCCGTGATCGATTAGGTTATCCTAAACGGTCGCCCTTAGCTTGATCGCTGCAAATCCGCCTGCGCTCGATAACCCTGGCATTATTGTTCGGCCCTGCCATTTCATTTCCAATTGCGGCCTCTTGCTGCCATGAATGCCGGCATGCGAAGCGAGCGGGAAAGGATCGGCGATGGACAAGACAGTCCCCAATCTCGCCACAGCGGTGGCAGGGATTGAAGACGGCATGGTGGTTATGGTGGGCGGCTTCGGCGGTTCCGGCGCGCCGATTGAGCTTATCCATGCGCTGATCGATCGCTTCAAGGCCACCGGCAGCCCCAAGAATCTCACGATCGTCAACAACAATGCCGGCAATGGTCGCATTGGCATTGCTGCGATGATTGACGCGGGCATGGTCGCCAAGATGATCTGCTCCTTCCCGCGCTCGGCCGATCCGCGCGCCTTCACCGAAAAATACCTGGCTGGCGAGATCGGGCTGGAGCTGGTGCCACAAGGCACCCTGGCCGAGCGGATCCGCGCCGCCGGGGCGGGCATTCCGGCCTTCTATACCCCGGCCAGCTATGGCACCGATGTCGCCAAGGGCAAGCCGGTCGCCGAGTTCGATGGCAAGCATTATGTGCAGGAGCGCTGGCTCAAGGCTGACGTGGCGATCCTCAAGGCGGAGCTTGCCGATACCTTGGGCAATCTCACCTATCGCAAGGCCGCCCGCAATTTCTCGCCTCTGATGGCCGCCGCTGCCGCCAAGACCATCGTGCAGGCGACCAGAATCGTCCAGCCCGGTGACATCGACCCCGAACATGTCGTGACCCCCGGCATCTTTGTCGATGCTATTGTCGAGGTCAGCGACCCCAAGCAGGAAGAAGCCCTGATGCGGCAAGGAGTGGCCTACGCATGACCACGAAACTTTCCAACGCCCAGATCGCCTGGCGCGCCGCGCAGGACATCGAGGATGGTGCCTATGTCAATCTGGGCATCGGCTTTCCCGAAATGGTGGCCAAGTTCCAGCCCCCCGGCAAACAGGCCATCTTCCACACCGAAAACGGCGTGCTCAATTTCGGCGAGGCGCCTGCCGCAGGCGAGGAGGACTGGGACCTCATCAATGCCGGCAAGAAGGCGATCACCCTGCGCCCCGGCGCTGCCTTCTTCCACCATGCCGACAGCTTCGGTATGGTGCGCGGCGGCCATCTCGATGTCGCGATCCTGGGGACCTATGAAGTGGCCGAAAATGGCGATCTCGCCAATTGGTCGACCGGTCCGAAAGGCGTGCCGGCCGTCGGGGGCGCTATGGACCTCGTGCATGGCGCCAAGCGCGTCGCCGTGATCACCGATCACGTGACCAAGGACGGCAAGCCCAAGCTGGTCAAGCGCTGTTCCCTGCCGCTGACCGGGGTGGGTTGCGTCACCCGCGTCTATACCAGCCTTGCGGTCCTGGACATTGAAGATGAACGCTTCGTGCTGCGCGAAAAGCTGCCCAGCATGAGTGTCGAAGAACTGCAGGCCGTGACCGGCGCCGAACTGGTGCTCCCCGACCAGATTGGCGACCTTGTCGCCCCGGAGCTGTGAAATGACCGAAGCCTTTATCTGCGCCTATAAGCGTACCCCCATCGGCCGCTTTGGCGGTTCGCTGTCCGCCGTCCGTCCCGATGACCTGGGCGCCGTTCCCCTCAAGGCGCTGATGGCCGAACATGCCTCGGTGGATTGGGACGCCGTCGACGACGTCATCTTCGGCAATGCCAATGGCGCGGGCGAGGAAAACCGCAATGTCGCCCGCATGAGTGCCCTGCTGGCCGGCCTGCCGGTGACAGTTACCGGCACCACCATGAACCGCCTCTGCGGCTCCGGCATGGATGCGGTGATCACTGCGGCCCGCGCCATCAAATCGGGCGAGGCCGAATTGGTCATTGCCGGCGGCACCGAAAGCATGAGCCGCGCGCCCTTCGTTCTGCCCAAGGCCGAAACCGCCTTTTCGCGCAATGCCGAGATCTACGACACGACCATCGGCTGGCGCTTCGTCAATCCGCTGATGAAGGCGCAATATGGCGTCGATTCCATGCCCGAGACCGGTGAGAACGTGGCACAGGAATTCGGCGTCTCCCGCGAGGCGCAGGATCAGTTTGCGGTGCGCAGCCAGGACAGGGCCGTGGCGTCGCAGCAGAACGGAAGGCTGGCAAAGGAAATCGTGCCGGTCACCATTCCCCAGCGAAAAGGCGACCCGACGGTCGTCGACACTGATGAGCACCCCCGCGCCGGCACCACGGTCGAGACTCTGGGCAAGCTGCGCGCCCTCTTCCCCAACGGCACGGTGACAGCCGGCAATGCCTCAGGCGTCAATGATGGCGCCGCCGCGCTGATCATCGCCTCCGAAGCCGCTGCCAAGCGACATGGCCTCACCCCCATTGCCCGCATTCTGGGCGGCGCCACCGCCGGCGTGCCGCCGCGCATCATGGGCATGGGCCCGGCCCCCGCCAGCAAGAAGCTCTTTGCCCGGCTCGGCCTCACCCAAGCCGATTTCGACGTGATCGAGCTCAACGAGGCTTTCGCCAGCCAGGGCATTGCCGTCCTGCGCGATCTCGGCATCGCCGAGGACGATCCGCGCGTGAACCCCAATGGCGGCGCCATTGCCCTCGGCCATCCCCTCGGCATGAGCGGCGCCCGCATCACCGGCACGGCGGCGCTGGAACTCAGTCTTTCCGGCAAGCGCCGGGCCCTGGCCACCATGTGCATCGGCGTGGGCCAGGGCATCGCCATCGGGCTCGAAAGGGTCTAACCCCCCGAACTCAGATCATCGCGCCACCGCTGCTTGATTGCCGCGGTGGACTTGTCCTAAATGCCGGCCGAAGGGCCAGCATATGATCACCTGTTTCGATATCGGCGGCACCACCATCAAGGCCGCCACAGCCACCGGGCCCGACACGGTCACGCCTGTGGGGCGTCTGCCCACCCCGCGTGACGACTTCGAGTTGTTCGCTGCATCCATCTCCGGCCTGGTGGAACAGGGCGGCGCACCCTCGGGCACACCCATCTCGATTTCCGTCACTGGCGTGGTAGACCCCGAGACCGGGGTGACTACGGTCGCCAATATTCCCTGCATCGATGGACGCAATCTGGCTGGCGATCTTGGCAATAGCCTGGGCCGCCCCGTACTGGTCGCCAATGATGCCGATTGCTTCGCCCTGGCCGAGGCTTTTGCCGGCGCTGGCCGTGACCACCGCGTCATCTTTGGCGCCATTCTGGGCACCGGCGTGGGCGGCGGCATCGTCGCCGGCGGACGCCTTTTCCGCGGTGGTGGAGGCCTATCCGGCGAGTGGGGGCATGGCACTGCCGTCGCTACCCAGGTCAGCGTTCCGCCGTTCGACATGCCGCATCTGTCCTGCGGCTGCGGCCTTGTGGGTTGCGTTGATACCGTCGGTGGCGCCAGGGGCATCGAGAAATTGCATCGGCACCTGCACGGTGTGGACCTGCCCAGCACTGCGATCACTTCAGCGTGGGAAAACGGCGATCCCGGTGCCGCACAAACAGTCGATCTCCATGTCGAGCTGGTGTCGCGCCCCCTGGCCCTGGCGGTCAACATCATCGGTCCTGACATTATCCCGGTGGGTGGCG
The DNA here is from genome assembly GCF_042181575.1 of Devosia polycyclovorans. Classification (GTDB taxonomy): domain Bacteria; phylum Pseudomonadota; class Alphaproteobacteria; order Rhizobiales; family Devosiaceae; genus Devosia; species Devosia polycyclovorans. Next base: position 91,872 of record NZ_CP170082.1, on the reverse strand, counting down.
GGCTTGGCAATGCCCATGCCCTCATCGCGCGCTTGGATGCAGCGGTGCGCCAGCGTATCCTGAGAAAGATTGATCGTCCCCTGGTCGTGCCGGCGCAACTTACCATCGATGCCGGACTGATCGGCGCGGCGAGCCTGGCTTTTTCGGAGGGCATTGCATGACCCTGCTCGAGATCTGCGTGGATGACGCCGATGGCCTCGCGGCGGCCATTGCAGGCGGCGCCGACCGGGTGGAACTGTGCTCGGTGCTGGAACTGGGGGGATTGACCCCCATGCCGGGTCTGATGGCGCTTGCCGGCAGCGCACCCGTGCCGGTGCGGGCCATGATCCGGCCGCGCGGCGGTGACTTCGTCTTCGGACCGGCCGATATCGAGGCCATGCTTGGCGACATCGACGCGGCCCGGCGCGCTGGCCTTGAGGGAGTGGTGCTGGGCGCCAGTCTCCCTGATGGCCGCCTCGATATCGAGACGCTCGAGCAATTGGTCGATGCGGCAGGCGAAATGCCCAAAACTCTGCATCGCGCCTTCGATCTGGTCCCTGATCTTGGGGAGGCCATCGAACAGGCCGTGGCACTGGGCTTCGATACCATCCTGACGTCAGGCCGCGCCCGAACCGCCCCGGGGGGTATCGACGATATCATTTCGGCCCACGAGCTTGCGGCCGGGCGGTTGGTCATCATGGCGGGCTCCGGCGTCAATGCCCAGTCCGTTGCCGGCATCCTCTCCCGCGCACCCCTCTCGGCGGTGCACGGCGCCTGCGCTGAACCCCGGGCGCCCGACAGTGCCCCGGCGGCAGAGCTGGGTTTCGTCAGCCCCGCGCGGCGCAGCACCAGCCGCGATCAGGTCGCGGCGCTCAAGGCTGCCCTGGCAGCCCACTAGGAAGACCGGACCCCGCAGCCAGCGGGGTCAGGCCCGGTCTGTTTCAATCAGTTGAATGCCGGCATCGGCGCAGACCTGGCGGATCGAATCCAGTGGGCAGGCATCGGTGATGAAGCTGTGCGCCTGGCTCAGATGCCCGATCCGCACCGGGGCGGTGCGGGTGAACTTGCTCTGGTCGGCCACCAGGATGACATGCCGTGCATTGGCGATGATCGCCTGCGCCACTTTCACTTCGCGATAGTCGAAATCGAGCAGCGCTCCATCCGGGTCGATGGCGGACACGCCGATCACGGCGAAATCCACCTTGAACTGGCGGATGAAGTCCACCGCCGCCTCGCCCACGATGCCGCCATCATTGGGGCGGACCACGCCACCGGCAATCACCACCTCCACCGAGGGCACGACGCGCAGGTGATTGGCCACATTGATATTGTTGGTGATCACCATGAGGCCGCGATGGTCCGTCAATGCCTGGCTGACGGCCTCGGTGGTGGTGCCGATATTGATAAAGAGCGAGGCATGGTCGGGGATGAGCGCCGCGGCGGCTCGGCCAATGGCCCGCTTTTCTGACGGCGCAATCTGGCGCCGCGCCTCATATTCCACATTCTCCACGCCCGAGGGGTGCATCGCCCCGCCATGCGTGCGTTTCAGCGCCCCCCGGTCACAAAGAACGTTGAGATCCTTGCGGATCGTCTGCGGAGTGACGTCGAAGGCAGCGACCAGCTCCTCGACGCTCACCTCGCCCTGCTGGCGCGCCAGCTCGACGATCTTCGCTTGCCGCATGGATGGGGTCATAGTGGCGCACTCCCTTTCGTTTTGTGATTAAACGAAAGGGAGTGAGAGGGGAAGCATGGATAGGGGTTACTGAGCCCGCCGCGACCACTTCACCGCAGGCACGAACGCAAAATCCGTGTCAAACGGATAGCTCGGGCGCGGCGTGTGCTTGCGCTCGGTCCGTTCCACGAACTGATCCACCACGCCAGGGGAGAGCGCCATGAGGCCCGGATTGGCGATGGGGCCAAGTTCGGGCGAAAGATAGCCAGATTTGACCGCGATGATCTTTGCGCCGTGCGGGTCGAGCCCGAGCTTGGTGAAATCGGCGATATTGTGGAACGGTCGACGGCGCGCGGTCAGCACCAGCTCGATGCCACCAATCCGTACAACCGCTTCGCCCAGATGGGTGCTCTCGGTTTCAGCCAGGAACAATACTTCGGCCTCTGTGTCGACCGGCGTGCTCGATGGGTCGAGGCTCGCCCCGATATGCAGTGTCACGCGCGCGCCCACCCCCGCTGCGTATGCGGCGTCCGTGGCGGCTTTGTCGGCAATGCCGGCAAAGATCACGCCCTGGGCATCTCTGGCCATCAGCGCCGCCAGCAGTTCGGCCCGGTCGCCCACGCCGCCGCCGGTCGGATTGTCCCCCGATTCGGCCAGCACCACGGGGTGGGTCGGGCTGGCAATGGCCCGGTCCACGCAGTGTTCGATCGAGCCGGTCTCCATGCCGAAGACAAAGCCCTCGCGGATATCCCAGTAATTCTGCGCCAGATGGGTCGCGGCCCTTTCGATGGCCGCCCGGTCGGTGCCGGTCACTACCGCGCAGGCCGTGGCGCGCGGCTCGTCGGCCCAGACATAGCCCACCTGGAAGCTGGCATCCCAGATCCCGCCCGGCTCTTCGACCTCGTGGAGCTGCGTGTAGAACGTCCGTGCCGGCTCGTCCTGGGTCGAGGTGCGTTCACCCGGCAGCAGCACCGGCACCGGTGCCCAGGCAAGCACCGGCTTTACGCCGGTCTTGAGCGCTCGCACCAGCATGGTCACGGCGCGGCGCATCGTGTCCGGCACGTCGATATGCGGCGCGGTGCGATAGGTCGAAAACATGTCCAGCCCATCGATGATACGCTGCGAAACATTGCCGTGCAGGTCATAGGACGCGGCGATCAGGACATCGGGTCCCACCACCTCGCGCACTGCGGTGATGAAGTCGCCCTCGGCATCGAACATGCCTTCGACATGCATGGCACCGTGCATAGCCAGGTAGACACCATCGAGCGGCAGCGCGGCCTTGAGGCCCTCAAGGATTTCCGTCTTCCAGCGATCATAGAGCGCCCGTTCCACCGGTCCGCCGGCAATCGCGCGGGCATGCAGGATGGTGACGAACTCGGCGGGAAAATGCGTCAGGAAATCGAAGTATTGATCCTTGAGCATCGATGGACCGCGCAGCACGCGAAAATCGGCTTCACGCGCCAGCACGGGATTATAGGTGCTGCATTCAGTGTGTAGCCCGGCAACGGCAATACGCATCAGAGGACTCCTGGAACTTCGGATTCAAGGTTTCGGGCAGTCTGGGCGCGGCGCGGGCTGAGCCGCCCGGTGAGAAACAGGCTCACCACCAGCATGGGGATGACGCAGGCGACCCCCAGTCGGATATCGCTATGCTCGGCCACGAAGCCGATCAGCGGCGGGCCGATGAGAAAACCGGTCAGCGCCACAAAGGACAACACGGCCACATTGGCCGAGGCGGCGCGGTCGCCAATGCCGGCAGCCGCCGTGACGGCCAACGGGAAACCGACCGACACGCCAATGCCGATGGTGCCAAAGCCGATCAGCGCGATCTCGACGCTTGGCGCCAGGAACAGCAGGGCTGCACCGATCACCGCCAGCGTGCCACACAGCCGCGCCGTGTTGACGCTGCCCAGCCGGCGCCTGAGGAAATCGCCGCCAAACCGCCCGGCGGCCACCATGAAGGCAAAGACCGAATAGCCCAGGCCCACCAGCCCGCCCTCGGCATCGAAGGCGTCGCGCAGGAAAATGGCCGACCAGTCCGCCATCGCGCCTTCTGTCATGGTAATGCCGAAGACGAACAGGCACACCCCGACCAGCGCCGGACTGGGCAGCGCCCAGGCTGAGCGCTGCGGTTCGCCAGTCTCGTTTTCGGTCCTGTCCTTCAGAGCAGGCAGGGCCCACCCGGCCAGCAAGGCGACGGGAAGCACGGCAAAAGCCAGCAGGGGCAGCGCGATGCCCGGGGCAACGTTGGCGGCGACAAAGCCCGAGCCGATCAGACTGCCCACCATGATGCCCAGTGACCAGAAGCCATGCGAAGTGTTCATGATCAGCTTGCCGGTGGATTTCTCCACCAGATCGGCTTCGACATTGAGGCCAAGTTCGACAAATGAGATTGACGACCCGGCCAGCATCAGCGCGGTGAACAGCAGGACCGGGTCCGGCGCCAGGACCGGCAAACAGGCTGCGATCGAATAGAACACAAACCCGATCAGGATCGCCAAGCGCGCGCCGATCTTGCCCACCAGGGGGCCGGCCACGGGTAGCGTGAGCAGTGTGCCAACGGGCATGCCGAGCAGTGCGATGGCCAGTGCTGCCGGCCCCAGCCCCATGGCGGACTGAATCTCGGGAATACGCGGCAGCCAGGAGCCAAAGGCTATGGGTTGGAGAAAGAACACCAGCATGACGAGGCGCTGGGGCGTGAGGAAAGACATGCGAATGGCCTCAATGACCTGGGGTGTTCGGCGCTGCCGTTGCTTTTTCCGTCCCCGGATTGACCGGGGAGGGACTTTGTCGCTCCCGCCCGGCGCATGCCCTTCGTATCAGGGCTGTGCGCCGCGCGACGCTCGATGATTGATCAGCCCTGTTTCGGCATCGGATAGGGCAGATACCCCACAAATCCGGTGAGCTTCCATTGGCCGTCCACCTTGCGGCAGAAATAGAGGGTCTGCCAGTTCAGGACATCCTTGCCGCCATCGGCCAGGGCAATCTCGCCATTGAACTTCTTGTGGGCAATGGCGCGTTCGCTGGTGATTTCGATCTCGGTCAGGCTCGTTGCCCGGTGAATGCCCGCTTCTTGGTCCTCGGCATAGACCACCTTCTGTCCCTCGCGCGCCTGGCGCAGCCACTCGTCGCGATAGTCGGTGAGGCTGGGAAAGCTGATGGTCCAGCCATCGGGATTGTCGTCTTTATTGCCGTTGATGCCCATGAAATCCCCGGCGATGAAGTCGTCTTCCACCATGGACCAGTCGGCATTGACGAAGGCCTTGATGTCGCGCGGCACCAGCATGGTCCAGATCGCCGAACGGTCGGCATCATCGGGGAATGGATTTGTCGATAGGCTCATTTAGCGTCTCTTGCCTGCATGGCGACGCGCTGACGCACGTTCACCAATTCTGTTTCATATTTTCACATGTGTCATGTGTTTGTTGCCTGCTGAAAGAGGCCACATGGATACCAATTGCGACATGGTGCCCCCACAAATGACATTTGTCCACACCCTGAGCCAAACTAAACGGTTCGAAAATGCCCAGAAAAGCAGCAAAACGGCGCGCATTTGCGCAAGTTGGCAAGGTGGCTTAAATTGGTATTGTATTGGCGTCGAATGTGTGTTGACATTGTGTTGGCAAGGCGCCTAGTCTTGAAAATCGTTTACACAAACGACACCGATCCGCAAGAGGTCGGGAACTGAATAAAACAGGGAACGGCAAGGTATGCGGGTAGGCATTATCGGTCTCGGCTATCGTCTGGGTTATCTCGCGCGGGTGTTTTCCGCGGCGCGGGACGATTTCGAGATTGTGGGTTACGTCGATCCGGCACCGGCCGGTCTGCCCTATACCCAGGAGCATGGTGTCTCCGTCGGTCAGCAATATGACAGCCTGGAGCAATTGATCGACGAGGCCGATCTCGATCTGCTCATGGTCGGCTCGCCCAATCATATGCATCTTGAGCACATTCGCATCGGCCTTGAGCGCGGCATGAAGCTGTTTGCCGAAAAGCCGGTGGTGACCTCGGTTGAGGATACCATGGCGCTGGCCGAATTGATCGGACAGTATGGCTCGGACAATGTCATGGTGGGCCTGGTGCTGCGCTATGCCCCGCTCTATGTCGATCTGCGCAAGGCGCAGGCCGAAGGTAAGCTGGGCGACGTCACCTCAATCGAAGCGTCCGAAACCATCCCGCCCTATCATGGCGCTTTCTTCATGCGCGACTGGCGGCGTTATCAGCAATATTCGGGCAGCTTCATGCTTGAGAAATGCTGCCACGATCTTGACCTCTATAATGGGGTCATGGGTTGCCGTCCGCGCTTCGTTGCCAGCTTCGGCGGGCGCAAGAGCTTTACGCCTGAAAATGCGCCCCAGGGTGCCGGCGTCAACGATCTCAACGTCTATCTCCGCAAGCCGTCGGGTTGGCAGGGCTCGGACAAGGTGTTCGATAGTGATGGCGACATCATCGACTTCCAGACCGCCATCGTGCAGTATGAAAACGGCGCGGCTCTGACCTTCCACACCAATATGAACGTGCCCGACGATTTCCGCCGTTTCGCGGTGATCGGTGCCAAGGGCATGGCGGAAGGCGACTTCATTCGTAACTACTTCAAGGTCACCGACAGCCGCACCTCCGAACGGCTTGAGGACAAGACCTACCAGACCTCCGAGCTGAGCCAGCATTACGGTGCCGACGAGCAGATGGCCGAGGATATCCTAAAGCATATGATCGAGGGTGTGCCCCTGCCTGTCTCGGTCACCGACGCGCTCGAGGCCGGGCTTCTGGCGCTGTCCATGGATGAAGCGATGCGCAACAAGTCTGTCGTCGACATGGCCCCCATCTGGCAGCGCTTCGACGCTGCTCTGGGCAAAGGGAACTGAGGAGAAAGCCGATGACCAGCACAAGAAGCGCCACCCTCTTCGCCCTCGCCCTGCTGGCTCCGGCATTGATCTATATCCTGACCATCGTGGCCTACCCGCTGGTCGACACGATCATTCTCAGCTTCACCAACGCCTCGCTACGCCCCGGCTATGATTTTATCGGCTGGGCCAATTACGAGCGCATCTTCGGCGCCGGCAACTTCACCGAAGTCATTGTCCGCACCTTTATCTGGACCTTCTTCTCGGTCAGCCTGAAAATGGTCATCGGCATGCTGGGTGCCGTGCTGCTCAACGCAGCAATTCCAGGTCAGATTGTGTTCCGCATTCTCACCATGCCGCCCTGGATCGTTCCCATGGCCATTGGTATCTTCATGTGGGGCTGGATGTATAATGGCCAGTTCGGCATGATTTCCGGGCTCTTGCAGAATTTCGGCATCACCAATGGCCCGATCGCCTGGCTGGCTTATGGCGAGACCGCCTTCTGGGCCACGATCATCACCGACGTGTGGATTGGTGTCCCCATGGTCACCATCTATTTCCTGGCCGCCATGCAGTCGATCCCGCGCGATCTGCACGAGGCAGCCTGGACCGACGGGGCAGGGCGGTTCTATCGTTTCCGCCGCATCACCGTGCCGCTGATGGTGCCGGCCATCATCACCATGAGCCTGCTTTCGCTCATCGCCACCTTCAATTCCTTCGACATCATCTGGATCCTGACCCAGGGCGGTCCGTCCGGCTCGACCACCACGATGATCATCGACACCTACAAGACCGCCATGGGCTCCCGCCGCTATGGCGAAGGTGCGGCGCGTGCCGTGGTCATCTCGCTCTTCGTCACCGCCTTCTGCATTGTTTACTTCCGCGCCGTCCGCAAGCTCCAGCAGGGAGAAGCCAAATGAGCGACGTTGCCCGTTCCACCGAAGTCGCGGCCGCCGATTCCAAGGCCAGCGTCCAGCCTCAGCCCAAGGCCCGTCGCGGCCTCTGGTCGGCCAGCCGACCGATGATCGACCGCTATAGCCTGCTCGAAGTGATTGGGCTCTATGCCGGCATCGCGCTGTTCCTGTTCTTCGTTTTGGCCCCGTTCATTGAAGGGTTCCTGGTGTCATTGAAGCCGCTGGCCCAGCTCTTCTCGACGCCCTACAGCTTCATTCCCAAAAACGGGTCCTTTGCAGCCTATTTCAGCATGTGGGAATCCGTGCCTGCCCTGGGCATGCACATCTTCAATTCCTTCTTCATCTCGACGGTCGTCACGGCCATTGTGGTCGCCATCGTGGTGCCGGCCGCCTATGCCTTTGCCCGCTTCAACTTCACCGGCGCCGGCCTGCTGCTCGCCGGGTTCCTGGCGGTCAACATGTTCTCGGGCGCGGTGCTGCTGATCCCGCTCTTCCGCCTGATGCGCACGCTGGGCTTGCTCAATACCTATTGGGCCATGATTGTGCCCGGCGCCGCTTTCCTCATTCCGTCCTCCGTCTGGCTGTTGCGCACCTATATGATGCGCATCCCGCGCGAGCTGGATGAAGCCGCCTGGGTGGATGGCGCCAGCCGCCTCTACACCCTGCGCCGGGTTATCCTGCCGCTGGCCATGCCGGGCGTCGTTGTGGTCGCCATCATGACCTTCATCGGTGCCTATGCGCAGCAGTTCATCTTCGCGCTGACGTTCAATTCCAAGACCGAATTCATGCCGCTGCCGGTGGGGCTTTTCGCCTTCTTCGGCAAGCAGGAGGTGATCTGGAACGAGCTGATGGCGGCGTCCTTCGTCGGAATCCTGCCGGTCATGATCGTCATCGTGTTCCTGCAGCGCTACCTCGTCGCCGGTCTCACCGCCGGTGCCGTGAAGCAGTAACTGGCTCGGCGCCAATCCGGACCAGGTCCGGGCCGGTGCTGCACCAATCAAGGGTTTGGGGATCATCCGGCGGCTCATGCCGGGTGGCTCCAGAAGGGCCGAGGGGCCCGCAATCAAGGGAGACTACCAAGTGAAAAAAGCAAAGAGCGTCCTGCTGGCCACCATTGCCGGCTTGGCTGGTACCACCGGGCTTGCCGGGGTCGCGCAGGCGGAAGACATCAACATCATCCTCTGCGGCGACACCGTCACGCCCGTCTATCTCGAGCTTTTCGCAGAATGGGATGCCGCCAATCCTGATTACAAGGTTGTGCCCGAAGTTGTTGGTTGGGGCCAGTGTCAGGACAAGGTAACCACGTTGGCTGTCGCGGGCACCCCGGTCGATATTGCCTATGTCGGATCGCGTACCCTCAAGCAGTTCGCCATCAACGACCTGATCGTTCCTGTCCCAATGACCGACGAAGAGAAGGCCGGCTATTATAACTACGTGCCCGAAACCGTGACCTTTGAAGGCACCCAGTGGGGCATCCCGGTTGCCTTCTCCACCAAGGCCCTGTTCTGGAATAAGGACCTGTTCGAAGAAGCTGGCCTCGATCCGGAAACCCCGCCCAAGACGTGGGAAGAGCAACTGGCATTTGCCAAGCAGATCACCGAGAACACTGATGCCGCTGGCTTTGGCATGGTTGCCAAGAGCTTTGACGCAACCATGCACTGGTTCCTGCACTGGGTTTACACCAACAATGGCTCTGTGATTGATGCGGACGGCAACATCACCCTGAATTCGCCGCAGAATCTGGCCGCCCTTACCGCGTTCCAGGAAATGGTACCTTATTCTGAGGAAGGACCCACGGCCTACGAACAGAACGAAGTGCGGGCCATCTGGCTCGATGGCGGTCTTGCCATGATGCATTGCTCGGTCAGCTGTGCTGGTCGCGGCACTGAAGCCGGCATCAATTGGGGCGTTGCGCCCCTGCCGACTGGTCCGGAAGCTCAGGGGCCCGGCACTCTGCTGATCACCGACTCGCTGGCCGTGTTCAAGGGCACCGGTCAGGAAGACAAGGTCATCGAATTCGGCAAGTTCCTGACTTCGCCAGAAAACCAGCTGGCATACGAATTGTCTGAAGGTGGCCTGACCCCTCTGCGTCCGTCTGCTGAAGTCGATGCTCTGGTTGCTGATACTCCGCATTGGAAGCCGTTCATCGACGGCATCGAATATGGTGGCCCCGAGCCGCTCTTCAACGACTATATCGGTCTGCAGAACGCCATGATCGAAATGGTCCAGTCGGTCGTGACCGGCGCCGCCGAGCCGCAGGAAGCCCTCGACAAGGCTGCCTCCGAGCTCGAACTCTATAAGTAAGGTCCTCCCGACCGCCAGCCGTCGCCCCTCAAGGGCGGCGGCGCACCAGACGCGTTGCTTATCCTGCTCAAACAGTTACTGGCAGAGCGGCGCGACACCAAGATTCATTTCGCCCGGAGACGCGAATCATGTCGCAATTGAGCCTCAAGCGCCTCGAAAAATCCTTCAACGAAGCCCGCATCATCAAGGGCATTGACCTTGATGTGAGCGAAGGCGAGTTCGTGGTTTTCGTCGGCCCCTCGGGCTGCGGCAAGTCCACCTTGCTGCGCATGATTGCCGGGCTGGAAGATGTCAGCGCCGGGGAAATCGAGATCGGCGGCCATATCGTCAACGATCTGCCGCCCGTGCAGCGCGGCATCGCCATGGTGTTCCAGTCCTATGCGCTCTACCCGCACATGACTGTCTACGAGAACATCGCCTTCCCGCTCCGTGTCGAAAAGCTGCCGCAGGCCGAAGTCGACAATCGCGTCCAGGCCGCCGCCAAGGTGCTCCAGCTCGAAAGCCGTTTGCAGCACCGCCCCGGCCAGCTCTCCGGTGGCCAGCGTCAGCGCGTCGCTATCGGTCGCGCCATTGTCCGCCAGCCCAAGATCTTCCTCTTCGACGAGCCGCTGTCGAACCTCGACGCTGCGTTGCGTTCGGAAATGCGCATCGAGCTGATGGAGCTGCACAAGCGCCTGGGCTCGACCATGATCTATGTGACCCACGACCAGATCGAAGCCATGACCATGGCCGACAAGATCGTGGTGCTCAACGCCGGCGAAATCGCTCAGATCGGCTCGCCGCTGGAGCTCTACCACAAGCCCGACAACCTGTTCGTTGCCGGCTTCATCGGCTCGCCCAAGATGAACTTCATCAACGGCAAGGTGCGCGCCGCCAACGGGACCACTGTCACCGTCGATCTGGGCAAGCTCGGCACGATCGAACTGCCGCGCAGCAGCACCGAAGTGGCCGGTCAGGACGTGACCCTGGGCATTCGCCCCGAGCACCTGACCCTGGGCAGCGGTGAATTTGTCATCGAAACCACGCCCAACATTGTCGAGCATCTGGGCATCCACACCATTGGCTACGCCACCCTGCCGGGGGGCGAGAACTTCATCGGCCTGTTCGAGGGCAATCCTGACCTTGCAGATGGCAAGCCCATGACGGTCGGCTTTGATATCGCGCAGGCCCATTTGTTCGACGCCAGGGGCCTGGCCGTCTACTAGAGCGGTACCGGCCGGCAAGAGGGGACGCGCGATGCTGGACATAGTGGGTTTGCTGCAGACCGAGAAGGACGCCTTCACCCGCTCCGAACGGGCCCTGACCGAAATCGTCCTGGCCGATGTCGACAGCGTGCTCAAGATGAGCATTGTCGATCTGGCGGCCGAGGCCGACGTGTCCCCGCCAACCGTCACGCGCTTCTGCCGGCGGCTCGGCTGCGACTCTTACGCCGATTTCAAGGTGCGCCTGGCCCAGTCCCGCTTTGTTGGCCAGCGCTATTTCGCTCCGGCGTCCGGTCCTTCGAGCGTGCATGAAATCGCTCAGGGGATCGTCAACGGCATTCAGTCCACCATCTACGACACCTTCGATACGCTCGATTTCGATGCCATCGAGCGGGCCGCCGAATCCATCGTCAAATCCAGTTTCATCCTCAGCTTCGGCTCGGGTGGCGCCTCTTCGATGATGGCGGTAGAAACCGAGGCCCGCCTGTTCCGGCTCGGCCTCAAGGTCGCCGCCTCGATCGATCATCAGGTGCAGATGATGCGCGCGGCCTCCGCCCCTCTTGGCGCCGTGGTCATTGCCTACTCGCTCTCGGGGAACAATGTGCCGCTGGTCAAGGCGCTTTCGGTCGCCGGCGAATATGGCCTGACCCGCATCGTCGTCTCGCGGCCCGGTTCGATCATGGCCGAGCAGGCAGACATTCTGCTGCCCGTGCACTGGCGCGAAAATCAGGACATCCTGCGTCCCACCCCGGGCCGCTACGCATTTCTCGCCACCGTCGACATCCTCTCCCAGACCATCGCGGCCAGGTTGGGCCCACCGGCCGTCGCCTCCATGCGCCGCATCAAGCATCAGCTGGTCGTCAACCGCGACGGCGACGACGCCCAGCCGCTGGGGGATTGATGCTTCCGCGCGCACCAACGCAAGCCACCCCCACCTAACCTCCCCCTGTCCAGGGGGAGGGACGGTCTTGATGTTGGCGCCGGCAATCCCGCCCAGCACTCGATCAATCCCTCCCCCTCCTGCAGGGGGAGGCTAAGTGGGGGTAACTCGACCACCACTCCACAATACTGGACCCCATCATGTCTTTTTCCCTCGTTACCACCTGGACGCCTGCCACCGACAGCGAACCGCTGGGCTATGGCATCGAGCTGACCAATAATGGCGATACGCCGATCAGCAATTTTCAGCTCGGTTTTTCCGGTCCCGCCCGTATCGATCCGCATGCGACCCTGGAAAACGGCAAGCTTTTGAAGCGCCTCTCCAATCACACCCTGATCGCTCCGCCCGATGGCTATGTGCTCGAGCCCGGCGCCACCTGGACCTCGACGGCACGGGGCCTGTCCTACGGTCTGCGCCATTGGAGCGATGGCGCCAATTCGGCCTATCTGGTGCTTGAAGGCGGCGAGATTGTCGCCATTCCGACCGCGCCGACCCAAGGCAAGGGTCACAACTCGCCGCTCCTCAAGGGCGCGATGAAGTTTCCCGTGCCCGCCAAGGCACCCTCACCGTTCTCCATCATCCCCTGGCCCAAGCATGTCGCCGCCACCGGCAATCGCATCGCGCCGCCGGGCTATGATCTGAAGCCCGAGGGCGATCTGGCCACTCGCGCCGCAAAAGCCTTTGCCGACCTCACCGCCGAATTGTTCCCGGTAGAAGCCATCGTCCGCCCCGCCGCTGAAGCGGGCATGCCTGTTCATATCGTTGAAAAACCCGGCCTCGGTGCCGAGGCCTATGAAATCGCCTTTGCCGACAACAGCGCCACGGTGTCCGCAACCACGCGTCAGGGCATGTTCTATGGCCTGGTGACCCTGGGCCACATACTGCGTGGCGCCAAACAGCACCCGGCGACCTTCAGCTTCCCCACCCAAGGCACCATCGCCGATGAACCCGGCTTTGCCTTCCGTGGCGGCCATCTCGATGTGGCCCGTCAGTTCTATACCGCCGCCGAAGTCAGCCGCCTTATCCGCCTCATGGCCTGGAACAAGATGAACAAGTTCCATTGGCACCTGACCGAGGACGAAGCCTGGCGGCTGGAAATCGACGCCTATCCGGCGCTCACCGAAATCGCCGCCTGGCGCGGCCACGGCAAGGCGCTGCCGCCGCTGCTCGGCTCCGGCCCGCAGCCGACCGGCGGTTACTATTCCAAAAAGACCGTGCGCGAGATTGTCGCTGTGGCCGATGACCTGGCCATGGATGTCATCCCCGAGATCGACATGCCAGGCCATTTCTACGCCGCTCTGCAGGCCCTGCCAGAACTGCGCGATCCCAATGAACAGGGCGAATACCAGTCCGTTCAGGGCTTCCCCAATAACAGTCTCAACCCCGCGCACGAGCCGGTCTACACCTTCGTTGAAACCGTGATCGACGAAGTGCTTGAACTCTTCCCCGCCGGCGTCTTCCATCTCGGCGCCGACGAAGTGCCGCTGGCCGCCTGGTCCGGCTCGCCGCTGGCGCTCGACATGATCGAAAAGCTGGCCGGTCCCGCCATGCGCAAGAAGCACGAGGCTCAGTTCAACCAGCTCGGCAACCACCACGGCGCCGACGAGATCGAGGGCTCGCCCACAGCGATCCTGCAGGCCGAGTTCATCAAGCGCGTGCACAACTACATCGCCTCCAAGGGCGCCATCACCGGCGGTTGGGAAGAGGCGGCCCATGGCGATGCGGTGGCCAAGGACAAGTCCTATGTCATCGGCTGGCGCAATGTGGAGATTAACGCCGAACTGGCCGAACGCGGCTACGATATCGTCGTTTCGCCGGGCCAGCGCTATTATCTCGACATGGCCAATGGCGTGAGCTGGGCCGAACCGGGCGCCGGCTGGGCCGGCTGGTCCGGTCCGCAGGAAACCTACGAATTCGAAGCCCGCGAGGGCTTCTCCGAGGAGGGCCTCAAACACCTCATCGGCGTCCAGAGCTGCATCTGGTCCGAGAGCATGACCGACCGCGCCATCTTCGACCGGCTGGTCTTCCCGCGCATCTCGGCCATTGCCGAAGCCGGCTGGACCCTGCCCGAGCGCAAGAGCTGGGACCGCTTCAAGTCCATGGTGGGCCTGATGCCGATCATGTATGGCCACTGGTCTGAGCAATAACGCCTGGCGCTGGGCCTTCCTCTCCCGATCACGGGGAGGGAGCCACGCCCGCGATGCCCTCCTTCCCCTTGAGGGGGAGGGGAGGCGAGGGGAGGGGAGGGGAGGATAGCGTCGCTCGAACCGACAGGGTCCGAAGCAGAGCTGGGGTGGGGTGATCTGCAAGCTCCACCATTCGAGCACGGCTCTCATGGCCCGGCCGTCTCAAATCCCACTGCTGGAGGGATTTGCCCTCCGGGACAAGGTCAAGCCCAGGGATCGTCCACCATCGGCCAGATATCCTTGCGCGCCTTGCGGTAGTCCGTCTCCGCAGGCCGATTGGGATAGGGCTTGCCGGCCGAGCAATAAACGATTTCCGAGGCGATCCTGGAGAACGAGTCGTAAAAGTGGTTGGTCGACTTGATCAGCAGGATTTTGCGCGATGTTGGGTCAATGCCCAGCGCCGAAAACAGGCTCGGATCAAAGCTCTGCGCCCGGGTCGAATTGAGGATCACGTCAATGCCCTCGAAATGCACGTGAGCCGCATCGCCAAAGGGCGCAAAGCTGTCACCGAATTTCATTTCGGCATTGAGGACCAGCCGTTTCACCGTCACCCGCGCGTCCACTGGTTGCCCGGTATGCGGCGCCGATTTGGCCCCGAAGCGCAGCGGAATGACCGCGCCTTCCCCCGCCGCAAAACAGATCTGCACCGCAATCGGGTCCCAGATCGTGCCAACAGCCACATCGGTCACGCCGCGGGCAATCATCTCGGCCAGGATGACGGTCGCATCGCCCGCTGTTCCGCCGCCGGGATTGTCCCACACATCGGCAATCACCACTGGGCCACGCGGCGCAGCCAGTGCCGTGTCCACGGCGGTCTTTTCGTCCACCTGGGCGACCATGAACGTGCCGCGCATGGCGTAAAGCTCACGTCCGAGCTTTTCGGCCAATGCCGCGCCCATGTCGGCCCGGTTGTCGGTAACAGCCACCAGCTTGGTGCCCATTTCGGGCACGTCGCCTGCCATGAATCCATGCACGACCGAGAGCGAAAGCAGGCCCGGTTCAGACTTTTCCAGCCCCAGCAAAGAATCGACAAAGCCACGCATGGGCTGTTTGGATGTCGGAAAGACGTCGATCATGCGGCAATCGAAGACGCTCATCACCGGCTTGATTTCTTTTTTGAGCGTCCGCACCGCAATGTCCCAGAGATCGCGCGCGCGCTCGACGAAATCGGTATGCGGGAACTCCTTGAAATAGACAAAGAAGTCAGCCGCTTCTGCCCGCTTGGCGGTCAGATGGCTATGCGGGTCAAGCTCGGCGCAGACCAGCACATCGGGGCCCACAATGGCGCGGATGCGCGCCAGCAGATCGCCCTCGGGGTCGTCATAGCCCTGGGCCACCATGGCGCCATGCAGCCCCAGTACCACGCCATCCACTGGCATGGCGGCGTGCAACTGGCCGATGATTTCGTCGCGCAATTCCTCATAGGTCGCCTGGGCCACAAGGCCGGCAGGGTCCGCCCAGCTTGCCGTGCCCTCGATCAGCGTCCATCCTTCCCGCGCGCAGACTTCGCGGCCCACCGTGATCGGCGCAGTACACAGCGTCGGGGTCGGTGGGTGCTGGCCCGGCTTGGCATGCAGCGATGCCTCGAAGGCGCGCTTGTCGATGGCAATTGGGGAGAACGTATTGGTCTCGGTGGCCAGGGCTGCGGTGAAAAGGCGCAAGGGAAGCTCGTGAGATGAGGATGGCGTCAATGCTGAAGAGGCTATGCAGCCAAGCTACACCATGCGGCGAAACGATTCACGTAAGAAATTTACATTTCTTGTCCTGCCTCTCGCATCTTCCTGCTGAATATGGCTATAAAACTGGTATCAAGCGAAACTGAGTTTCAAAAACGCACGGAAAGGACATTCCCATGCCGATCAAACGCTATGGTGCAGACAAATCCGGCGCCGGTGGACAGAACCTGCCCTTCGCCCGCGCCGTCGAGGCCGGTGGCTGGCTCTATGTCTCGGGCCAGGTTGCCATGAAGGATGGCGAGATTGTCGGCACCGGCATCATCGAACAGACCCACCTGACGATTAAGAACGTCATCGCCATTCTCGAAGAGGCTGGCTACGGGCTCGAACATGTGGTGCGGTGCGGCGTCTGGCTCGATGATCCGCGCGACTTCTGGAGCTTCAACGCCGTCTATAAATCCTATTTCGGCGAACATCCCCCCGCCCGCGCCTGCGTGCAGTCCACCATGATGGTCGACTGCAAGGTCGAGATCGACTGCGTGGCCTATAAGGAGCCGTGAAAGCACTTGCTTGATGGGATGCCCCTCCCGCTTCCCCCCGAGAAGGGGAAGAGTGGGCTTTATCGTAGGGCGCGATTGCGCCGCGCGGGTGGAGAAGTCCCTCCCCCTATCAGGGGGAGGCTAGGTGGGGGTATCCCCATGGTAGGAAACACGAAATGACCCAGTCCCCCTTCCGTCTCGACGGCAAGACCGTTCTTGTAACCGGCGCCGGGGGCGGCATCGGCCGCACTCTGGTCGAAGCCTTCAATGCGGCCGGCGCCAGTGTCGTCGGTGCCGACCGTGAGGCTTCAATGCTCGCAGGCCTGCCGCTGACGCGCACCATCCTCTTCGATCAGGCCGATGCGACAGCGACCCGTGCCGCCATTGAGGCGGATATTGCCGCCCATGGCGTGGTGGACGCGGTCATTGCCAATGCCGGCTTCACCCGCGCCGAGCATCTTGGCCATCTCGATGACGAGGTCTGGGCCAGCGAGATGGCCATCAACCTCAATGGCGTCTATGCCCTGGTCGATCCGATCACCAATGCCATGGCCGCGCGCGGCGCGGGCAATGTGGTTCTCATTTCCTCGGTCAATGCCATCCAGCATTTCGGCAATCCGGCCTATTCGGCGGCCAAGGCGGGCCTCATTGCCTATGCCAAAGCGATCGCCGTCGAACGCGGTGGCGAGGGCGTGCGCGCCAATGTCGTGGCGCCCGGCTCCGTTCGCACACCCGCCTGGGATCACCGGCTGGCGGCCGATCCAGGGCTACTCGATAAGGTGCTGCCGCATTATCCGCTGGGCCGCATGGTGTCTCCACAGGAGGTCGCCAATGCCGCCCTGTTCCTGGCCTCCGACGCCGCTTCGGGCATCACCGGCGTGACCATCCCCGTCGATGCTGGCCTCACAGCCGGCAATCTGCGCTTTGTCAACGAAGTCCTGAGGGCGCAATGACCCACTATTCTGAACTCGACACTCCCGCTGTGCTCATCGATCTTGACCGGGCCGAGTCCAATTTGAAAAAGGCGCAGGACGCAGCCAACAAAGCCGGCATTGCCCTGCGTCCGCACATCAAAACCCACAAACTGCCATTCTTCGCCAAAAAGCAGGTCGAGCTGGGGGCAGTGGGCATCACCGTACAGAAACTGGGCGAGGCCGAAGTCATGGCCAACGCCGGTCTCACCGATCTGTTGTTGACCTTCAACATCATCGGCGCTGCCAAGCGTGCGCGGCTCAAGTCGTTGCACGAGCGCGTCACCATTCGCACCGTCGCCGACAGCGCTGACTGCGTTGCTGGCCTTGGTGAAACCTTCACCGATCCGGACCGTCCTCTGGGGGTGTTCGTGGAATGCGACACCGGCATGGGCCGCTGCGGCGTCCAGACCCCGGTCGCAGCGCTCGACCTTGCCCGCCAGATCAGCGCCACGCCAGGCCTCGTTTTTGCCGGGCTCATGACTTATCCGGCCGCCGGCAAGTATCAGGCGGCAGCGCAATGGCTGGCTGACGCCAAGCTCATCTTTCTTGAAGCTGAGGTCGAAGTCCCGGCCATCACCACCGGCGGTACCCCCGATATCTGGCACATGGACGAAGCCGCCTTTGCAGCGACCGAATATCGCCCCGGCACCTATATCTATATGGACCGCTCGCAAGTCGCCGCTGGCGCCGCGCGTTTCGAGGATTGCGCCCTGACCGTTTTGGCAACAGTCGTCTCCCGCCCCACCGAAGACCGCGCCATCATCGATGCCGGTTCGAAGGCATTGACCAGCGATCTCCTGGGCCTCGTCGGGCATGGCCATGTCATTGAATTTCCCGAGGCCAAGGTCACTGGGCTCAGCGAGGAGCACGGCACGCTCGATGTTTCCGCCTGCGCCACCAAACCCAATATTGGCGACCTGGTCCGCATCATCCCCAATCATTGCTGTCCGGTAACCAATCTCTTCGATCAGGTCCACCTGATCCGAGGCGATGTTCTGGTCGAGACCATGGCTGTCGCGGCGCGGGGCAGGGTGAGTTAGCCGTAGCTTGCACTGCGTTCGTGGCCATGAAACTCTTGCGGCAAAAAGAGGAGCACCCCATTGGCCGACCCGACAAATCGTATCGCTGTTTCCACCTGGTCGCTGCACCGGCTGCTGGGCACGACCTATCCGCATGATCTGACCACCGATACCGTCGGCGACATGCAGGAAACCTATGGGGAGGGCGAGGAATCGCTGCTCGGCCTGCCTTCGGTCCTGGCCAATCACGGCTATCACCGGCTTGAGATCGTCTCCTTCCACCTGCGCAGTCGTGATCCGGTCTATCTGGGCGAATTGCGCGACCAGCTCAACGTCTCGGGTGTGACGCTGCAGACCCTGCTGATTGATGCGGGCGACATGACGCATCCTGAACATGGCGCACGCGACACACGCTGGATCGCTGGCTGGGTCGATGTCGCCAATATGCTGGGTGCGGAAAACGCCCGTATCATCGCCGGCAAGCAAAAGCCAACCGCAGAGACCATGGCCCGCTCGGCTGCCAGCTTCAAGGAGCTGCTGGCCGCCAATGCCGGTTCGCCCCTGCGGCTCGTCACCGAAAACTGGTTCGACCTGCTCTCGACCCCTGAAGCGGTACACGAACTGCTCGATCGCCTGGAGGGCGAGGTCGGCCTTCTGGCCGATTTCGGCAACTGGACCGGGCCCGACAAATATGAAGGTCTCAAGTCCATCTTTCCGCGCGCCCAATTGTGCCACGCCAAGGCTGGCTTCGACGGCGGCAAGATGGATGAGGCCGATTACGGGCTGTGTGTGCAAGTGGCCGAAGAAGCCGGCTATGCCGGTCCCTACACCTTGATCTTCGACGCCGACCACCCAGGCGAATGGGCCGGATTGGCCGAAGAGCGGGATTTCATTCTCTCCCGGCTCGAATAAATTCGGCGTAGGCATGAAATGTGTCGCCAGCGAAGCCAGTTGTTAAGGTCCGCGCGTCGAATATGACGGCATGGTGACACCAAGTGCCAAATCCCAGGACGTGTTTGCCGCCGATGCCCTGCATTCGGCGCAAACTTTTATGCGTCTGCTCGACGCCGCGCCATTGGGCATGCTGGTCTCAAACCTTGACGGCATGGTGGTCTATGCCAATCCCGCCTTCAGCGAGTTGTTGGGGCATCGGCCCGAGCCGGGCCATATATTTCAGTTTGCAGATTTGGTTTCGGATGAAACCAATGCCATCACGCGCCTCCACTTCGAGCGCTTGCTGCGCGGCGAAGTGTCGGTCAGCCGTGGTGAGCACCAATTGCGTCACGTCGATGGCTACCCCGTCTGGGCCATGGTCGGGGCCACAATCCTTCCGGCTGAAGGCGAGACGCCGCCGCTCATTCTGGTTCAGATGAACTCCATCGAGTTGCAGAAGCGCGCCGAGGAGGCCCTGGCCGCCTCCGAAAGCCGCTGGAACTTCGCGCTGGAAAGCGCCCGCCAGGGGGTCTGGGACCACGATATCCGCACCGACACCATGTTCTACTCCCGCATGTGGCGCCTGATGCGCGGCATTCCGGCCGGTGAGGAGGTGGACGGCGATCAGGCAAAATGGCTCGAACGCGTTCATCCCGACGACCGTCCCCGGATCATGGCCAATGTGCATCGGCAGGACCTGGGCGAAAGCGATTTCGACACTTTGGAATATCGCGAGCGGACACGCGACGGCGATTATATCTGGATCCTCAGCCGGGGCCGCCCGGTGGAATGGGATGCCCAAGGTAACCCCACCCGAACCATCGGCACCGATACCGACATCACCCGCATAAAGAAGATGGAACAGGAACTGGCCGCCGAAAAGGAACGGCTGCGGATCACGCTGGAGGCGGTGGCCGACGGTATGATCTCTACTGACCTGGACGGCCGCATCATCTTCATGAATCCGGCTGCCGAGATGCTGACCGGCAGCAACGCCGCCACGACGGTTGGCCAAAGTGTCAGCGACATCTTCCATCTGCGCAGCGAACGCGGTGAAGAAAAACTGTCCTGTCCGGTGCTGGCCTGCCTCGCACAGGCGACCCAGATCCGTATTGATGACGACAGCGTGCTCTGCGCGCTTGACGGGCCCCGGCGCGACATCCGCGCGACTGCCTCCCCGGTCTTTGATGCCGCGGGGTCCCTCTCCGGCGCCGTATTGGTGTTTCAGGATGTCACCCAGAGCCGGGCCCTGCAACGCCAACTGGCCCATTCGGCGTCTCACGATGACCTCACCGGCCTGCCCAATCGGGCCAGCTTCGAGCGCGGCCTGTCAGCGGCTATCGTCAGCGCCCGCAATGGCCCGCGCCAGCATAGCTTGGTCTATCTCGATCTGGATCGCTTCAAGCCGGTCAACGATACGGCCGGCCACGCCGCCGGAGACGCTCTGCTCAAGCAGGTGGCGCAAACCATCCGAGGTGTTTGCCGCAGTCACGATCTGGCCGCCCGCATCGGTGGCGACGAATTTGCCATCATTCTTGAGGACTGTCCCATCGCCCACGGCCGGGCAGTCGCCGAAAAGATCGTGCGCGCCATCGGCGCATTGGCCTTTTCCTGGGCTGGCCGCGATTATTCCATCGGCGCCAGCGCCGGCGTGACCATCATCGGGGCTCGGTCCGCTTCACCATTGGGCTTCATGGGAGAGGCCGATGCGGCCTGCTACGCCGCCAAGGCCCAGGGCAGGGGCTGTGTCGTAGCCTACCCCGATATGGCAGCCAGCTAGCCGTAATAAACCGAAATCAATTGCCCGCCGATTTCGTGCACCTTGATGTCCATCTCGTAGATCTCGGAAAGCACCTCGGGCCGGATCATCTCCGGGCCGGCCCCCTGCGCGGCGACCTTTCCGTGCTTCATGGCGACGATATAGTCCGAATACCAAGAGGCGAAATTGATGTCGTGCAGCACCAGCACCACGGTCTTGCCCAGTTCGGACGCAGCCTGCCGCATCAGCTTCATCATGCCCATGGCATGCTTCATGTCGAGATTGTTGAGCGGCTCGTCGAGCAGCACATAATCGGTGTCCTGCGCCAGCACCATGGCGACAAAAGCCCGTTGCCGCTGGCCGCCGGAAAGCTCGTCGAGAAAGCGGTCCGCCAGCGCCCCCAGGTCGAGATAGGCAATGGCCCGATCGATCTGGTGGCGATCCTGGGCTGTCAATCGCCCCTTGGAATGGGGATAGCGGCCGAAGGCCACCAGATCGCGCACGGTGATGCGGGCTGAAACGTGATTGTCCTGCCGCAGGATCGAGAGGCGCCGGGCGAGAACATCGCTTGGTGTCCTGGTGACATCGAGCCCATCCACTGTCACTGTCCCCGCGCTCATGTCGAGCAGCCGGCTGACCATGGAGAGCAAGGTGGACTTGCCCGCCCCATTGGGCCCGATGATCGAGGTGACGCCGCCGGCGGGAATGTCGAGCGTGACATTGTCAACGACCAGCGCGTCGCCATAGGCGCGGGAGACCGCCTGGGTACGGATCATTTGCGGTTTCCTTTCAACAGCATGGCGATGAAAACGACGCCGCCCACGAACTCGATGATGATGGCCAGCGCCGAGTCAAAGCCGAATACCCGCTCCAGGATGACCTGGCCGCCAATCAGGGCGATGATGGCCAGCAGCACCGCGGCGGGCAGGATCAGGGCGTGTTTGTGACTGCGGATGAGCATATAGGCAAGGTTGGAAACCAGCAGCCCGAAGAAGGTCACCGGCCCGACCAGCGCCGTCGAGACAGAAACCAGTATGGCGATGATGATCAGGACCTGGGAGACCACGCTGCGATAGGCCACGCCAAGATTGATCGCATTGTCCCGGCCCAGATTGAGCACGTCGAGCGCCGGAAGCAACCGCCACACCCAGACCCCGGAGCCCAGGATGGCGAGCGTTGACACCATCAGCAGGCTTTTGTCGATGGTGTTGAAGCCAGCGAACATGACGTCCTGCAACACGGCGTAGTCATTGGGATTGATCAGGCGCTGCATCAGCCCGGCAAGGGAGCGGAACAACACGCCAAACACGATGCCGACCAGCACCAGCAGATAGAGATCCCGGGCCGCACGATTGAACAGCCAGCGGAACAGCAGGGTCGACAACCCCACCATGAGCACGGTTTCGAAGGCAAATTGCAGCTGGACGTTGAGCGTGGCGTAGGAGAGACCGCCCAAAAAGAAAATCTGCACCGTTCGGACCAGCCGGAACAGGGCATCGTAGCCCATGATCGCCGGGGTCAGGATGCGGTTGGCTGTTATGGTCTGGAACAGCACAGTCGCTACGGCAATGGCGCCGCCCACCATGGCGATGCCCCAGACTTTCGTCCCCCGGAACGGCAGGACGAAGCCCCAGCTGCCCTTGGCGCCGATCACCATGAACGCGGTAATCAATACGGCGGCCAGGGCGGTCAGAATGATCAGCACCTGCCGTGGCGCAAGGCCGGGTGACGTGGATCGCTCAGGCATCGGCTGGGCGCCTCCGCAACAGCAGATACAGGAACAGCGCCGAACCGATGACCCCAAAGACCGTGCCGATGGGAATCTCGTAGGGGAAACGGATCACGCGGCCGATGATGTCGCAGATCAAAACGAAGCCGGCGCCAAGCAGCACGATCCAGGGAATGGCCCGCCGCGCATTGTCGCCCACGGCCATGGCGACCAGATTGGGCACGATCAGCCCAAGAAACGGAATGGTGCCGACTGAAACCACAACGGTCGCGGTGACCATGGCGACGATGGAAAGCCCGAGCGTGAGGACGCGACGGTAATTGAGGCCCAGATTGGTGGTGAAATCCTGCCCCAGGCCAGCCACCGTAAACCGGTCGGCAGCATACCAGGCGATGCCAACCAGCAGCGCGCCGATCCAGAGCAATTCATAGCGGCCGCGCAGCACGGCCGAGAAATCCCCTAGTTGCCAGGTGCCCAAGGTCTGCAACAGGTCCAGGCGATAGGCAAAGAAGTCCGTGACCGAGGCAATCACGCCGCCCAGCATGATGCCGACCAAGGGTACCATCAGCGTCGAGCGCAGGGGGATGCGGCGCAAGATCTGCATGAACAGGGCGGTTCCGAGCAGCGCCGTCACCGTAGCGGCGAGCATTTTGGCGAGCAGCGGACTGGCGGGCCAAAGGATGGTGATGAGCAAAATGCCAAAGATGGCGCTTTCCACCGTCCCGGCAGTTCCCGGTTCGACAAAGCGGTTGCGCGCCAGCATCTGCATGAGCAACCCGGCGACAGCCAGGGCAGAGCCGGAGAGGATCAGCGCCAGGGTGCGCGGGATGCGGCTGATCAGCAGCACCTGCATCGGCCGGTCTTCCGGCGATGACGAGAACAGGCTCATCGGTGTGACGTCGCTGACACCGATGAACAGGCTGACAATAGCCAGCAATAGAACGGCGAGAACGCCAATGATCAGCTTGGGCATGGGGCCGGTGCCTGCAGACGCGAAAGCCCCCGCCCGCCAGGGCAGGGGCAAGACATTGAGCTCGGGCGGTTAGTCGCTGAGCGCTTCGGTGACCTGGTCGGCCATGATGCCGAACGAGATCAGGCCGCCATTGACGATGTAGGCGCGGACCGGATCGATATAGACCACATCGCCATTTTGCCAGGCAGTGGTCTCTCCAACCAGTTCGTTGTCGAGAATGGCAGCGGCAGCGCCCTGGCCTGTGGCGGCGTCGCGATCGATTACGAAAAGCAGGTCGGGATTGGTTTCGAGGATAAACTCGAAGGAGATGGAATCGCCGTGGGTGGCCGCTTCGACGTCTTCGATGACCGGGGTGACGCCGAGGGTTTCATGGATAAATCCGAACCGCGAACCGGGGCCGTAAGCGGTCACTTCGGCACCGCTGGTAAGGACCACCAAACCCTTGCCGGCATCTGCCGCTGCAGCCCGGCTGGCCTCGACCTTGGCTTCGGTCTCGGCGATCAGCGCCGCAACCTCGGCTTCCTTGTCAAAGATCTCGCCAATGATTTCTGCATTGGCCTTGATCGAGCCGTAAAAGTTCGTCCACTCGTTGGACAGATCGACCGTGGGTGCCAGATTGGCAAGTTCCGGATAAGCCGTGGAGGAGCGGCCCGCGACAATGATCAGGTCGGGTTCCAGCGCAGCCAGCGCCTCGTAGTCAGGCTCAAACAGCGAGCCGACCTTGGCATAATCATCGCTGGCATATTTTTCGAGATGAGCTGGCAGGTTCGAGCCGGGCAGGCCAGCAATATTAACGCCGATCGCTTCAAGCGTTTCGATGGCCGCAAAGTCGAAGCTGACGACTTTCTGCGGCACGCCGGGCAGGGTGGTTTCGCCCTGGGCGTGAGTCACGGTGAACTCCTGCGCCAGTGCGGGCGTGGCGAGGGCAACGAGACCGGCGAGAAGCGCGGTGGCGGTACGGCTGAAGGTCATCTCGGTACTTCCGATGTGAAATGGTTAACGCTCTGCGCAAACTTGACTGCGCTGGTCCACTTCAATATCGGCGAGTTTGGAGAGTGTCAAAACAAAGCTGATGTTTTTTATCAGGAAATTTTGTCACGCGGAGGGAAGATAGGTCTCGGCAGCCAGCGAGACGAAACTCTTCATGGCGGCCGATAGCGGGCTCGACTTGCGCCGGGCAACCAGCAATTTGCGCATCGCCCAGGGTTCGGACAAGGGTGCGCAGACCAGGTCCGTGCCGGCCAGCAGATGCAGGCTGGTCGAGCGCAGAAAGCCGATTCCGAAGCCGGCCTCCACCATGCGCACCAGCGCCGGAAAGCTCTCGACGCGCAACGCTTCTTTCAACGGATGCCCCAGCTTCTCGGCCGCTTCGCTGAGCAGCCTGTCGAGCGAACCGGCATGATGAATACCCACGATCGAATGCGGCACCACCGTGTCGAAACTGACCGACTTGCGCGGCTCTATGCTGGCGGCCAATTCATGTTCGGGCGGCACCAGAACCCACACCCGTTCATCCTCGAAAGGCCGGATTTCAAAGCGCGAGAAATCGTAATTGTCCGAAACGATGGCGATGTCGGCCTGTCCCTCATCGAGAGACAGCAGCGCCTTGGCCGCGCCCATTTCGGATATGGCGATCTCGATACCGGGATATTTGGCGGCAAACTTGGCCAAGAGTTCGGGCAGCCGTCCGGTCAGCGCCGAACTGGTGCAGGCAAGCCTCAGGCTGCCGCGTTGCCCGGAACTGAAATCATCCATGATCGCATCGAGATCGGCGATGGAGCGCAGCACCGTGCGGCATCCCCCGGCATAGGCTTCGCCCGCTTTGGTGAGCTTGACGCCATGGGCCGAGCGGTCGAACAGCACCACGCCCAACCGGCCTTCAAGATCGGATACCCGCCGGCTGACGGCCGAGGAGGCGATACCCTCCCGCTCTGCTGCGCGGCCGATTGAGCCCGTCTCGGCCAAAAGCAATATCAGGCGCGCGGTTACGCTATCGAATGGTGCCATGTCGTCTCCCGCAGGCACCATAGCGATTACGAACCGACGAGCAACAAAATGCCGCGTGCCAGATAGAATATGCCCAGCATAGTCAAGATCCATCGGGTCCAGCGCCGGAACCCGGCATCGGAAAGCTTCTGCAGGATATGATAGCCCAGATGGGTGCCCGCGATGGCAAAGGGCGCCGCAATGGCCACCAGCATCCAGTCGCCCAACGCCATGGCAGCGGTGGTGGCGCCATAGAAGACCACCTTCGCCCCATGCGAAATCACCTGCATGCAAGCCTTGGTGGCGATGATCTTGCGCCGGTCCATTTGGGTGCGGATGAAGAAGATGTCGATGCTGGGGCCGGCCACTCCGACCGCCAAATTCAGTCCGCCACTGATAAAGCCGCAGAAGAAGCCATGCACAGGCCGGCTGGCATCCAGTTGCAGCCAGCTTTTGGGCAGCCAGACCAATATGGGCATCAGGCCGACCGCGATGCAGACGGTGGCCAGGTCTGGCTGGTAGCGCAACAGGAACAACAGCAGCGTTGCGAGACAGATTCCGGCGACCATCGTGGCAATGATGCGCCAGTCGATGAACTCGCGGGAGAACCAGGCGCGCGATCCATTCGCCACGATCTGGATCGCCCCCTGCAGTGCAATCGCCGTCGCGACCGGCAGCACGGTCAACAACCCGGCCAGCAGCAGCATGCCGCCGGCCATGCCGAAGACGCCGGAGATCGTCGAGGTGATGAAAACGACGCCGACCACTATGGCCGAGATCATGGGTGTCATGGCGCTTGTCCCTTGCCTCGCTCATGCACCCTGCAGCGCCACTCTTGCCAGCCCCGCAATGGGCATGGGGTCATGCCATAGTCATCAAAGCTGGCATCTACTTGCGTTTTTTGCGCAAATTGCATCTTGAATGGAAGACGCAATGCGCTTTTTATAGGCAGGCGAGTTTTTTTGATTTGCCCGATTGCCGGTCGACGGACCTCCCGCCTTTCCCTTTTGGGCCCCACCTAACTGACGTCTGGATACTTCCTTGATTACCCTCAAGGCTGGCCGCGAGCGTTCGCGCGGCGATGCTCGGGACCATGTTGCAGCAGCCCATGCCGGCAAGGGCATGGCGCCATTGACGCGCATTACCCTGTTTTCCCTCCGCCACCCGTTTCAGGCGAGCCTGGCGGTCGGCGCCACCATTATTGCGGCCATATTGCAGCTGACCATTCCGCGGCTCCTGGGCCAGGCCATCGACCAGGCGAACAACGTCCTCACCGTCGCCGGTGCTGGCACACAGGAGGCTTTGGTCTGGACCGCGCTGACCCTGCTGGCCGCCTCCGTGGCGCGGGGCCTGTTCACACTGGTGCAGAACTACTTTGCTGAAAGCGTCGGCCACCATGTTGGCTACGAACTGCGACTGGCCTTTTACGACAAGGTCCAGCGCCTCTCTTACTCCTATCACGACCGGATGCACTCGGGCGATCTGATCACCATCGGCCTGCTCGATCTGGACGGGCTGCGCATGTTCTTCTCCACAGGCCTGGTCCGCACCATCCTGCTGGTGGTGCTGATTGGTGTTGGCGCCTGGATGCTGATCTCGACCGATATCGTGTTGGGTCTTCTGGCCCTGAGCTTTGTGCCCTTTGTGGCCTGGCGCTCCTCAGTGGCCCAACTTACTCTGCGCGCTACCTGGCTGATCCTGCAGCAAAAGCTCGCGGTCCTGACCCGTGTCATGGAAGAAAATCTCGGCGGCATTCGCGTCGTCCGCGCTTTCTCGGGTCAGAAGCACGAGCTGGGCAAGTTCGATACGGCCTCAAAGGACGCGCTCGAACTGGCATATCGCCGTGTCCAGGTGCGCGTCAAGAACACCTCGATGATGACCTTTTCCTTCTTCGCCGCCATGGGCCTGGTGCTCTGGGTGGGCGGCAACAAGGTCATTGCCGAGGAGATGAGCGTGGGCACGCTGGCCAGCTTTCTCACCTTCATGACCATTTTGCAGATGCCGGTGCGCCAGCTTGGCCTGATGGTCAATTCCTATGCCCGCGCCTCCACCTGCGGCGAGCGCTTCTATGCCTTCCTCGATGCGCCCGTGGAAATCGAGGACAAGCCCGAAGCCACCCCGCTCAAGGTCAGCAATGGCGTGCTGCGCTTCGAGGATGTTCATTTCACCTATCCTGGCTCCACCGTGCCGACCCTCAATGGCGTCAGCTTCGAGGCAAAGGCCGGCCAGACGGTTGGTATCGTCGGCGCCCCGGGCAGCGGCAAATCCACGCTCGCCCACCTCATTCCGCGCTTTTACGACATCACCTCGGGCCGCATCACCATCGACGACCAGGATGTGCGTGACGCCACCCTGCAAAGCCTCCGCCGCTCTGTCGCCGTGGTGCAGCAGGATACGTTCCTGTTCACGACCACCATTGAGAACAACATCGCCTATGGCGATCCCTGGGCCAAGGAACGCAAGATCGAGCGCGCTGCCGAGAGTGCCCAATTGCACAATTACATTATGGGCCTGCCCGCCGACTATGACACCGTGGTGGGCGAACGCGGCGTTTCGCTCTCCGGTGGTCAGCGCCAGCGCCTCTCCATTGCGCGCTCGCTCGTGCTCAAGCCCGCCGTCATGGTGTTCGACGATTCGACCGCCGCCATCGACGCCGGCACCGAGCATCGCATCCGAAGCGCCATCCGCCGCTTCGCCAGCGACCGGATCACCATGATCATCGCCCATCGTCTGTCCTCGCTGATGCATGCCGACCTGATCCTGTTCCTCGAAGACGGCAGGATCGTCGAGCGCGGCACCCATGAAGAGCTGCTCGCGCAAGGCGGACGCTATCGCGCGCTCTACGATTTGCAGACGCGACCCACCGACGATTTGGAGGCAGCCCAATGAGCGTCGTTGATGACGAAAGCGAAGTCGCCGCCTTCCCCGGCCAGCGTCCGCCCCGCGCCTCGGTGGGCAGCCACCGCATCGAGGAAGAGGTTTTCGGCAAGGCCTATGACCCCAAGACGGTCCGGCGCATCTGGGCCTATGTGAAGCCCTACCGCCTCAAGATTTATCTCGCCGTCGCGGCGGTGCTGATCTTTACCGGCACCCAACTGGCCATTCCGCTCATCATCGGCAATGCCATCGACACCGCGCTGGTCGCTGGCGGCGATGCGAACAATCTGCTTTGGGCTGTGGGCGCCTTTGCCATCGCGGTACTGTTCAATTTCGGCGCCTCCTGGGTGCAGGAGACTCAGGTCGGGCAGGTCGCCGAAAACGTGCTGTTCGACATGCGTCGGGCCATGTTTGCCCAGCTCCAGCGCGTTTCGCTGAGCTACATGGACAAGACCGAAGTCGGCCGCCTGATGAGCCGTCTCCAGGGCGATGTCAGTGCGATGCAGGAGTTCCTTGAGACCTCCGTCATTTCGGTAGGCGACATCGTCCTGCTCTTCGGCATCATCATTGTCCTGGTGAGCCTCGATCCCTGGCTGGGGCTGGTGACCCTCATCACCATGCCAGTGCTGTTCATCATCCGCATCTTCTGGCTGCCGCCCGCAAAACGCGCCTTCTGGGCCGCGCACGAAACCAATTCATTGACCGCCGGGGCCATGGCCGAAGGTATCAATGGCGTGCGCACAGTGCAGAACCTGGATCGCCAGAAGGTCAATTTCGACCTCTATGACGACAAGGCCTATCAGAACCTGCGCACCCAGCTCACCGGCTCCAAATTCGCCCAGGTCATGGTGCCCATCGTCGACACGCTCACCGGCATTTCCATGGCCACGGTTGTCGTCGTGGGCGGCGCCATGGTGCTCAATGGCGCGCTGCAGGTGGGCGTCGTCGTGGCGTTCCTGTTTTATGTGCAGCGCTTCTTCGACCCGATCCGCTCACTCACCATGCAATATTCCATCATGCAGCGCGCCATGACCTCGGGCCGCCGCATCACCGAAGTGCTCGACCTGCCCACGGTGATCGAGGACAAGCCGGACGCCAAGGTGTTGACCGGCGAGATGGATGGCTCGGTCGAGTTCAGGAACGTCGTTTTCGGCTACGATCCGAAGCGACCGGTGCTCAAGAACGTGTCCTTCAAGGTCAATCCCGGCGAGACCGTCGCGGTCATCGGCCCCACCGGCTCAGGCAAGACATCGGCAATGGCGTTGGTTCACCGCTTCTATGAAGTCCAGGACGGCGCGGTCATCGTCGGCGGTCACGATGTGCGCGATGTTACCCAGGAGAGCCTGGGTGAACAGGTGGCCATGGTGCTCCAGGAGCCATTCCTGTTCACCGGCACCATCTTTGAGAACATCCGCTACAACAAGGTTTCGGCCACGCGCGAGGACGTCATCGCCGCCGCCAAGGCCGTGGGGGCCCATGAGTTCATCGATCGGTTCGCCAATGGCTATGACACCATGCTCGAGCAGCGCGGCTCCAACCTCTCGCTCGGCCAGCGCCAGCTCCTGAGCTTTGCCCGCGCCCTGGTGGCCGATGCCAAGATCCTGGTGCTCGACGAAGCCACCGCCAATATCGATAGCTATACCGAGCGGCAGATCCAGAAGGCGCTGGAAATCCTGCTCAAGGGCCGCACCGGCATGGTCATCGCCCACCGCCTGGCCACCATTCGCGGCGCCGACCGCATCATCGTGCTGCAAAATGGCGAGAAGATCGAAGAGGGCAATCACGACCAGCTCATGGAGCTGGGCGGGCTCTATTCGAAGCTCTACAACATGAATTACGCCAGCTTCGATGACATCCCCGATGAAATGGTCACCGGGGTCAATGCGAAGGAAGCGAGCACTTAGAGCGCATCAGATCTGATCGGAATCATCGGTCCTACGCCTCCCTCCCCCTTGAGGGGAGGGATCGAGGGTGGGGGTGGTCCTGTGCGTCACCGATGGATCCCGATGCGTCAGCGCTCCGCTTAGCTACTCCACCCCGAGCTCCGGATAGATCAGCGCCGAGCACTGCCGGTTATTGGCATCGAGCTTGGCCTGATCCTCGGCCGACACCAGCCCGCTGAACACCGGCTCCCAGAGATCATCCCGCTTCACGCCCTCCAGCCCGCATTGGCAATAGATGGCGCAAAGCGCCGCCGTGGTGCCGCTTTCCTCGCAGCTCACCTGGCAGGAATTGAGAAACTCCATGTCCCGACTGGCCTCCTGCGTCCCCATGACAAAGGAGAGCGGCATGATCACCGCCAGTAGCAGCGGCTGATGCACGAGATAGATCACCAGGCTCCATCGCCCCATCCAGCCAAGCACCCGCGCCGGCACATTGCGGGGCCGGATCGCCGCCAACCGCCGCTCGACGACACCACCCCGCACCAGCCGCATGGCCAGTACGCCCAGAAGCACCACCCCGAACCAGGGAAACACCGGCACCAGATCATTGGTCGGCGGCGGCACCACCCAGAACCCGATCCAGGAAAAGACCTTCTGATTGTAAAGCGGATCGGCAAAGCCGAAATGCAGCCCGATCACTGCGGCCGCCACGAGTCCCACGAGCCAGAGCGGGGTGAACAGGAAGGGCAAGGCGAGAAGACTGGTCAGCGCAATGGCGTGCAGCACCCCGAAATAAACAAAGCTGTCGGGAAAGGCGAACCAGGTGCCGATGGTGATCAACGCTGCGCCGCCCAGCACAAACAACCAGCGGCGCCAGAAGCTGCGCCAGCGCACGCCATCTCCATGCCCCAGCACCAGGCCGACACCGACCAGAAACATGAAGGCAAACAGGATCGTGCGCGCAAATGCCACCCAGCCGGGGTCGAAGCCGACATCGACGGGGATGAAGCGATAGAAGGAGAGGTCCCAGAAGAAGTGGTAAATCACCATCGCGATGATCGCGACGCCGCGGGCGATGTCGATGACCGGCAGGCGGGGGCGTTTCACAGTGAAGGTATCGCTCAACTCATCCCCCTCACCGACCTGCGCTTCGCTTCGGCCACCTCCCCCCGAGAGGGAGAGGAAACAGCATCGTGTACGCTCTTGTTCTTCTCCCTCTCGGGGAGAAGGTGGCGCGCAGCGCCGGATGAGGGGGCTTCGAGCCGATCCAAAGGGCAGGTTGCTCCAGTAGAGCAATTTGAGGGGAGAAGGCCATGAGGGCTGCGCCCGAATGGCAAGCGCGTGGCCCAACTCATACTATCCCCCAAAGCCCCTAACGACCGCCAGAAACTCGTCCCCATACCGGTCCAGCTTCCCCTGACCCACACCGGGCAGGTTCAAGAGATCATGCGGGTGTTTGGGCTGTGCCAGCGCCATGGCTTTCAGCGTCGCGTCATGGAAGATTACATAAGGCGGCACGCCCTGCGCCTTGGCCAGCCGCAACCGTTCCTCGCGCAGCGCCTCGAAGAGCGGCTTGGCATGTTCGGGCACATCCACCGACCGTGCCAGCGAGCGGCGCACCTCGACCGACTTCTTCGGCCGGTCCTTGCGCAGGATCACATTGCGTTCGCGCTTGAATACCGCATGGGCTGCTTCGCTCAGCGTCAGCGCGCCGTGATTGGCGTGGTCAACCACGATCAGGCCCATGGCCGTCAATTGCCGCACCACCGATTGCCAGGCCCGCGCATCCAGTTCCTTGCCCTGCCCGAACACCTTCTGATGCTGATGGCCAAAGCGGGTAACCTTCTCGGTCTCCTTGCCCATCAGCACATCGATGATATGAGCCGCGCCAAAGCGCATGCCGGTGCGGTAGATGGCAGCCATCGCCTTGATGGCGGCGTCCGTGCCGTCCCAGCTTTCCACCGGCGAACGGCAGGTATCGCAATTGCCGCAAGGCTGCGGATAGGTTTCACCAAAATGCGCGAGAATAGCTTGCCGCCGGCACGAGGCGGTTTCGCAAACGCCGAGCAAAGCATTGAGCTTGCCATGCTCGACGCGCTTCACCTCATCGGGTGCATTGCCCTCATCGATCATGCGGCGGCGCTGCACCACATCGGCCATGCCATAGCTCATCCAGGCATCGGCCGGTTGGCCGTCGCGCCCGGCGCGGCCGGTTTCCTGATAGTAGGCCTCTATCGAAGCCGGCAAATCCATATGCGCCACATAGCGCACATCGGGTTTGTCGATTCCCATGCCGAAGGCCACCGTGGCGACCAGGCACAGCCCTTCGTCCTTCAAGAACGCGTCCTGGTTGGCCGAGCGCAATTCGGCACTCATCCCGGCATGATAGGGCAGGGCGCGGATGCCCTTATTGCTCAGCCAGTCGGCGATGTCCTCGACCTTGGCCCGGCTCAGGCAATAGACGATGCCGCTCGAACCCTTGTGTCCACCAAGGAATTCCAGCAGCTGCTCGCGCGGCTTTTCCCGCTCGACGATTGAATAGGATATGTTCGGACGGTCGAAACTGGTGGTGAACACCTCGGCCTGTTCCAGCCCCAGGCGCTCGATAATGTCTTCGCGCGTTGTCGGGTCGGCGGTGGCGGTCAGCGCAATGCGCGGCACCCCGGGGAACAACTCCACCAGGTGGATCAACTCGCGATATTCGGGCCGGAAATCATGCCCCCACTGGCTTACGCAATGGGCCTCATCAATGGCAAACAGCGCGATCTGCGTATCGGCCAGCATATTGGCGAAACCTGGCGTCGCCACGCGTTCGGGCGCCACATAAAGCAGATCGAGTTCGCCCCTTCGCAATTGCCGCCGGACCTCGGCGCTCTCTTCGGCACTAAGCGAGGAGTTGAGCGCCGCGGCCGCCACCCCGGCCTGCTTCAGCGCCTCCACCTGATCACGCATCAACGCGATCAGCGGCGAGATGACTATACCGACCCCAGAACGGCAGATGGCCGGGATCTGGTAGCACATGGACTTGCCGGCGCCGGTGGGAAACAACACCACCGCATCGCCGCCGTCTGCCACATGCTCGATCACATCGGCCTGCTGCCCGCGAAACGCCTTGTGCCCGAAGATGTCGCGCAGCACCGCGAGCGGGCTGGGCCGCTCGTGGCGATGGGGCGAGAACAGGTCGAGCGACTCAAGGGCTTCCACAGCCCTTTTGAATCATGGCCGGATTCCCGAGGCAACCGGCGCCGCCGGTTTAACCCCCGATGATCTCCCCGCCATTGGGGTGCAGTACCTGTCCGGTCATGTAGGAACTCTCGTCGCACGCCAGGAACAGATGGCTGGTGGCCACTTCATTGGGTTGTCCCGGGCGCCCCAAGGGTTCGTTGGCGCCGAATTGAGCGACCTTGTCGGCCGGGAAGCTGGCCGGGATCAACGGCGTCCAGATCGGTCCAGGCGCCACCCCGTTCACACGGATGCCCTTCTTGGCAAGGCTTCCCGAAAGCGACCGGGTGAAGGCCACGATGGCGCCCTTGGTCGAGGCGTAGTCCATCAGGCTGGGTGAGCCGCGATAGGCAGTGATCGACGTCGTGTTGACGATCGAGGCGCCTTCGCGAAGATAGGGCAGGGCGGCCTGTGTCATGAACATGTAGCCGAAGAAATTGGTCTCGAAGGTCCGGCGCATCTGCTGTTCGGAAATATCTTCGAGCGCGGTCTCCATGTGCTGCTCGGCCGCATTGTTGACCAGCACATCGAGCTTGCCGAAATTCTCGATGACCTGACCGACCACCGTTTCGCAGAAGGCCTTGTCGCCGACATCACCGCGCAGCAGCAGCGCTTCCTTGCCCTCGGCCTTCACCGCGTCGGCAGTGATCGTCGCGTCCTCGGTTTCCTCCAGGTAGACCAGCGCAACCTGTGCCCCTTCACGGGCGAACAGCACCGCGCAGGCGCGGCCGATGCCGCTATCACCCCCGGTGATGATCGCGACCTTGTCCCTGAGCCGCCCATTGCCGGGAAACTTGGGCATATAGTCAGGCTTGGGGTGCATCTCGGTTTCCCGCCCCGGCTGATGATCCTGCATCTGGGGCGGGTTGGTGTTCTGGTTCGATTCTTCGGACATCAGCGGCCTCCTAGTGGTGCGCGCGGTCTTCGTTTCTCTTGCGGGTTTCTGCGGCCTTCTTGGCCGATGCGGATCGCTCCGCGGCGGGGCGGTTGGCAGACGCCTCGCCACCCTTCTTGCCGCCCTTGTGCGCGGCGGGATTGTCAGTGTGCGTGCCGCGGCCCGAGCCGGACTTGTTGCCGCCCCCGTCATCCTTGTTGACGGTGGCCCAAGCCCGCCGCTCCGCTTCCTTGTGGGAGACGCCGCGCTCTTCGTAGCCTTCTTCGATATGCTCGGCTTTGCGCTTTTGCTTGTCGGTATAGGCGCTCTTGTCACCTTGGGGCATGGTGGCCTCCTGCATTGTGTGTTGGCCGGTGCGGGCGGGACAAGGGCCTGCGTCAATGGGGGGGAATGACTGATGTGGGAAACCGGAAAAACCACACCAAAAGCCCTATGCCGCCGTGTCCGGTTGACGCGCACCGGCCTGCCCTGACAACGAGGGAGCCTGGAACCGGTTGCGGCCATGCTGATCACAAATCGGGCTGCGCCTTCGCCATGGGCCGGCTCAGAAAGCGCGACCCGGCCAGTACGAAACGCCAAGGCGTCTCGGCGCCTTTGGTGATGCCAATGCGCGGACCGGTGGCTATCGAGTGCATCGCATCGCGGGCCCCAAGCGCAAATGGCGGCGCGTCCAGCGCCAACCCGTCATGCCTTAGGTCAATCCCCAGCGCCTGCGCCAACTTGCCTGGCCCAGAGCACAATTGTCGATCCGCCAATCCACCGCGCCGCGCCCGCATGGTGTCGAGACCCGCCAACGGCTCGAGCGCCCGGATCAGGATGGCGCTGCCGGGTTGGCAGACGAAATTGAGGCAATAGTGAATGCCGTAGATCTTGTAGACATAGGCATGCCCCGGCGGCCCGAACATCACCCGGTTGCGCGGCGTCGGGCCGCGAAAACTGTGTGACGCCGGATCGGTTGGGTCATAGGCTTCCACCTCGACAATGCGCCCGCCAACGCCCTCGAACAGCATGCTGGCGCCGATCAAGTCTCGGGCTACCGCCACAACCGGCCGGTCGAAGAAGCTTTTTTCCAGCATGGCCGACATTTGGCCGGAATTTCCATCAATTGCAGACGCTCTGTTTGGAGAACTCGAATGCGTCAAAACTTCCTCCTCGCACTGCTTGCCCTGCTCTGGCCGCTGCTCGCAGCTCTGCCAGTTGCGGCCAATACGATCTGCACGCTGGTCGCCGACCCGGTCAGTCGCACCGTGCTGCTCGCCGAAGGCGATTGCCAGACCCGCGTCACCCCGGCCTCGACCTTCAAGCTGCCCCTTGCCGTCATGGCCTTTGAAGCGGGCATAGTGAAATCGGCCACCGAACCCCGGCTGCCCTTCAAACAGGGCTATGCCGATTGGATCAAGTCCTGGCGCCAGGACACCGACCCCACCATGTGGATCCATAATTCCAACGTCTGGTATTCTCAAAGGATCACCGAGCAGTTGGGGATCGAGCAGCTCACCGCTTTCGCTCGCAGTTTTGGCTACGGCAACGCTGACTTCGCTGGCGATCCCGGTCGCGATAACGGCCTCGAGCGGTCCTGGATTTCCTCCTCATTGCAGATTTCGCCGCTGGAACAGGCGGGCTTCCTGGCTGCGCTCCTCCAGCGGCAATTGCCGGTTTCCAACGACGCCATAGATGGTGCCCTAAGCTTGCTCGAAAGCCCGCGCGCCGCCGAAGGCTGGAATATCTGGGGCAAGACGGGGTCGGCCTATCCCCGACGCGCGGACTACAGCTTCGACTACGCGCGTGGCTGGGGCTGGTATGTGGGCTGGGCCGAAAAGGAGGAGAGGCGCGTGGTGTTCGCCCGGCTCAATCAGGACGACCAGCGTCACGAGATCACTGGTGGTCTGCGGGCGCGCGACGGACTGATCGCCGAGTGGCCAGGCATAGCGGCGCGGGCCGGCCTCTGAAACTGGAGCGGATTGTCGAACGCAGCCTTCGTCAGTATCGGCTATCTCACTTGGCACCGGGCCACTACATATCGGGCAAGATAATTTCCAGGGAGGTCGAGATGATCGACACATCCGTACAGACCAATGTCCGCTCAAAACCTGTCCTGCCGCTCAGCACGACGCTCGGGCCGGTCCACATCGCCGTCACCGAGCGGCAAAAAGCGCTGGCCATCTGGCAGGATGTCGTTGGGCTCGACCTCATCTCCGAAAACGGCAACGCTCTGTCCATGGGCGCGGGCGGCAAGACGTTGATCGTGCTTGAAACCGGCGCCACCCGCCCGGTGACCCCCCGCACTATCGGCCTTTACCATGTCGCCATCCACGTGCCCACGCGAGCTGATCTGGCACAGATGGCGGTGCGCGCCTTGCAGCGCAATGTCCGCATTTCGCCGACCGACCATCTGGTCTCCGAAGCCATCTACCTTTGGGATCTGGACGGCAACGGCATCGAGATCACCTTCGAAACCCCCTGGCGCGGCACTCTGGGCGATCCTGACGAGGGGCAAACCTATGCGGTCACCACCGAGGGAAAACCCCATTCGGGCCGCGATCCCATCGATCTCGATGGCCTCCTGGCCGAACTCGGTGAGAACCCGGTCTTGGCGTCACGCATGCCGGCGGGCACCCGCATCGGCCATGTCCATGTGCACGTGAACGACCTCAACGTGGCCATGGAATTTTATCGCGACGTGCTCGGCTTTGCCGGGTTCCTCCTGATCCAGTCCTTTGGCATGGGCGATGTGGGGCTCGACTACATGCCCCACACTCTGGCCTTCAATGTCTGGTCCGGGCCCAATGCCGGCCTGCCCCCGGCCGGCAGCGCGGGCCTGCGCTGGTTCACCATTGTGCTGCCCGACGCCGAGAGCCTGGCGGCCCTCAAGGAGCGGTTGGAGCAAGCAGGGGCACCGCTCGACGTCATCGGCAACGATGTCGAAACCCGCGACCCCTCCGGCAATCGCATTCGGCTCGAACTGGCGGCCTGATCCTGAGGGCGCGCAATGCCAAAGCGTCCCCGGACTTGACCCGGGGGTGCTGCCCCTGCGATCCAAGGCCAGGGTGATGTGTCACCCCAAAAGACCACAGGAGCGCCGCATGCAATCTTATCAGGACGTCATCGATTTCTGGTTCGTCGAACACGGGCGGGACGATTGGTTCGGCGGCAAGCCGGAATTCGACGCGGCCCTGGCGGATCGCTTCGCCGATCTCCATCCCCAGGTCGCGCGGGGCGAGGCCTGGGCCTGGCGCGAAACCCCCGAAGGGCGCCTCGCCGAGATCGTGGTGCTCGATCAGTTCTCCCGTCAGCTTCATCGCGGCAGCGCCGAAGCGTTCGCGCAGGACAAGATGGCACTTGTCCTGGCACAGGAAGCCATCTCCGGTGGCCATGACGTGGCCGTGCCGCATGACTGGGCCTATTTCATCTACATGCCATTCATGCACGCTGAATCCCTGGTCATGCAGGACGAGGGCGTTCGGCTGTTCGAAAACTTCGGCAACGAAGATGCGCTCGACTACATGGTCAAGCACCGCGAGACCATCGCCCGCTTCGGCCGCTTTCCTTTCCGCAACAAGGCGCTGGGGCGGGACAGCACGGCCGAGGAACTGGCCTATATGGACCAACAGGGCGACCGGGTTTTCTAACCCTCGGCAGGGTGCAACGCATCCGAATGCCTTGCGTTGGTCTTTCTAAAGGAGAGACCTCATGGATTTCGTCACCGGACCCGCCCTATGGCTGATTGTCTTGACTGTCGGCGTCATCGTACTTGGTGGCGCCATGGCCTATGGCATGCGCCGCAATCGAGACCGTACCCCTTCCGAGAAGGTCGCTACCGAGGTGGAAACCAGGCGCGGCTACGAAGAGCAGGACAAGAACCCCCCGGATTGAGAAAGGGGCGCCGTGGCGCCCCTTCTTTTGCCTACGCGACCAGACCTTTGGTTAGCTCCAGCGCCTGCCGCTCGAACAGCCGGCGGTAGATGCCGCCATTGAGCCGGATAAGCTGTTCATGATTGCCCTCCTCGACAATTTTGCCCTTGTCGAAGACGAGCAACCTGTCGAGCGCCCGAACCGTGGACAGACGGTGTGCAATCACCAGCGTGGTCCGGCCTTCCATCAGCCGTTCCATAGCCTGCTGGATCATCACCTCGCTCTCGCTGTCGAGACTTGAGGTCGCCTCGTCCAGGATCAGGATCGGTGCATCGGCCAGGAACGCCCTAGCAATGGCAACGCGCTGCCGCTCGCCACCCGACAGTTTCACGCCGCGCTCACCCACCAGCGTTTCATAGGCCTTGGGCAGGCCCATGATGAAGTCATGCGCATTGGCCTGTTTGGCCGCCTCGATGATTTCGCCGCGGCTGGCCCCCGGCCGGCCATAGGAGATATTCTCCGCCAGCGTGCGGTGAAACAGGATCGGCTCCTGCTGCACAATGGCGAGTTGGCCTCGCAACGAGCTTTGCTGATGCTCGGCAATGTTCTGGCCATCAATGGTGATCGCCCCGTCACTGACGTCATAGAGCCGCTGGATGAGCTTGACGAAGGTCGTCTTGCCCGAGCCCGAATGCCCCACCAGGCCCACACGTTCGCCCGGCTTTATCTCAACCGAGAAGTCGCGATAAAGCGGCGTCGGATGCGCGCCATACTGGAAGGTCACGCGGTCGAACTTGATCCCGCCCTCACCGATATTGATCGGTGTGGCGCCCGACTTGTCGTCGATGCCCAGCGGGTGGGCATAAAGGGCGACCAGTTCTTCCATGTCGTTCACCGAGCGCTGCAGATTGCGGATATGCATGCCCACATCGCGCAGATGACCCGAAAGCAGGAAGAACATGGTCAGGACGAAGGCGATGTCGCCCGGCGTCGCCTGGCCCTGCGTCCACAGCCATAGCACCAGGCCCAGAATGGCGGTTTGCATGCTGGCCATCATGACCCCTTGCACACCGCCGGCCAGCGTGCCGCGTTTCCAGGTCCGACGCGTTCGGTGGTCCCATTTGCCGATCACCTGGTGCAGCCGCTGTTCCTCGCGCGTCTCGGCGCCAAAGGCCTTGACCACATTGTTGCAGCTCACCGCGTCGGCCAGCGCCCCACCCATCCGGGTGTCCCAGGCATTGGCCAGCGTGGCCGCTGGGGCCACATAGCCGGTGGAGAGCGCCATGGTCACCCCGATGTAGATCACCGAGCCGACACCCACCAACAGACCCATGACCGGCCAGTAGGAACCCAGGATCAGCGTTGCGCCCACCAGCATGATGGTCGAGGGCAGCAGCGCCACCAGCAAGGTATCGTTCAGCAGGTCAAGCGCCCACATGCCGCGCGTGATCTTGCGCACGGTAGAACCGGCAAAGGCATTGGCGTGCCAGTCGGTCGAGAACCGCTGCACCCGGTGAAAGGCGCTGGCGGCGATCTCGCCCATCATCTTGAGCGTCAGCGCAATGATGTTGAAGAATACAAACTGGCGCAGCACCACCGAAGCCAGGTACAGCACCGACATGGTGATGAAGGCGGTCAGCGCCGCAGTCAGGGCGTCATTGCCGCCCCCGGCAATTGCGTCGACCAGCTGGCCGGCAAAAAGCGGGCTCAGGGCTTCGGCCAGGGTGGCCAGCAGCACCAGAAGGGCAATGACGGCCACGCGCCAAGGCTGACCCTGCCAATGCTTGAAAGTAAAGCCGAGCACGTTGCGAAAGGCGTCGGCACGGAAATCGAGCTTCTTTCGACTCATTTGGTGTGTCCGGTGCCGTTTTCCGGCGTCCGGTTCCTCAAAAAGGGGAATGAAAGAGCGCAGATTGGGCCTGAACGGATGACGCCCGAAGGCTGGCTCAACTGCTGGGAAATACGGAAAAACCGCGAGTGGTCAGGCCAAAAAGGCGGACCACGGGGAGCAAGGGCCTAAAGTCGGAACTTGCCCGCGAGGGGAGAATACATCACTGCTGTCATGCAACGCCTCCCCTGGTTCAAAATTGAAGCGGCGAACGTTTTGTAGCCAAACCGTTCGCCCTTGCCAATGCCATAAATGTGATCGACAGCTTTGGTGATGCAGGAACGCCACAGGGGGCAACTTATCCCCGCGCGTGCAAGCTGCGGCACAATGGCCCCACCTCCGCACAAGCTGCGCGGGCGCCACGAACGGTCGGTGCGGAGGTCCGGATGGAGATGGGGTCGCCCGTCTTCCGCCGGCGGGCCACTGAATGAACCTGTTTCACTCCGCAGGTTCCATGTCGAGCCGTTCCGGCTGCACCGGTTCGGCAACTGCCACGTCGCCAGCAGGGCGAAGACGACGCAGTCCTCATGGGCGGAGACGAGGACGCAAGTCCGCCATTCAGTCCGTCGACGAGCCTCCGGAGTCTGGGGCGAGGTTTGTCTCACCTGTTGTTTTCGCCGGACGACCGGCACCGAGGCGAAGCTCGCCCCAGACCGCAGCAATCGCAGGCGCCGCGCGCCATGCGAGGCTTCGGCACGTCTTCTTGCGCCGCGGTTTTCCCGGGGTGGCGCGGCGCGCGGCGGAACGATAGGCTCGCGCCAATCGATTCAAGAGCAAGAAGGCATCAGCCCCGTGAGCAATTCCAGTACTTCCCCCATCGATCCGGTCAAGCTCGACAAGCTCGGCGAAGTGGCCATCAAGGTCGGCCTGCAACTGGCCGAGGGTCAGGACCTCATCATCACCGCCCCGATGACCGCCGCGCCCCTGGTGCGCCGCATCACCGAACATGCCTACAAGGCCGGTGCGGGTCTGGTGACCACCATTTATTCCGACGAAGAAGCGACCCTGTCCCGCTTCCGCCATGCCAAGGATGCCAGCTTTGATCGCGCCGCCGGCTGGCTCTATGCCGGCATGGCCGAGGCCTACAAGAACAATGCGGCGCGTCTCGCCATCTCCGGCGACAACCCGATGATGCTGGCCAATGAAGACCCCGAAAAGGTCTCCCGCGCCAACCGCGCCAATTCGGCCGCCTATCGTCCGGCGCTTGAGTTGATCACCGGCTTTGCCATCAACTGGAACATCGTTTCCTACCCCACGCCCAACTGGGCCAGGCTGGTCTTCCCCAACGATCCCGAAGATGTGGCCATCGCCAAGCTGGCCGACGCCATCTTCAAGGCATCCCGCGTCGATCAGGATGATCCCATCGCCGCCTGGAAGGCGCACAATGCCAACCTTCAGGCTCGTTGGACCTGGCTCAATGGCAAGAAGTTCTCCGCGCTGAAATATACCGGTCCGGGCACTGACCTCACCGTCGGTCTCGCCGATGGCCATCGCTGGAAGGGCGGCGCCTCGGAAGCCAAGAACGGGGTCACCTGCAATCCCAATATTCCCACCGAGGAAGTCTTCACCACCCCCCACCGCCTCCGCGTCGAGGGCACCGTGTCGGCCACCAAGCCGCTCTCGCACAATGGCACGCTGATCGAGAACATCCAGGCCCGCTTTGAAGAAGGCCGCATGGTCGAGCTCAAGGCCACCAAGGGCGAGAACGTCTTCAACAAGGTCCTCGACACCGACGAGGGCGCCCGGCGCCTCGGCGAAGTGGCCCTGGTGCCGCACTCCTCGCCGATCTCGGGTTCCGGCATCCTGTTCTACAACACGCTCTACGACGAAAACGCCAGCTGCCACATCGCCATGGGTCAGTGCTATGCCGATTGCTTCGAAGGCGGCAAGGATTTGACCTCGGATCAGATTTTCGCCCAGGGCGGCAACAAGTCTCTCATCCACATCGACTGGATGATCGGCTCCGATAAGGTCGATATCGACGGCGTTCACGCCGACGGCACCACCGAGCCCGTCATGCGCAAGGGCGAATGGGCGTTCTGATTGCGCCCTAAGATCTCACCTCCCCCTTGGAAGGGGGAGGTAGCGCCGCTCGGCCCGCAGGGCCGTAGCAGAGCTTGGTGGGGGTGAGGGCTTCCTACTCCCCCTTCAACTTGAGGAATTCCTCCGCGCTCAGCACCAGCTTGCGGTCGATCTCACCGATCTCGGCCTCGTCCTTGCCCTCATAGTCCAGCCCATGCAGCACGGTGCGAATGGCGTTGAGCCTGAGGCGCTTCTTGTCATTGGCCCGGATCACCGTCCAGGGCGCGTGTTTGCTGTCGGTGCGTTCGAGCATCCGGTCGCGGGCCACCGAATACTCCTCCCACTTGGTCAGGGCCTTAAGATCGACCGGTGAGAGCTTCCAGGTCTTGAGCGGGTCATGGGCCCGGTCATGGAACCGTTTCAATTGCATTTCCCGGCCAATTGAGAGCCACAGCTTGAAGATCTTGATCCCGTCCCGGGTCAATTGCTTCTCAAAATCCGGCGCCTCTTCAAGGAAGCGCGTCGTTTCCTCCGGTGTGCAGAACCCCATCACCGGTTCGACCACCGCCCGGTTGTACCAGGAGCGGTCGAACAGCACCATTTCTCCCGCTGCCGGCAGCCAGTCGACATAGCGCTGGAAATACCATTGCGTGCGCTCCCGGTCATTGGGCTTGGGCAGCGCGGCGATGATGTTGTAGCGCGGATTGAGGTTTTCCAGGAACCTCTTGATCGTGCCGCCCTTGCCCGCAGCATCGCGCCCCTCGAAGACGATGATCGTGCGCGTGCCGGCCTTGGCCATATGCGCCTGATGCAGCACCAACTGCTTTTGCAGCTTGTAGAACTGCGTGTCATAATCATCCTTGTCGAGCTTATCCTCATACGGATAGGCACCCGATCCGAACGCCGCCTTCTTGATGGATTTGGGCAGGTCCGGGTCGTTGATATCAAAGCCGTCGATGGGATCGGTCACGCTGTCTCTCCGTTGTCACATAGACCGTGCTATGAACCCGCTTCCCGCGCAAGAGGCGGGCCCATTGCATTGATTCGACCTCCCGACATGGACGATCTGAGAACCACTCATCTGACACGCAGGCCGGCCAACGCGTTGGTGCGCCTTGCCGGACAGGTGCCGTTGCTGCTCGGCTCGGCGGGTCTGATCATCGCCTTTGTGGTGCTTGGCGGCTTGCGCATCGATCTTGCCCTGATCGGCTATCTTGTTCTTGTCGGTTTCGTCGCCATGCTGCCCCAGCCGGTTGTCACAGTCACGCGCACCATGGAAGTGCCGGTTCCGGCGCCGGTCCAGCCCGTTGTCGAGCAGGACATGCTCCCGGCCTTCGTCGAGGCCTTGGGCGATCCGGGCCTGGTGCTTGATGGCCGGGGCGCCGTGTTGCATCGCAATGGTGCAGCGGCCCGGCAATATCCCAGCCTGCAACTGGGGCGGGTCATGACACTGGTCATGCGCAATCCAGACCTGGTTGCCGCCATCGAAAGCTCGCAGCGCACGGGTGAGCCGCGCAGCTTCGAGCTGCACGAAACTGTTCCGTCGGAAACCTGGGATCGCGTGGTGGTCGCGCCGATCCGCCGTCCGGACCGTGACTGGTTTGCTGATGAGGACCGGCAACTGCTGGTGACCTTCCAGAGCCTGACCGAACTCAAGCGCGTTGACGCGCTGCGCACCGATTTTATCGCCAATGCCAGCCACGAAATGCGCACCCCGCTCGCTTCGCTGGTCGGCTTTATCGATACCCTGCTCGGACCCGCGGCCCGCGATGCGGCGGCGCGGGAGAAATTCCTGGGCATCATGCGCACGCAAGCGGAGCGCATGAGCCGGCTGATCGATGACCTCCTGAGCCTCTCGCGCATCGAAATGCACCAGCATGTGCGGCCCACCGGTACGGTGGATCTGACCGCCTTGTTGCGCGAAGTGCGCGAAGGGCTGCAGACCCAGGCCAAGGCCGCCCAGATCGATGTGATCCTGACCGTGCCCAAGGCGCCAGTCACCGTCACCGGGGATCGCGGGCAGCTCTATGAGGTGTTCGAGAACCTGATCGAGAACGCTATCAAATATGGCGCCGACGGCAAGACGGTCGAAGTTGACTTGATCGGCATCGACCGCTCGGGCCTCAAGCACCTGGTCAGCGTTACCGATCACGGTCCCGGCGTCGAGCCCGAACACGTACCGCGCATGACCGAACGCTTC
Source organism: Devosia polycyclovorans (assembly GCF_042181575.1). Taxonomy (GTDB): domain Bacteria; phylum Pseudomonadota; class Alphaproteobacteria; order Rhizobiales; family Devosiaceae; genus Devosia; species Devosia polycyclovorans. Next base: position 47,401 of record NZ_CP170082.1, on the reverse strand, counting down.
TATCGCATCGACGCCGAGGCGAGCCGCAAAAAGAAGGGCACGGGCCTGGGCCTCGCCATCGTCAAGCACATCATCCAGCGCCATCGCGGCCAGATGAGCATTCGCTCCAAGCCCGGCGAAGGCCTGCGGGTGGAAATCCTGCTGCCCTGAGCCGTTCTTTTGCCCCTCTTATCCCCGTCGGCCTAGCGAGGTCGTAGAACAGAGTCGTGAGAGATCAGTGGAGCGACCGCCAATGACCAGATTGCCAGGCACACAAAAAAGGCGCCCCGCGGCGCCTTCTTCTACAGCTCTGTCAGCGCCTCAGCGCTTCTTCTTGTCGAGCTGGTGATAGGCCCGGCGCGAATGGAACTCGCAATAAGGGCCGCTTTCCAGGCTGTGCTGGCCGCAGAAATAGAAGTCCTTGGTCAGCGGATCGCCGATCGGCCACTTGCAGGTGCTTTCGCTCAACTGCAGCAGGCTAAGGCGCTTGTCCTCGGGAATGAAGAGCTCTGCTGCAGCTGGTGCCACATAGAGCTCAGTATCCATTTCCGGGCTTGCAGCCAGAGCAGTCGCGCCCATGACCTGCGGACGGGACATGGTGACGCGCGGCTTGGCGCTCATCGTGCTGGTGCTCGCAGACGAGGTGGATGATATGCGTCGCGGCGCGGATGGGCGGCTTGCCGGGCGCGAACGCGGAGCGGTGTTGGTGGGCTTGGCCCGGGCAGAAAGCTTGAGGCGATGGACCTTGCCGATCACGGCATTGCGGGTAACCCCTTCGCCCAGTTCAGCCGCAATCTGGCTGGCGCTGAGCCCTTCCATCCAAAGCTTTTTCAAAAGTTCGACGCGCTCGTCCGTCCAGCCCATCGGTTGCGCTCCTGAAACCATTGTCAAAACAGAATCCTTCATTGTGCAGCCAGAGTGGCACTGGCCGCCATATCGACTCTACAGCTCGTATGTTGAGCGGGTCCGCCACACGAGATATCGTGTCCCCAACGCCTGTGAGATTACGCTATCGGCGGAATCAGGATCAAGAGTCGGGGGCGATTTTCCCCGTTTATTCATTGGTTAAAATTACCCTAACGATCCTTGAGTCAAATCAGGCACTTGCCCGGTACGAGATTGACTTTGTGCGGCGATTTCGCCTATTTCTCGGGCCCATACGCGCGGCCGAGAGGGCGCGTTTTTGGTTTCTGTGGCAACTTTGCCACGCTCATCGCCAACCATTGTTCAGCCCAAGGGGAAATCCATCATGTCTGCGCTCTACGGCACCTATGCCCGGTCCGATCTCGCCTTCGAGCGGGGCGAGGGCATGCGCCTGTACGACCAGAATGGCCGGGAATTTCTCGATTTCCACTCCGGCATCGCGGTCAATGCGCTGGGCCACGGCGATCCACATCTGGTCGGCGCGCTCAAGGCGGCGGCAGACAAGGTCTGGCATACTTCCAATGTCTTCACCATTCCCGAGCAGGAACGGCTGGGACAGCGGCTCGTTGACGCCACGTTCGCCGACAGGGTGTTTTTCACCAATTCAGGCGCCGAGGCGCTCGAATGCGCCATCAAGACGGCCCGCCACCACTTCTTTTCCAAGGGTGAACCTGACCGCTATGAGGTGATTGCTTTCACCGGGTCCTTCCATGGCCGGACCCTGGGCACCATCGCGGCCGGCGGCAATCCGAGCTATCTCGAAGGCTTCGGCCCGCCCATGCCGGGCTTCAAGCACACCGCGCCAGGTGACCTCGATGCCGTTCGGGCCCTGGTCGGGCCGCAGACCTGCGCCATTCTGATCGAGCCTGTACAGGGCGAGGGCGGCGTCACCGCCATGAGCACGGAATTCCTGCAGGGTCTGCGCCAGATATGCGACGAGCACGGCCTTCTGCTCATCCTGGATGAAGTCCAGTGTGGCTTTGGCCGGACCGGGCGCTTCTTTGCTTTCGAATGGGCTGGCATCACGCCCGATATCGTGGCTGTCGCCAAGGCCATCGGCGGTGGCTTCCCGCTTGGTGCGTGCCTCGCCACCGAGGAAGCGGCCGCCTCTATGGTTCCTGGCACGCATGGCTCCACCTATGGCGGCAACCCGCTGGGCTGCGCCATGGGCAATGCCGTGCTTGACCGCATCCAGGGGCCGGGCTTCATGGATCACGTCGCCCAGATGGGGCAGCGTCTCGCCTGGCATTTGCAGCAGCTTGCCCAAAGATATCCCGACTACGTTCTGGAACTGCGCGGCAAGGGCCTGCTTGCTGGCATCAAGATCGCGCCTCCGGTCCGGGACTTCGTCGCCCGCCTGCGCGACGATCATCAGCTTCTCGCCATCGGCGCTGGCGACAATGTGTTGCGGCTTCTGCCCCCGCTCATCGTCACCGAAGCGGACATCGAGGACGCCATGAACCGCATCGCGGCCGCGTTCGACGCGATCGAGGCCGAAACGGCCACCACGGCGTCGGCGAGTTGATCGTCATGCTGGTATTTTATCATTTCGGACGGCGCCGAGGCGGTCCCTGATCCTTGTCCGGGGGGCTCTCGTCCCTCCGGAGCGCCTCTCGTCCATTCCAATCCAGCGTCACAAAAGGACCCCGGCCCATGACCTCGACCGGTACCCAAAGACATTTTCTCTCAATCGACGATTTTTCCTATGCCGAATTGCGCGGCATGCTCAACCAGGCCGGCGCCCTCAAGGCGCGCCTGAAGGATGGCGATCGGCCCCAGCTCCTCAAGGACAAGGTGCTGGCAATGATCTTTGACAAGCAGTCGACCCGCACGCGCGTATCCTTCGATGTCGGCATGCGCCAGCTTGGCGGCGAGACACTAATGCTCTCCGGCCAGGAAATGCAGTTGAGCCGCGAAGAAACCCTGGCCGACACTGCCCAGGTGATGAGCCGCTATGTGGACGCCATCATGATCCGCATTCTCAGCCATGCCGACTTGCTTGAGCTGGCCGAAGCCGCCACCGTTCCGGTGATCAATGGCCTGACCCGCCGTGCGCATCCCTGCCAGATCATGGCGGACCTGATGACCTTCGAGGAACACCGCGGCGACATCAAGGGCGCAAAGGTGACCTGGGTGGGTGATAGCAACAATGTGCTGCATTCCTGGGTCAATGCGGCCGAGCTGTTCGGCTGCGAGCTGACTATTTCGGTGCCGGAAGAATACAGCCCCGAAAAGGATCTCAAGGAAGATATCAAGCGGGCTGGTTCGGCCGTGCGCATGGTCGAGGATCCGCGCGAAGCCGTTGAGGGAGCTGACCTGGTCATCACCGACACCTGGGTGTCGATGGGCGACACCGATGCTGCCGAGCGGCGCCGCATCTTGAAACCCTATCAGGTCAATACCAATCTAATGGCCTTGGCGAACAAGGACGCCTTGTTCATGCACTGCCTGCCCGCCCATCGGGGCGATGAGGTGACCGATGAGGTGATTGACGGTCCCCAATCGGTGGTGTTTGACGAGGCCGAAAACCGCCTCCATGCCCAGAAAGCCGTTTTGTGCTGGGCCTTTGGCGTCGACACGAATTGACGGGCTACCGGCTCGTCTCCCGCTGAACCACGCAAATGTCACCCCCGCGCAAGCGGGGGCGTCTGTTTGAATGGATGGCGGATCCGGCAACACCTTTGTTCAAGGTCGCCGGGTAGCGCGTTTGGGCCGCAAGGCGTAGCCTTTGAAGAGACAAGACAAAGATGACCACGGAACCGACCATGACCGACAACCTGCTCGCTAGCCTGGGCCTCGATCGCCCCGAGACCGGTGATGATGCCGTGGTGCCTTTCACCCTCGATAAGCTCGATACCCGCGGCCGCGTGGTGCGTTTGGGCGCAGCACTCGATGCCATTCTCAGTCGCCACGATTATCCCTTGCCGGTTGCCCGTCTGTTGGGCGAAGCCGTGGTGCTGTCCGCCCTGATCGGCTCGTCGCTCAAATTCGAGGGCCGTTTCATCCTGCAGACCCAGACTGATGGCCCGGTCAATCTGATCGTGGTCGACTTCGATGCGCCCGACGGCATGCGCGGCTATGCCCGTTTCGACCAGGACGCTCTGGTCAAGGCGGCCGAGTCCGGCAAGACCAGCCCTGCCGATCTGCTTGGCAAGGGGCACCTCGCCATGACCATCGACCAGGGCCCGCATACCGAACGCTATCAGGGTATCGTTGCGCTGGACGGAGACTCGCTTGAGGGGGTGGCCCATACCTATTTCATGCAGTCCGAACAGATCCCCACCCAGGTGCGCCTTGCTGTTGCCCAGATGTCGACCAGAGGTGATCATCGTCCGCGCTGGCGGGCGGGCGGCATGCTGATCCAGCATCTGCCCCCCAATGGCATCTCCGCCATGGCAGACCTGCCCGGTGATGGTGATTTCGACAACCCGGACATGGTCGATCCCGATTTCGTCGAGGCGGATGGGTGGTCTGAAGCCAAGGCCTTGCTTGGCACGGTGGGGGACCTTGAGCTCTCCGATCCGGATCTGTCTCCTGAACGACTGCTGTTCCGTCTCTATCATGAAACGGGCGTGCGCGTGTTCCCGCCCCAGGACCTTGAGGAGCGCTGCACCTGTTCGGCCGACCGCATAGAAGACATGCTGGCCAACAGCTTTTCTGAAGCGGAGCGGCAGGAGATGGCGGTGGATGGCGAAATCGAAGTGGTATGTGAATTCTGTTCAACTGCTTACCGCTTCAACCCGCACCACTTCCATTAACTGAGCTAAATTGTTGTGGAGCTGGTCTTTTTCTGAATTCGCCGGCTCCATTCTACTTGCCTTCGCAAGAGAACAAGGTAAATTCCCTTACTCAAGCGGCTGTAGGGGGCTTGCCGGGATGAATGCGGATTTGATGTCCTTCATAGAGGACATCCAGCAACAAACCTCTTCGAACGCCATTATGGACATCATGAATCGCGCCATCGCCAATTATGGCTTTGAGCGGTTCATCGTTTCCGGGCTCCCCGATCCCGGCATGGATGTGCGTCCATTCGTGCTGCTTTCTGGCTGGCAGGACGAGTGGTACGAGCGCTACACCGGCTTGGGCTATGTTCATCTTGACCCAGTCGCCCGGCATTGCTTTTCCACCACGCTCCCCTTCGATTGGTCAGAGGCGCCCTATGACCGGGAGAATGACATCGCCGCCCGGCGGGTGATGGAGGAAGCACGTGAATTCGGTATGGATGAGGGCTTCTGCGTCCCGGTCCACATGGAAGGCGGCATGCAGGGGGTGGTGTCCCTCGTCGGCAACCCCGACCATCTCGACGAAAAGCAGCGCTTCGAACTGCACCTGCTCTCGCTCTATGTGCATGGCCGACTTCGCTACCTCAACGGGCCGGCCGGGCGGCCCGTCGGTCGTCGTGTGATCACACCGCGCGAGGCGGAAATTCTCAAATGGGCGGCAATGGGCAAGACCGCCGTGGAAATCGCCGAGATTACCGGGTTGACCCCGCGCACGATCAACCAGCATTGCGAAAACGCGCAAAAGCGCATGGGCACCAACAATCGCCTCCATACGGTTGTCGAGGCCATCCGGCACAAGCTGATCACGCTGTAGCACTGCCGAGCCAGGTAAAAGCAGCGTAACTTGCTGTCCGATCGGAAATTTTTGCGCGGAACTGGGATTTCTACCAATTTCGTTTCGCGTCGCCTTTGTGCCTAATAGCGCCGTCAATGCCGGATGCTTGGGGGCAGGCAGATGAAATTGCACATTGTTCGCAACCCAGCGGACCGGCAGGGACGTGACTTGCTGGAGCAGAACTACCGCCTGCGCCACAGAATATTTGTTGATCTGGCCGGCTGGGACGCCCTCCGGCGACCCGACGGTCGCGATGTCGATGAATTTGACAACGACGACGCGACCCATTTGCTGATTTCCGATTCCGGCGTCGTCATTGGCGGCTCCCGCCTGACGCCCCTGGATCGACCGAACTTGCTGCAGACTGTCTTTAACGGGTTAGTGCAAGGAGAATTCCCCGCCCATCCCTCGCTTGGGGCCGATTGGACGCGCTTTTATGTGCATCCGGATCGACGTGAGGGCCGGCGGCGCGCTCCCGAGTCTGCAGCCCTTTTCTGCGCGGTGATGGAGTATGCCCTGTTGCAGGGATATAGCTTCATCACCTTTGTATCCTCCATCTCCATGATCGAACATGGCACCGCAGTGGGCTGGCGCATTACACCATTGGGCGATCCCGTGCTCCGCGAAGGCAAGCCAATTATCGCGGCCTGGATCGACGTTTCCGAGCAGGCCCTGGACAATGTGAGACGCAGCACCGGGATGAGCCAACCGCTCATCCCGGTTTTTTCTTCCCCACCGCCCATGTGGCCCGACGGACCGCAATTGGCCTGAGCAGGGACGTACCGCATGTCTCAGGCCCTTGCCCTGATGCAAGCCATTCTCGGCCCAGGATCGAGTGAAGAGCTCGGGCGCCAAACTCTGGAGCGGGCCTTGGCTTCGGAAGTCGATCCCTTGCATTGGTGCGCTATACAGCTCGATCTTGCTCCGGCCCAGATCATGGCCCGGGCCGCGCGCTGGGCGGGGTTCGCATTCTTTGATGCCGTTCCCAGAGGTGGCAGTGCCCTTATGGAGCCAGGCCGCCTCGAGGCTCTGGGACAGGTGCGGGTTTACCGAACCAGAATTCTGGACCGGGAAGTGGCCTTCGTCTCGCCTGACTTCGCCGGTGTTCTGAGGCTGGCACGTGTCCGGGCCGACCGCCCGGAACTGTGCCACAACATCTGCCTTGTTCAAGAAAGTGCGCTCAGGACCTTCCTGGTGCAGCAGGCCGCCCCCGCCCTTATCGACGCCGCCCGGCAGAACATGGCGCGGTACTGGCCGCGCGCCGCTGCGCAGCTGGAGCTGACAGCTCCGGTCCGTGTTGCGTTTGCGCTCATTTTGGCATTGAGCACCATGGGTCTGCTGGCCACGCCGCTGCTCGGGCCCGAGCTGCTGGCGCCACTGTGGTGTGTCCTGGTCATGCTGCCGACCTTGCTGCGCCTCTTGGCCTTGTTCCAGCCGATGCGCGTCGAGCCGCCGCCGGGACGCCGGACAGAGGACGCGGATCTTCCAGTCTATTCCGTCCTGGTTCCGCTGCGGGACGAGGCGAACATGGTACCCCAACTCTGCCAAACGCTCGGCAAACTGGACTACCCTCCCGAAAAGCTGGACATCGTTTTTGCGGTGGAGAGCCGCTCACCGGCGACCATCAAGGCGCTGCAGCACCACCTGCGCGATCCACGCTACTCTCTTCGTATCGTGCCTGACGCGGCGCCCCGCACCAAACCCAAGGCCCTCGATTTTGTCCTGCCGCTTTGTCGCGGGGAATTCGTTGTGGTCTATGACGCTGAAGACCGGCCCGAGCCCGATCAACTGCGTCGAGTGGTCGAGCAGTTCCGAAGGCATCCCGAGCTCGAATGCATTCAGGCGCGGCTGGTCATCGACAACGGCCGGGAGGGTTGGCTG